>JBHADT010000014.1:0-7703 GCA_041855205.1 Bacteroides sp.
GAGGATGAAATTCCTGAAAAGGTTAAACAAGCTCGCTTGGAAGAATTGATGGCTATCCAGCAAGGAATTTCTGCAGAATTAAGTGCCGGGAAGATAGGACAACACATGAAAGTAATCATTGATAGGAAAGAAGGTGAATACTATATCGGACGGACAGAATTTGATTCTCCTGAAGTTGATCCTGAGGTGTTGATTCTGCAAGAACAAGAGGGAGTAAAATTGAAGAAAGGCAGCTTCTATCAGGTTGAAATAATTGACGCTGATGATTTTGATTTATTTGGTAAAGTGATATCATGATGCTTCTTTATATTTATACGTAAAATACTTCTCATTATAAATAATATACAGTTTTGAACAATAAAGAATTTACAATGGAAATATCTCATCGGCTGGGGTGCTCTATGAAAGAAACGTCCCGGTTGATGTCTGATCTGATTTCAATTATGTCTGAGCAACTGCAAGAGGGAAATGTAATCTCTTTGCAAGGATTTGGCGTTTTCGAGGTTAAAAAGAAAGGAGAGCGTATTACTGTCAATCCTACAACGAAGTTGAGAATGCTGATTCCTCCCAAACTTGTATTGACCTATCGTCCTGGTATTTCTTTGAAAGAAAAGTTTAAATAAGTTTAATGGGATTCTACTCTTCATCTATCCGTCATGAGTGAAAAGCTGAACATACAGAGTCTAATTGATTTGCTTGCAGCCAAACAAGGCATTAAGAAAAAAGAAGCAGAGACTTTCATTAGAGAGTTTTTTAATCTTATCGAATATTCTCTGGAAAAGGATAAGTATGTAAAGATAAAAGGATTAGGTACGTTTAAACTGATTGAGATAGAGAACCGTGAAAGCGTAAACGTTAATACAGGAGAACGTTTTGAAATTCAAGCTTACAACAAAGTTTCCTTTACTCCCGATACGGTATTAAAGGAACAAATTAATAAACCTTTTTCTCATTTTGAGACGGTTATACTGCATGAGGAAACAGTGTTGGATAATGAGGTGGAGCAGGAGGATGAAGAAGAAAACTGTATGGAAGAGATTGAGGAGAGACTATTTTCCTCTACATCGGAAGAAGTAAAGACTGAAGAATCCGATGTAAATTTAATCTCTGCCTTGGAACCAGAAGGTAGTATTGCGGTTGAAAATATATCGTACCCTATTGAGGAAAAGCCAAAAATATCCGAAGAACCTTTAGAAGAGAAAAAACAAACGGAGGTTATATACACTCATGAGAATCTTTCGGGACCATCCATAATGAATGTTGAATCTGAAAGTTTGGATAAGCTTTCTGATTCGGTACCATCTCAGTTCAAAGAATCAAAGCTATCATCTTTTCCTTCACGTTCTTCGCGGAATTTCTTCATAGCTATTGTGGCATTGGTGATTATTGTCTGTGCAAGCGCTGTTTTTTTTCTTTATTATCCTGAAATGTCCGATCTGAAACAGGTGTTTTATTCCGCAAATGAAAAGGAGTTGGAGGAAGAAAAAAAACACTCTGAAACTTTACAAATTCTGCCGGATACGTTCACTGTTTTGAAAGAAGAGAATCCTGATATAGCTGCAGAAGATACATTAATGGTTGAAACTTCGCCGAACGTTGAAACTGTTTTATCGCAGCATGCAGTGAAAGAAGGAAGTAGTACTCCCGTTGTAAAGATAGAAAAAAAGGCTTCCATGTCTTTTGAACCAGACTCGGTGAGTTATCGTATAGTAGGGATAAAGACTAATCACGTATTGCAAGAAGGCGAAACATTAGTGAGATTGGCCCTACGTTTTTATGGAGACAAAGCGTTGTGGCCATATATTGCTAAATATAATTTAGATATAGTTAGAAATCCGGATAATGTACCTGTTGGTGCTAATCTTAAAATCCCCAATCTTGTAAAGAAGTAACTCCCTTTCCTACAGAATATAATATTCTTTTATTTCATGCGATAGTAATCTTTCTTGTTTACGTTTTCTAATCTAACTTTATTTTAAACTCTATGAAAGTAGTTTAATCTACTATTCTTTTAGTAAAAATTAATTGGTATGGTTAATATATTCCTGTATTTTTGGGAGCGATAATCTTGAATATGATATAATACAGAGTCTTAAATTAATATAAACTTTTATGGCTGAAACAATTGATATTCGCGAATTGAACGAGCGGATTGAAAGACAGAGTACTTTCGTTACTAACCTGCTATCGGGTATGGACCAAATAATTGTGGGACAGAAGCATTTGGTTGAATCGTTGTTGATTGGATTGCTTTCCGACGGGCATGTTTTACTAGAGGGAGTGCCGGGATTAGCTAAGACATTGGCTATTAAAACATTGGCATCTCTAATCGATGCGCAGTATAACAGAATACAGTTTACTCCTGATTTATTGCCTGCCGATGTTATAGGTACGATGGTTTACAGTCAGAAAGAGGAAGCGTTTCAGGTGAAGAAAGGACCTGTTTTTGCCAATTTCGTATTAGCGGATGAAATTAACCGTGCACCAGCCAAAGTACAGAGCGCATTGCTTGAAGCCATGCAGGAGCGTCAAGTTACAATTGGTAAAGAAACGTTCTCACTACCCAAACCGTTTCTGGTTCTTGCTACACAGAACCCTATTGAACAAGAAGGAACTTATCCATTACCTGAGGCTCAAGTGGACCGTTTCATGTTGAAGGTAGTTATTGACTATCCTAAACAAGAAGAAGAAAAGTTGATAATCCGTCAGAATATTAACGGTGAATCAATGCAGGTGAAACCTATTCTGAAAGCGGATGAGATACTGGAAGCTCGTAAGGTGGTACGTCAAGTCTATTTGGACGAGAAAATTGAGCGTTACATTGTGGATATTGTGTTTGCCACCCGTTATCCTGAAAAGTATGATTTGAAAGAGTTGAAAGAAATGATAGCTTTCGGAGGTTCACCTCGCGCTTCTATTAACCTGGCTTTAGCTGCCCGTACTTATGCCTTTATTAAACGTCGCGGTTATGTGATTCCTGAAGATGTACGCGCCGTGGCACACGATGTACTTCGTCATCGCATCGGTTTGACATATGAAGCTGAAGCCACCAGCATGACTTCAGATGAAATAATAAGTAAGATTTTGAACAAGGTGGAAGTACCTTGATGAAACTGTTTTTCTTAACCCACCTAACGGAAAAGGATGGAAGCAAGTGAATTGTTGAAGAAAGTTCGTCAGATCGAAATCAAAACGCGCGGACTATCCAATAATATTTTTGCAGGGCAATATCATTCGGCTTTTAAAGGCAGAGGTATGGCATTCTCCGAAGTGCGCGAATATCAGTTCGGGGATGACATTCGAGATATAGACTGGAACGTTACCGCACGTTTTAATAAACCTTATGTAAAGGTTTTTGAAGAAGAACGAGAGTTGACGGTGATGTTGCTTGTTGATGTTTCCGGAAGTTTGGAGTTCGGTACGATCAATCATCTGAAAAAAGATGTGGTAACAGAAATAGCCGCTACGCTGGCTTTCTCGGCGATACAAAACAATGATAAGATAGGGGTCATATTCTTCTCTGATCGGATAGAGAAGTTTATACCTCCCAAGAAAGGGCGTAAGCACATTCTGTATATTATCCGTGAACTGATAGATTTTCATGCGGAAAGTAGACGTACAGATATTCGTTTGGGAATGGAATATCTTACAAATGCGATGAAAAGACGCTGTACAGCTTTCGTTCTTTCCGATTTTATAGATCAGAAAGACTTCGGAAACGCCATGACCATTGCCAATAGAAAACATGATCTGGTTGCCATTCAAGTGTATGATCGTCGGGTAGAGGAGCTCCCTTCCATTGGGTTGCTGAATATAAAAGATGGGGAAACCGGGCATACCCAGTGGATAGATACCTCTTCTAAAGCAGTGCGTAAGGCCCATCATGAGTGGTGGGTGAATAAGCAAGCCGGACTTAAAGAGATTTTTACCAAAAGCAATGTGGATAATGTTTCCGTACGCACCGATCAAGATTATGTAAAAGCTTTGATGAGCCTGTTTGCAAAACGAAATTGACAAACATGAAAAAGTATATTTTTCTGATAATTCTTTTAGGAACGTCTCTGCACAGAGTTTCCGCACAGTCCGTTACGGTAGATGCTTCTATAGACTCTTTGCAAATTTTCATAGGTGATCAGACGAAAGTAAAACTTCAGGTGTCGGTAGATGCGAATAAACGCGTCGTGCTTCCTATCTATGCCGATACATTAGTGCGTGGAGTAGAAGTGCTCGATGTCGCTCCTCCCGATACGCAATATTTGAATGACCGTAAGCGGATGTTGATAACACAGGAATACACCATTACTTCTTTTGATTCCGCATTGTATTATCTGCCACCGATGGAAGTTGGAGTAGACGATAAGATATATCGTTCCAAAGCCCTTGCTCTGAAAGTGTATTCGTTGCCTGTGGATACGCTTAACGCCGATGTCTTTTATGGCGAGAAAACAGTAATGAAAGCCCCTTTCTCTTGGGCAGACTGGTATTTAGCGATTGGCTTTGTCTTGCTTTATGTTCCTTTGTTATTCTTATTAGTTTATCTGATAAAGCGGATTCGCGACAATAAACCTATTATCCGTAAGATAAAGATAGAACCCAAACTCCCCCCCCATCAGTTGGCAATGCAAGAGATGGAGCGTATCAGAAATGAAAAAATATGGCAAAAGGGTGAGCCTAAGCCATTCTATACGGAGTTGACAGATACGATACGTACTTATATTAAAGAACGGTTTGGGTTTAACGCTCTTGAGATGACCTCAGCAGAGATTATAGCAAAGCTGCTGGAAGTTAAAGATAAGAAAGCGATTGCCGATTTATGTACGTTGTTCGAAACCGCAGATCTTGTAAAATTTGCTAAACATTATCCGATGATGAACGAACATGATGCCAACCTTGTCAGCGCCATTGATTTCATCAACGATACAAAACAAGCAGAAGATGAAGATGTGAAACTGCAACCTTCGGAAGTAACCATAGTTGAGAAACGCTCATTGCGTGTTAAGATATTATTGGGTGTGGCCATTGTATCGGTTGTTACATCTTTGATAGTCTCATTTATTTATGTAGTGACCCAGTTGTATCATTATTTTGCCTGATAGACACGGGAATATCGGAATGAAAACCGCCGAATTGCCTATATCACTGAATTTAAACTGTAAATAAAATGGTTTTTGCTCATAAAGAATATTTGTTTCTGCTATTGTTGCTCATTCCTTACGCCGTTTGGTATGTGATGAGATACCGTAAAAATGATGCGACTCTTCAGATATCGGATGCCCGTGTGTATGCGCATACTCCTAAAAGCTATAAGAATTACTTGCTTCATTTGCCTTTTGCATTGAGGATATTGACATTTGTGATGCTCATTCTGGTTCTGGCTCGTCCTCAGACTACAAACAGTTGGCAAAACAGTGAAGTGGAAGGGATAGACATTATGCTCTCCGTTGACGTTTCCACCAGTATGTTAGCGGAAGACCTGAAGCCTAATCGTTTGGAAGCAGCCAAGGAGGTGGCTACTGCGTTCATCAACGGTCGTCCTAATGATAACATAGGACTTACGTTATTTGCAGGAGAAAGTTTCACCCAATGCCCTTTGACTATAGATCATGCGGTGCTACTGAATATGCTCAAGAATGTACAGTGCGGGTTGATTGAAGACGGTACGGCGGTGGGTATGGGCATAGCCAATGCGGTTTCTCGTCTGAAAGATAGTCAGGCAAAGTCCAAAGTGATTATATTGCTGACCGACGGAACAAATAATAAAGGCGATATTTCTCCTTTGACAGCAGCGGAGATAGCCAAGAGCTTCGGTATCAGAGTGTATACAATCGGGGTTGGTACAAATGGTATGGCACCTTATCCCTATCCTGTGGGAAATACGGTACAGTATGTGAATGTGCCGGTAGAAATTGATGAGAAAACACTGACTCAAATAGCTGCTACTACCGATGGGAACTATTTTCGTGCCACCAGCAATTCTAAATTAAAAGAGGTGTATCAAGAAATCGATAAGTTGGAGAAAACAAAACTGAATGTCAAGGAATACAGTAAGCGTCAGGAAGAATATCGCTGGTTTGCTTTGGCGGCATTTCTGTGTCTGCTGCTTGAAATTCTTCTTCGTAATTCGATATTGAAAAAAATACCATAAATAATTTGTGTAGATTTCAAATTATCCTTTGTTGCATGTGATGTTCGGTATGCACCGCAGGATTTTAATGTAAGCAACCATGTTCCGTTTTGAAGACCCCACTTTTCTGTATCTTTTATTCTTGTTGCCGGTATTGCTGGTCTTTTACCTCTATTCCAATTACCGGCGTAGAAGAGCCATCAGACGCTTTGGCGATCCGGAGCTTATGAAGCAACTTATGCCGGATGTTTCCAAATACCGTCCGGACGTTAAGTTCGGATTGACATTGGCTGCTCTTGCTTTATTTTCCGTACTCTTGGCACGTCCTCAGTTCGGTTCCAAATTGGAGACGGTAAAACGCCAGGGGGTAGAAGTTATCATTGCGTTGGATATATCTAATTCGATGCTTGCCCGTGATGTGCAACCCAGCCGTTTGGATAAGGCAAAGAGACTGGTTGCCCAATTGGTGGATAAGATGGAAAATGATAAAGTAGGGATGGTGGTTTTTGCGGGCGATGCATTCACACAGTTACCTATCACCAGCGATTATATTTCCGCAAAAATGTTTTTGGAGTCTATAACTCCTTCTCTGATAACCAAACAAGGTACAGCCATCGGGGCTGCCATAAATCTTTCAGCACGCAGCTTTACTCCTCAAGAGGGGGTGGGGCGCTCTATCATACTGATTACCGATGGTGAAAACCATGAAGGGGGCATTATGGAAGCGGCACAGGAAGCAGTGCAGAAAGGTATTCAGGTAAATGTATTGGGAGTGGGAATGCCCGAAGGGGCTCCTATTCCTGTAGAGCAAAGCAATGACTTTCGTCGTGACCGGGCAGGTAACATTATTGTCACTCGTCTGAATGAACAGATGTGTCAGGAGTTGGCAAAGGCGGGCAATGGTATCTACGTACGCGTAGATAATACGAATACGGCTCAAAAAGCGATCTCGCAGGAGGTTGATAAAATGGCGAAAACTGAAGTAGAGACACAAGTTTACACGGAGTTTAATGAACAGTTTCAGGTCTTTGCATGGTTGATACTGTCGTTGCTGGTAGCGGATATATTGATGCTGGAACGCAAGAATCCGTTGTTCCGCAATATTCATTTATTTAAAAGATAGAGAACAGTCATGATAAAGAATCGAGTAATAACTTTGTTGGTGTTATTCCTGTGGGTATGTGGAGCTACGGCACAGAAAGCCGAACGGGATTATATACGTAAAGGGAATCGTTCTTATAGAGACAGTGTATTTGTCAAGGCCGAAGTGGATTATCGCAAAGCGTTGGATGCAAACCCCACATCGACCATCGCCATGTTCAATTTGGGTAACGCCCTATTCCGGCAGAATAAGGGGAACGAAGCATTGGAGCAATATCTTACGGCAGCTAAGATGGAAAAGGATAAAGGAAAGCGTGCGCAGATGTATCATAATGCAGGTGTTGTCTATCAGACAGGAAAAGACTATGCGCGGGCTGTAGAGGCGTATAAAGAATCTTTGCGGAATAATCCGAAAGATGATGAAACCCGGTACAATCTGGCATTGGCTCAAAAACTTCTGAAAGACCAGCAAGGAGGA
>JBHADT010000015.1:0-11675 GCA_041855205.1 Bacteroides sp.
AAAAAGGACACTAAAAAATCGTTCGTTCTGGCATACAATGGGGGTATACCTTTAAAAAATCGCAAGAATAAGGTATTGCATGAAACTTTTTTCCCGTTTACCTTTGCGGCAAATGCATAAAAAGATATTTATAATAGGTATCATGGTGTGGGGGCTTGGGCTGATTTCCGCATACTCTTCCGTGCATGGACGTGCTGTGAGCCCCCCTTATTCGGGCATTGAAAAAGATTCGCTGTTTAAAGAGGTTTTGCTCGACGAAGTCGTTATCATCGGACGGCGCAAGCTGATCGACGTGAGGCGGGACACCACTTTTATCAATACCCACAACTTGCGAGTACATAAGGGGGCGAAACTGGAAGACCTCGTCAAGAAGATTCCCGGAATGGACTTTGACAAGGAGAGCAGACTGCTCTCTTTCAATGGAAAACGGCTTAACGGAGTCAACATCAATGGTCAAACATTTATGGGCAACGACATCGCAGCCGCATTGGAAAATCTGCCAGCCGACGCCATAGAGCTGCTGCAACTCTACAACATGCTTTCGGAGATGGAAAAGATGACAGGAGTAAGCAACGGATCGGAAGATTTCGTCTTGAACATAAAAACCAAAAACACATACAACGGAAGCCTCTCCGGTTCGTTGACCGCCGAACACGGAAACCACGGCAGGCGGCGGGACGAAGCGCAGGCCAACATGTTCAACGCCAATGGCGAAAACATCTCTATCATAGCTCGTAGCGATAACCTTGGCAACATGAATGCGCTGAAAGGGAATTTCCAGAATATGTTGTCGGGCAATATCGTGAAGAAAATAGGCCGGAAAATGACGTTGAACGGAAGCGTGTCCGTCAACTCTTTCCACAACGTAAGCGAGAGCGACGACTACGACGAGCAATACCTCTCATCGGGCACGAAGCACCAAGAATCATCCTCATTGGTGTCCGGAAAGAATCATAATGACTTTGCCAACTTTTCCATGAGCTACAAAATCGACGAGAAAACCCTTTTGAACGTCAACGCCAACGGAAGCCGTGGGCAAACGGTCAGTCAAACCGACAACAAGACGGAGCTGTACGAGAAGAATTCTGCCATACTTCCCCTGACCTCCGGCATGCTGCAAGTCAGCTCCACGAGCAAGGCTGCAAACTATAACCTGTCGGCCGATTTTACCCGCCGTTTGAATAAATCCGGAACCTCCGTCAGCCTGACGGCCGCCATCAATGGAAATTCAACCCGAACGGAAAGCGTCAGCCTGTCGCAAACCCGATACCA
Source organism: Bacteroides sp. (assembly GCA_041855205.1). Taxonomy (GTDB): domain Bacteria; phylum Bacteroidota; class Bacteroidia; order Bacteroidales; family Bacteroidaceae; genus Bacteroides. Next base: position 1,273 of record JBHADT010000015.1, read on the forward strand.
TCGGTTGAAAAATACGGCGGGCAACGATTCTTTGCTTGTACGCAACCTATATCAAGAAACGCCCTCCAATCAGCATAACGGCCATGTTTCCCTGCTTCTTACGCAACCTGTCGATAAACGTTTACGCTTGCAAGCAGGCTATGGGGTGCTATGCAGAAAGACAGGCAACAACCTCGACAGCTACGACCACATTGCGCAAACGAAACAACGCATAGACAGCTTGAGCAATGAAAGCAAACTCACCACAACAGGGCAGGAGCTTACGCTGAGGATGGACTATAAAGGCAAATCATGGCATATCACCGGCGGCGTTGTAATCGAACTGCAACGACGAGACATAAGCCGGAAAAATTTTTCTGCATCCATAGACACAACCGTCAAGGCAACGGAATACAAACCGTACTTCAGCGCCAAACGGCGAAAAGGCAAAGTGTCGATAGAGTTCAAATATAACGGAAACAGTACACAACCCTCCATACACTCGCTTCTCACATCGGGCGACATAAGTAATCCGTTATCCATAAGGATAGGTAATCCCCATTTAAAAGCCTCCTACCGGCAACAGTTCGGAGTCAATCTGGAAGAAAACAAAACCGGATTGACGCTTTCCGGTAATTTCCGGAATACGTTCAACGATTTCGCCGAGGAGGTGCTGTACAACAATAAGACGGGGGCACGCACTTACCGCACAGTCAATATCGACGGCAATTGGCTGGCAGAGGGCATGCTGCAATGGCAGAAACTGTTGGGGAAATTCCTTGTTTCGGCAAGAGCAAGGGCTTCTATTCAGAACTCGGTCGGCCTTTTCAATGAAAATGCTCAAACGGAAGCAACCAAAAGCAGGACGCGCACCACAGGAAACAATATCAACCTGAAATGTAGTTATCAGCCACAGTGGGGATACATCGAACTGAGTGGAGGATGGCAGACGTACCGTTCGCATAACCTCCTGACTGATACGCATCTCGAAACCAGTGATTATAACATAGGCATAAGCGGCAGCATAGAGTTGCCTTATAATATAGAAGCAAGAAGCGATGCCGGCTGCTATTTGCGACGTGGCACCTATGCCACAAGCGCCGACGACCAATGGCTGTGGAATCTGGCCGTTTCGTGGAGCTTCCTCAAAAAGAAGCAAGCAATGCTTTCTTTCAGTTGGAACGACATTCTGAACAGACGAAACAACCTTATTCGCTCGATAACCGCTTACAACTATCACGAATCCTATCGCCCGCAAATCAGAAGCTACGTGCTTCTATCCCTTAAATATAGTTTTAATCTTACCAGAACCCGGAAGAATCATCCCCATAAATAAGGATATAAATTCCGCAAAATCATAATTTTAAGGTATTGTACATTTTTTACAGCACCATTACCTTTGTTCTGAAATAATTTATTTTTTTTTAACAGAATGAAAACAAGAAAAGGTGTATTGCCTTTAATGGCAGCTTTTATTTTAGGATTCAGTTCCTGCAGCAAGGACGACGGTCCTGCTTACAGTGCTACTGTATTGAAAAATACCGAATTGATGACAGTTTTAAAATCCAAAGGGTATATTTTCAACCAAGAGGGGAAGTTAGAACTTAACGACAAGGTCAACGCAACGGTGTCGCTCGATTTAAGCGGAACAAAAATTGCCGACTTCACGGGGTTGGACATTCTTCCCAACCTCAAAGAGGTGAAACTCTCTGATAACGGCTACGGCCCGTCGTTCGATTTTGCCAAACTGCCTAAGCAGATTACCGGTATCGACCTTACGGGTAACGATATACACAATTATGATAATCTGGTAAAAGTGGAGGTGGAGGAAAATGGCGATGAAACAGTCACCAACCTGCGCGACATCACTAAACTCTACTTGCCTGCGGAGGCTAAGTTCAACATCAAAGACCTCGTGCGTTTCTATCGCAAAAACGAAGAAAACATAAAGTCGGGCAAAATGGATGTAAAAATGATAGATGATAATGGCGCACTCTCCAAATACAACACGTTGCGCACTGTTCCCGATGAGAAAATCAGGGCAAATTTAAAAAAACATTTTTCAAGCATCTTTGCCGACGACGGCATCCATATAGATATAAATAAGCAACTAAGCATTAAGGATAAGCAGAATGCTTGTGTTCTCAACAAATATTCCGGAGTCGATGCCGCAGAAACGCTGCAAGGCATACAATATATAGTGAACAGTCCTTATTGGGATGGCAAAATGCTGACAATCGACTTGGCTAACACTGCGAAATTACCGTATATAAAGCCCGGTTCCGGTATTACGACCATGTCGTTCTCGAACGTAGACGCGTCTGCAGGAATCGATTTCGGGGATGCCACAAACCTTACGTGTTTCCAATGGGTGAAGGTAAACGGTATCAGTGAGATCGACCTAAGCCACAGTGTCCTGTTCGGGCAAAGAAGTATCGAGATGGAACAGAACGGGCCTTACGGTTCTTCGTTGGCGTTCATAGATTGTCCGGACCTTAAGAAGATAACTCTTCCGGAAAAAAGCGGACTGAGAGCTTTCCGCATAGCATTAGCCAATCTGAAAAGTCTTGAGCAGGTGGACTTGTCCAAATTCAAATTGGTGTCAGAGTTCGGACTTGGCAATTTACCGGGAAAATGCTCCATTGTTTATCCTGTGCTGACAGAATTCCATACATACTCAAATTACACAGAGTTTGCTTGTACGCAAGACGTATTTGACAAGCAGTCAACGAAAGATTTCATCAAGAAATACTATAACATGAACCCTCCACGTCTGCGTGCAACTATAAATATATGGTGGCAACCCAAAATAAGAGGAATAAGATGGTCATCACAAATTCAATAATAATTAAAATAATAAAATTATGAGACAATTTATTATTTCTACCGTTTTATCGGTAATCGGTCTTTTAGGATTCGCAGTTAATTCTAATGCACAGTCAGGTACCTACAATGGCACGTTGAGCAATATTACAATGAATGGCAATTCATACAACAATGCACCAAATCAAAACTTCACGTTGACAAGCATAGGCGGCAATCTGTATAATTTGACGGGAACGGTAGGCCCAATCGGAAGCATGCCCGGAACTATTTATGTAGATCTTGATGTTTCTATCAATAACGGTGTAATCACACCGAATACGCCTATAAATGACCCTGCAGGGAAGTTAGTATTGTTGAATGGCGGGGTAAATATCACTATAAAGTTATCAAGCTTTACAGGTACGCTCGTTAACAATGAACTCCATTTCGTTCTTAACACGTACGCCGGTTGGCAAGTTTTTCCGGTATTCCCAGCCTCTGTCACCTTTGACGGCACTCTCCAACCATAACAAGAGAGAATGCTTATAAGATGTTATGTGGTGTCTTTGCCTCTTGATGCTTTTCTTTTTTGTTTTTTTTGTGTAGCAGTGATGGCCATAAAAAGAGAAAAACCGATACGGAATGTGTCAACGAGGCAAAGACTATATTATATTGTGAATAAGATATCAACAAAGAAAAGAGGAGTCTAAACTATAATATTAAATAACTAAATAAGTATGCTAATGAAATTATTAAAATGGAATATTTATCTCTTGGCCCTTTTATTCTTGGGAATGTCGTCTTGCAGCAGTGATGAAAGATTAGAACAAAAGCCCGCCAACGAAGAATACCTCGAAAAGGCAAAGACTATACTGAACGGAGACATTGTGTTGTCAACAAAAGCCACAATGAGTGATGTTGACAAAACTCTTCTTCCCCAAGGATGCCCTACGAAATTTAACTTCAAATGGGAAAAAGACAGTATGCAATTGTCACTCAACGGATTCTCCGTAGGTAAAATGCCGCTAATAGTCTACTTCTCTTGCAAATGCAAGTTCATGCAGCTAAATTATTATGAGAAAAATGAATATGGAGGCGACGGGTGGATAAAGTTCGTCGGTAAAGACGGAAGTGTCACCGGAGATAACAAAGACGATTCCGGAGTACAGAAAGGCAGCGGAGCCGGCGTTATAGGCTATTTAAATGTAAAGACGGAAGAACTCATCTTTATTGTCGACTACAACATGATGAGTGTGCGCTCCGAATGCTTCTTACAAACCATCGACAAAAACCGTATCAAGAATTACGAGGAAGAGTTTGCCCAATATGAAAGGGACTTGGAGGCCTACAAAAAAGAGCACGGATTGTAAAGAAAGCGGAGAAATCTTCATCAAATAAAATTCTTTATAAGTATCACTTACAAATAATCCAAAAAACGGTATATATCAAATGAAAGCTAAAATCATTTTCCCTTTCTTTTTCTTTGTATACACTATCGCTATATTTTCATCTTGTAAAAAGGATGAAGATACATCACTCAATGATAGATCGAAAGAGAAAGATTCGTATTGGGGATATTTTAAAGGTTCTGTCAACGGAAAATATGTACAGTTGGACAACAGTGAGCGTACCGATAACTTATCCATGCCTATTTATAGCATACGCGAGAGCTTTTATGCAAAACAAGCATGGACAGGGATTGATTCTATAAATATTCTAAATACGGGTATTGGCATTGACGAAAAGACTCAACTCTATATCAGACTGTATAAATTGAATGTCGGTGTACGCTACTTAGGTACATACGATTTTGATCCGAAAGCATGGTATGAGAGTAATATAAAACTAACCAAAGCCTTTCCAAATGGCAATATAATTTACGAAGCCAACAGCCGTAATCCTTTCAAGGTTGAAATAACAAACGTTACTTGGCTTTCCTATATGGATCCCATTATTGATGTTAAATTAGAAGGAATTCTTTACAATGAGAAGAATCCCGAAGATTCGATAATCATACACGCCAGGTATGGAAGTCGATAATCCTTTATTTTATTATTTAATCATATCACTCCTTATGAAGAAAGTTATATTACTTTTTGTTTTTTCAATTTTTCTTTTATCTTGTTCGCAAGAATATGATACCATAATCGATAAAAAGGAGAATTCGAGAAATTTCATTACATTGTCTCTCAAAGATGCTCAGCAAGCCTTTGCAAAGATCTTGTCAAAAGCCGTGTATAGCAACAGGGAAGTACGTCTTTTTTTGCAAAATGAAGCTTTAATACAGTTTGATAATGATTATGATATTTTTTATCCATTTGCAAAAAATAAAATAGTGAATGAAAATAAGACATTCAGAGATATTTTACTGACATATTGTAATGACGAGAATGAACTGGTACAAATAGAAGAATCGCTTTACTTGCTTAACATTCTGATTCCTGATTTATCATGGATAGGCGGATTTAGTGTGAAAAACTGGGATGCAAGCAATAATGAAGTTGGAGTAATCTGTAGGGATGACGAAACCAATACATTATATGAAAATGGTCAATCTATTGGTCATTTAGCTCTTAATGAGATTCCCGATTTCCCTTGTTTAGTTGTTAAAAACAACGAACGATTACGAGTTAAGAATGCCGCAACCAGAAGTGGGGAAGCTACTTATGAATTTATCAGTGACATTTTTGATTCAAAAAAGAATATTCCCAATACCAGATCGGAAGAATACATGGATTTTGAGGAGCCGGATTTCCAAAATTCCTATTTGGAACGTAGTCAGTTTGATCCTATCATATTAGAAATGTGGAAAGCATTAAAAGACAGACCAGATTTATGTGAAAGAGATTATATTTATTATGGAATAGGCCCAAACACACCCAAAGGGACATTAAATCCTAACATAAGAGAAACTTTATATGCATTCAGAATCAATCCGGCTGCATATTTCAGCATAACAGACCAAGATGGAAGTGACCCAAAGCTTCAGGTAGTCGAACAGAAAAAAGAAATACCATCCAGAAAGGAAACGTTAAAGAATATATGGACTGATGGCAAGTTTGAATTTATTTTTAGTTGCCATATAGGCACAAACAATAATGCAAGTGTATCAAAACAAGAACTAGTTTTTAATCTTGACCCAAGATTAGTGTTTTCTATTGATAAAATAAAACTAGTCTATCGTCACTCTACATTATTCAGGCATTCAAAGTACACTCTCACCGCTGATCCCAACGATCTGAAAGCCAGATGGGTTCGTACTGAAAAGTTACCTAATTTCCCAAACAATGGTATACAGTTCGCTCCTTGGGACTTATATAACCAATCGCTTTCTATAAACATTTATATTCAGGAAAGAGATGATAATCAAACGATTAAAAAGAAAGTAAGTTCAACATACACCTATACAAACAAAAGCAGTTTTGAGATCTCGGCTTCGGGAAAAGAGAATGAAATCACTACTGTAAAGAAGAGCGGATTTGAACATGCACAAACAACAACTTCTACCAAAGAAGAAGAAATTATAACATCTGTTGGTTCAGACAATTTAGGTTCAATCCATCTCTATTTTTATGACCCAGTGATAAGTGATGGTTCGATGGGAAAATATGGTCTCTTCGGAATGCATACTGCATCAAATGGCACTGTTGAAGCAATAATCTTACCTAAAAGAATAAAAAAATAGAAATAAAGATGCAAATGAAATACATTGTTTTTGCTCTATGTAGCCTGCTTGTTGCAGCAAACACGCAGGCGCAACATAGGGTAAAAATCACTGTGCAGGAAAAAGGGACGCAACAGCCTTTAATCGGGGCAAGCATCAGTTTTTCTACTCACAAAGACATGGCGAAAGCCCTGCACTGCATAACGAATGTGGAGGGAAAGGCTGTTATAGAGGCCGAAAAAGGGAAAAACATATATTATAAGGTGAGCGCAATCGGCTATGTTCCGATAACGGACAGCTTCCCGCCGACAATAGATGAAGCAACAATTACGATGCAGGAAGACGTAATACACCTGAACGATGTTGTTGTAACAGGGTCGCGCACGGAACGCCCCATCAAGCTGGCACCCATCACCACACAAGTGCTGGGGGGCAAGGCACTTGTGGATGCCGGATACAGCGACCTGCAGCATGCCCTGCAACAGGAAACGCCGGGAATGAACATACAGAAAGTGGGCTTCGGCAATGAAATTTCGATGCAGGGGCTCGACGCACGTCACGTCCTCTTTTTGCAAGACGGCGAGCGCATGACCGGCGACATGGCCGGCAATTTGGATTATGAGCGGTTCAACCTGCATGCCATCGATCGCGTGGAGATAGTAAAAGGCGCAAGCAGCACGCTTTATGGCAGCAGGGCTTCGGGAGCCGTGATTAATCTCATCTCGAAGAAAACCGTAAAACCGCTCGACATACAGGCGGGCGTGCGCTGGGCACAGATGAACGAACGTAACTATAAGAATCCCTCTCCGAAAGATTTCCTGTATATGTTCGAGAAAAACAGCGACCGCCCTAATCTTCAGGCATGGTTGTCGGCAGGTGTCAAACACAAGGCTTTTACTTCTCAGACGGATGTGTGGTATAGCGAAAGCGACGCTTTCTACATGTATCAGGCGGATAATGACATCAAGGTATACACCAAGGAGGCCAACCCTTTTCTGCCACACGACATTACATTGAAGAGTGTGGCAACACGCTCGCCGATGGGCATCGAGGGAACAGAGCATATTTCCGCTGCACAGAAGTTCTATTATGAACCCGGCAAGAACCTATCCGTTCAGGCATACGGTTCGATGTTTTTCATGAACTCATACGACCTGATACAGGACATGAACTTCTCGCAAAGCCGCGATTTCATGGCAGGCCTGAAAGTGAGGTATAACGTGAAAGACTGGTTCACCGTCAACATGAGCATGCACAGCGACTTTTACGACCGCTTCAAGCGGCACGAAAGAATCGACACACGCAAGAAAGTATACAAAAGCCGTATCTTGCAACCCCGCCTGACACTGACAAGCGATTATTTCAAAGGGCACAACATCATATTCGGCGTGGAGCATATCAGCGACGACCTGACAAGCGACCGCTTCGTAAACCGGAAGATGACCACTCGTTCGCTGCGCGAAACAGAGTATTTCCTGCAAGAGGAATGGACGCCCAACGACCGGTGGATGCTCTCGACAGGCGTACGAACCAACTTCTCCGAAGCTTTCGGTTTCATGTGGATGCCCAAAGTGGCGGTGAAGTATTCGCCCGACAACCATTGGGCCATACGCGCCAATTATTCGAAGGGTTACCGTGCCCCCAGCATCAAAGAGTTGTTCTTCAATTGGGATCATCTGGGCATGTTTCAAATCAAAGGAAACGAAGAACTGAAACCTGAAAAAAACAACTACTTCTCTATAGGCGCGGAATACAGCCGCGACAGGTTCTTCGTGAATGTCAACGCATACGGCAACTTCTTCAGAAAAAAAATAGAAGGTGTTTGGCACATCTACGATATGCAATACAACTTTGAATATACAAATCTGAGCAGCCAACGTATGTTGGGAGTGGAGGCCATCTTAAAATGGCACGTATGCGATTATTTGACACTCAACGGCACATACAGCTACGTCAATGTGAGCAAACAGGACGGAATACAGGTGAACACCACATCGCCACACGCCGCAACAGGCAGCCTCGACTATACGCTCAATAAGAGGAACTATCGGCTGAAAACCATCTTCAGCGCTTCGCTGATGGGCGAAAAGAATTTCGACGTGCAAGACCGCGTATGGGTGGAAGAGCACAAAAAGAGCTACGACGCATATTTCCGTTGCACATTGCCGACGTATGTGCTCTGCAATCTCTCTGTTGTGCAGACTTTCCATAACAAGGTGAAACTGGCGGTGGGAGTGGACAATCTTTTCAATTATGTTCCCCATACGCTGGGTTCGGGCATCACTATGTTCAACGTGCCTGCCACTGCCGGGGCGAAAGGATATGTGCAAGTAGAATTCCTTGTAGACGATATTGTGAAATTATTAAAACGAAAGAAATGAAACATTATTTCCTGACAATACTTTGGACTGCCCTCACGTTGGCTTCTTGCGTTGATTATGACGCAGAGCCTTTCACGGGAAAAGTGCTGCCTCGCAACACGGGATATACCACCGGCGTAACCAACGACTGGCTATATATCAACCTGCGAACCGGACAAATATTCAATCGATACAAAGTGAACGCCGATATCACCGAGGGTGAGCAAAAAGACCGGACCGATTGGGACTTGGCTTTTTGCGGCTACCGCATGCGTACAAACAGCGGCACGTCGGGGAACGGACAGGGCGGTGCCGCCGATTTGGGAAGCGGGGCGTACGAAAAGTGGCAAACCGTATCGCAATTGCCTTCCGATATCCAATGGGCTGTAGACGACCACTCCGTGTACATCACCATGTCGCGCAATGACTGGAACAAATATCTCATCGCTCATAAACTGGATTTCCAGCAAAACCCATGGTTTGACCCTAACCGGGGACCAGCAACCACATTGACGGATGCGAACCCAGTATTGGCAAAGGCGATGACTTTTTCAGGACCGCCACCCGTTTATACCCCCTCGTTCCATACATACGTGGTACGCACGGCCGATGGGCAGAGGTATTTCAAAATACAAATCATCAGTTGGTATAAGGCCGATGTGGAAATTGGCGATACGGGCGGACAAATGAGTTATTATTGCGATGAATTGAAATAATACCCGACGAACAGAATATAATATAAGAGAGGATGAGGCAAAACACATTGGACTTCCTGATATTATATCATAATGCAGGAGGCTTTGTTTTTTGCCACGTCTTCTCTATATGTACAATGTAACGTATCCTTTTAAAAGCAATCAGAACTCGCTCGTAAAGTGGAATTTAATATGTTTGAAGTCCATTTGAGCCATCTGAAGCACATATCCGCTGTCGGCCAAGAACACATCCCTGCCCTCACGGTCTTTAGCCATATACTGGTATTTACGTTTTTTGAATGCCTCCAGCTCTGCGGCATCATCGCTCTCAATCCAGCAGGCTTTGTAGAGGCTGAGGGGTTCCCAACGGCACTTCGCGCTATATTCATTCTCCAAACGATACTGGATAACCTCGAACTGGAGCTGTCCCACCGTGCCGATAATCTTACGGCCGTTGAACTGGTTGACAAACAACTGCGCTACACCTTCGTCCATCAGTTGGTCGATGCCCTTGGCAAGCTGTTTCTGCTTCATCGGGTCGGCGTTCTCGATATATTTGAACATCTCAGGAGAGAAACTGGGCAGGCCGCGGAAGTGCAGCATCTCGCCCTCGGTCAGCGTATCGCCAATCTTGAACGTGCCGTTGTCGGGCAGACCGATGATATCCCCCGCCCATGCCTCGTCGACGGTGGTCTTTCGCTGCGCCATGAACTGTGTAGGCGACGAGAAACGCATCGTCTTGCCATGACGCACGTGCAGATAGGGAGCATTGCGCGTGAACTTGCCGGAACATATCTTGCAGAAAGCGATGCAGGAGCGATGATTAGGGTCGATGTTGGCGGTAATCTTGAAGATAAATCCGGTGAATTTGGGTTCCTCCGGCTCAACCTCACGCTCTTC
>JBHADT010000016.1:0-28049 GCA_041855205.1 Bacteroides sp.
GATCTCTTCCGAAAGATAAAAGAGGTGGAAGTAACCAACATTGAAGGCTGATTCAAGTCTCCTGTGCAAAGAAAACCTGTCCTTTATCTATGACATACGACAACCACCGGTTACGGACAACTTACCTTTTTCCTGAGACGGGTAATCACGCTATGGCATGGGTTTCAACCCTTCCCAACGAACATCCCACTGCCCGTCTTTCGGGAAGCCGGGATTACGTTCCTCGCATCCATCCCATCCGGCACACATCATTGCCACGGCTGTCAACAACCCGCCATTACCGGGCAGATAGACCCGCAAACGGGCATCTTGATAGTTGTGTCCGTTCGGCAGGTAGGTATTTGTCCGTCTTTCCATAAGCAAAGCACCCACCGCCTTGTCCGGCTCTCCCATTCGGGCGGCATTCATCGCCGTCATCGGATAGTCCCATCCCCACGTTTTACCCCAGTTCCAGTTATCCCATATCCAGTGCAGGGTATTCTTCATATAGTCTGCCCGAATAAGTTTGTTCATCGGCAATATACCCACCGAACCGAGCACCGCCATGTGATCGCTTGTAAAACGGATATCTTTATAGGTGTCTGCGGCAGATTCCGCCGCCAGATACAATGCATCTTCATTATATGCCAGAGGCGACAACTTGTCTATCAACTCATCCCATTCCAGATTCCGTTTCTCACCCGCACGTTCGCGCCATTGCTGTGCAACGTTCATGGCGAAATGCCAATAGGACAATTCAAAGGGAGGATTCACGGTTTCGGAAGCACGAAGCGTCTCCTGCGCGGGAATAAGTCCTTGCAGGACGAAGCGTCCTTCCAACTGGTCGTACAAGGCAAACGAATACATGAATCTTGCCGTTTCCTGCACCAGACGATTGTATCGCCGGATTACCTCTTCCGATGGATTTGCCCTGTAGAGCAGTTCTGCCAGATAGATGTAATGAGGCTGTTGCCATGCGAGGAAAGAGCCTACTTTGGAGGGAGCCTCCACGCCGGAGGGGTCTGTCATTTTCATCCAACGAACACCTTCGAATCCCTGCCGGCGGGCAATGCTTCGGGCAACGGGTTCCGCCGAGTCGTACCAGGCAAGCGTGCGGGCGAGAAGCTCGTCGTGTCCCCACAATGCCTGCCATGCCTGATGCCACCAAATCATCTCCAGATGAAATTTGCCGAACCACGAGTTATAGGTAAGTCCCGTTTCCTGCGGAGGGGTAGTTCCGGCAGACTGTATGGCAAGCAGGTATTGGCTCAGCACCACGCGCCTTTCGAGTTCCTTCGCCCTCGGGTCGGTGCAGTGCGAGAAATCCACGGCTGCACCTTTCTCCCAGAAATTGTTCCAATGCCGGGTTGCGGCAGACGCAGTTTCCACATAGGCAGGAAGTTTCTCCGCCACAGCGGGTTCACCGGGGGTGAACCGGCAGGAGAACGTCAATGTATCTTCTTCCGGATTAAGCACAAAATAGTTGGCGGTCTTTTCAGTGAAAACCGCCTTACCTTCCCATTGCAGCGATACATAATATGTGGTGGCGTCCAACGTGCGCTTCAACAACGCCGAATGTTCGGTTTGTTCCACCAACTCCGTAGTATGCAAGCCATCCGCCTGCCAGTTGCAGGCATCATCCGTATGCACGCCCGTAGGATAAGGGAAGCGGAAATTGACCCCTACTCGTGCGGCGCTTACCACGGAGCTCGACAGCATATCCAAATCCGGATGGCAAACTGTATGTACCTCAAAGGGATACTCCTTCCACTTAAAGCGGCTGTGGATAATCCCCTCCCACATATTCAGGGTTTGACATATATCATCAACATCCGCAACCAACACTCCCTCGCCCAACTCCAAGCCTATGGCTCCCAAATGCAGACGATGCGGATTGGCACGAAACCACTCCGCCGCGCCTTTCAACCTTTCCGGCTCGTTGTATTGCACGGAATAAGATTCGAGGTGTCCGCGACCAAAGTCGTATGCTTTCAGAGTCTCTTCGTGTGCATATCCTTCGGGATTCGGGAAACTGTGCCACCCCCATTGGCTCTGCGTACCGAGAGGAACACCTTTCGCATACCGTTCGGGGAAGGTTTGCAATCCGGTTACATCCACCGTAAAGGCAAACTCTCCGTTGCCCACACTCAGCGATGCAAGAGAGTCGTAAGAATATATTTGCGGATTGTTGCGCATCACTAACGCCTGCCTGTCTATCGCCTCACTCCGGTTCGGAGTGCAACCAACCACCGTAAGAATGATAAAGAAAAGGCGGAATATTTTTTTCAACGTATCATGTGTTTTCATAAGCAAAGATATTTAACGTAAGTTCGAAGCTGGTCTGTTTTTCTTAATTTGAATTCGATATGGTATCGGGCAGTATGTTTCCAAGGTGTCTGAAAATCCGGGACAGGAATATGCCGATTGGTTTGCTTTCTACATATGATTGACTTCTTACCCTGAATGTTTAACCGGGACCGAAAGATAAGACTTTCAATATATCGGAGCGAATGTTTCCATAAATTATAAATAGCTAATAATCAGAATCTAAGAAACGAATGAAAACTTCTCCCGTACCGCACCCGTGCGGTACGAATACCATACCCATGCGGTTCAGATACCGTACCTGTACCGTTCTTCCAATATACGGCGGTGCTGTCCGGGTATTATCCGCAGCGAACAGAAAGCATCCGGTTCGGGATGGTTTTCGGAATACTTTCTTATGCCGCATCCGGGTATTCAGCGGCGTTGCTCTCTAAAATCGAACATCAGATTCAAACGCAACCCCTCATCTCCTTGTTTGATACGGATAATGCCCGGCTGGCTTTGAGGTCCGTGCTGACTGATGGGCTTAAAGGAGCGTATGCCCGGAATGTCTATCAGAAACGAAATGTCTCCTTCCGGAAAGTCCGGCATGGTATTCACCCCATCTTGTCGCCCGTAAGGCTCTTCGGGTGTAAACAAGCGCAAATAAATACCATCCGTGGCGGCATATACGGTAAATGGCTGTTCCTGACTCTGCACATCCGCCCAATAGAAGTTGGCGTGATAGCCTTTAAACTCGGGGTATCGCAAGGGTCCTTCCGACTCTCCCGTAATGGTATTATTATAGCTTTTCTCCCAAACGCCGTAATTTGTTCCGGGAATGCGATTCTTCCATACACGGTACGGTCCTCTTCCCATCCAACGGACTCCCCTACATTCTGTTTCAGGGTATGAGAACGTGAAACCGAAGTTATATACCTGTGTATCGGTGAACGCATCGTCGAAGCCTCCGCCACCCGAAGCGCGGTTCAACAGAACGGAGGACATGGATAACAAACCATCGGGGCGCAATCGCCACACGATGGAGTCGACAGCTCCCAAATAACGGGCACAAAGTACCACATCGCCCTGCTCGGAACGAGCGGTAAGTTCCTTCAATCTCACTTTCATACCTACGGGGAGGGGACCGTCTTTCAACGGAACGATCCGTCCTGTCGTGCTCCGGCACACAGAGGCAATAGTGGCATCTTTCTTTCTAAAAGAGACATTTACCTCTGCCGATTGCAGGGTGATAAGCGAATCATTCTCCTCAATACGCGTCTCACCCGAATGGATTGTCTTCTCCGTTTCGAGCAATTCTCTTTGCATATAATTAACAACCGTACGTATGGGGAATGTACGCAGACAAACACTTGTTCCGTCAGAGGCGTAAGCCTCCAACTCCAACACATCTCCATCCTCGAAAGCCGGGGGAAGCTCAAAACGGGCATATCCCGTTTCGCCCGGACTGAGCGCAGGCAAATGCACACTACCGCTGTCTATCACGCAGCGATAAGCCTGTGCACCACCATCCGCCACGGGAGACACACTCGTCACGGAAGCAAAAGAAGTTACACCTACGGCAGTTAACGGAGAATGACAACGAAGCACCCGGTATCTCATGGAGCAATCACGCAGGTTGGTAAACAAGTATCTATTGGATACCCGGAACTCTCCCTTAAAGGAGGAGGTTATCATCAAAGGCTCAATGTGTATGGGCGACCACACTTCGCGCACGGTATAGAAACTTCCTTCTTTTTCACGATAAGCGCCCACAATTCCATCGGGAGCATTGTAATTCTCGCTGTCGAGAGCGTTGTTGCGGTCTTTCCGGCGTACCGCCTCATCGCTATAAGCCCACATGAATCCGCCGGCAAAGAGCGGATGCGAAGTGTAGCGAGACCAGAAATCTTCCAATCCGGCACCATGTCCCTGATCGTACATACCATGCAGGAACTCGGCGGGCATAAACACCTTGTAACCATTATTGAATCTGCCCACACCTGTGAGATAGGCAGGATAGTGATGTGTATCCAGTTCGTCGAAATCAGCCCACGGATGAATGACATGGCGTTTCTGCGGATCATACTTACGAAAAAGCGTATCGAGTTGCGTGTTCCAACCACCTTCGTTCCCATTGCTCCACAATACAACGCAAGGATGATTGACATCCCGTTCCAGCATTTCCCGCACCAATTTACGACCCGTGGGAGTGTCGTAAGCATTCTGCCATCCGGCCAGTTCATTTATATAGAGCAAGCCCAGTGAGTCGCACGCATCCAGAAAGTGTTCATCAGGGGGGTAATGCGAACGCACCGCATTCATGTTCATTTGTTTGATGAGTGTCGCATCCAGCACACTAATTTCTTTGTTTGTGGTTCTTCCGCCATCGGGGTGGAAAGAGTGGCGGTTTATACCTTTCATCACCAGTTTCGTCCCATTCAGATACAGCCCGTCGCGTGGACGGAATTCTACCGTACGGAATCCTACCCGGGTGTCGGCAACATGAAGCACAACTCCTTCCTTACTCAACAAAGAAACTTTCAGTGTATAAAGACAGGGAGTTTCGGGAGTCCAGGATTTTATCCCTTTCCAGTTTGCAGTGAGACGAAATACTTCCGGTACGGAATTCAAAGAGAAAATTTCAGAAGTCCATTTCCTGTCCGATTTCGCATCGCAAGGGGTAAGTTCCATCTGCACACGCTCATCCCCGGAAATTCCTTGCAGGTAAATATCTGTGGCTATGCTGCCATCCGCACGTGCATCAACCGCCAATCGTCTGATGTGTGTTTCGGGCTTGGCTTCGAGCCACACCGGGCGATATATTCCTCCGAACAGCCACCAGTCTGCTTTGCGTTCGGCCGCATTTACCGAAGAGTTATCCGAATGCTTTCGCACTCGTACTTCAATCTTGTTAGTGGAACCATATTTCAGCAGCGGAGTCACATCATAAGAAAAACGATAAAATCCTCCCCTGTGTGTTTCACCCGCAGGTAATCCGTTCACCAGCACATCGGTATCAGTCATCACTCCATCGAACCACAAGCGGACATTCTTCCCTTTCCAAGAAACGGGAATCTTGAAATCACGCCGATAAATACCTTCTTCCATACTGGGATTTTTTACTCTCTCCTTTTTATACCAACGTCCGTAGGTGTATTCGCCAAAGCCCTGCAATTCCCATTGGGAGGGCACTTCTATCCGGCTCCACTTTCCGCTATTTTGTCCGGCAGAGCATCGGAATTGCCATGTTACCGTATTGCCCAAACCTTTTCCGGAAAGATACTGCCTTTCGGTTTGAGGGTTATGAGAAAATGTCAGGAGAGAGAAAAAGAGAAAAATTATTAGTAAACAATTGCGCTTCATAGTGAATCGTTTCATATTATTATAAGGTAAGTGTTTGTTCGGATAAGGCTTTTCCTCTTTCACGAGAATGTTCTTTATTCATCCTCCTCACTCGTTTCCCGTCCGAAACTCCGGTACTCAAGCGGTGTAAAGCCGGTACGCTTCTTAAAAAGCGAAAAGAAGTGTTCGGTAGACTTATAGCCTAACAGATAGGAGATTTCTTTCACCGACTGCGAGGTACCAACCAGAAGTTGTTTTGCCTTACGGAGTTTAAGCTCCTGAAAATACTTGGCAGGAGCATAGCCCGTATAATCCT
Source organism: Bacteroides sp. (assembly GCA_041855205.1). Taxonomy (GTDB): domain Bacteria; phylum Bacteroidota; class Bacteroidia; order Bacteroidales; family Bacteroidaceae; genus Bacteroides. Next base: position 5,945 of record JBHADT010000016.1, read on the forward strand.
TGAATACTTTCCGGAACCAAGAATAGCTGATATTCAGTTTCATCGCCAGTTCTTCAGGATCGATATCCTTGAGGAGGTTTTCATTCATTATGATTTTGGCCTGCTCAATCTTTTGATCTATATCTCCCATCTCAAATATCTTATTTTTCGAGATGGAAAGAATCATTCCTAACATATGCGACACGATACCCGCTAAATACTGCTGTGCGGAAATCTTATCACCTTCGGCCACCTCCAAGGCACGGGAGAAAAGAGTCACCAACTCTTCGTTCAGCCCCACTTCAAGCACTTGATTCTCTCTCGAAAAGAAACCGTCCCTAAGCATATTATCCGCCACAGGTCCTTCGAAACCTATGTAGTATTCGTTCCAACCCGTCTGCTGATAGGGATGATAAGTATGCCACTGTCCGGGATAAAGCAGTATGAGCCTTCCCTTACAGACTTGTTTCTCCGGTGTAGTTTCAGAGGTAAACAGTCCACGCCCTTTTGTAATGTACACCAATTGGTATTCTCGCAACACGCGCCCTTTTCTTGCATTGAAAAAATAACCGGACGGATGTGTCTTGAGCGGATAGGGAGAATTCGGCTGAATGGATTGGAAACCCACGGTATTGACCCACAAGCCGAACCGGCGATCCATATCACTTACTATAAGGTATTTGAATTCCACTCCCAGATCATCGTAGTTCCTGCTCATACCGTATCCTCTTTTGTTGATTACGAACAAATATAACGTTTATTCTCCATAAACGCCGCAGAATTCAACTTAAAAGTAAGATAACCAGAGAGGAAGGACACACTGCTTCAGAACTTCGTTCAAGGCAATATGATATTACTTCAGAAAAGAGTCAAGCATATCACCGCTTTACTTGGGCAGATTGAACGCCCGTGTCATTTCCCGCATCTGTTCCTGCGTCATGCCATCAGGCTCAAATCCCATATTCTTAGCAGCAATGTAAATAAGTGCCGATTTATTCAATACATCCACCTGGTCGAAAGCAGACATGATGTCCACATCTACTGCAAACACACCATGCTTTTCCCACATCGCCACATCATAGTCATCCAAAGCACGAATTGTTGCCTCAGCCAAAGTCACCGAACCCGGCAATTCATAGGGAATGATTCCCAAACCGCGAGGACAGAATGCTTTCGTTTCGGGAATCATGCTCCAAAGCAGATTGGTAGCCACGTCTTTTCCGAGAAAAGCCTTGTTGTGAGTCATGGCTATCAACTCAATAGGATGCGTATGCAACGACGCTTTGTATGGAAGCCCCTTACCCAGAAGATAATTATGCACACTCAGGTGCGACGGCAGTTCCGATGTAGGCAATACCGGATTGTCCGCAATAATGACATAGCTCGAGCAATCCTCCTGTATGCGGATTACGGCACCGTGTTCCATCGGCCAGCGTGCCAAATCGCGCATACGCTTATTGGTTCCCTTACAATAAAAATAACAACCTTTCAAGTACGGAAGCGTACTGCCTATCTGTTTCACATCGCTGATGGCAGGCATCGCTCTTATTTCGTCGTCCACATATTCGGTAATATTAACCGTAATGTTTCCCCCATTACGTTCAGCCCATCCTTTCTGCCAGAGATACCCCGCAACTTCGGCAACTTGGTTTATCTCATGAGCCAACAACGGGCGATTTTCAAGAATAGATTTCATAATTGACGTATATTTTGATTACTTAGATAATTCCATGACTTCAAGAAAGCTTTCTCACACACCTGCCGTCTGTGCCATCGCCACAATGGCTATGGAGGAAATCAACACCAACAGACCAAACAAAAGCACAGCGATGGTGAAACGGGTTACTCCTTTCCACTCTTTGAGAAGAATACCCCACACATTGCTGAAGGTGACATTAAGAGACATCAGTATGCTCCATGAAAAAGCCAATAACACGGGACTGCCGGTTAGGAAACTCTTTCCCATCTCCAACCCGAAGAACTGTGAATACCACAACACACCTGCAAGGGCACAAAAAAGGATATTGTTTACAAGAAGAGACTTCTTTACGGATAAGTATTCTTTTCCCGTTCCATTCTTGATATGTTGCTGGATGCAATAAATGGCGTTGGTACAGAAGCCGCCGAACGTAACCAACACAATCACAGGCAATCCCGCATACAGAGGTTTCACACCGCCAAGCAGGGCAGTCTCCTTGATAGGTGTCCCCGCATCCAATCCCAAGGCGAAGCAAGCGCTCATAACACCGGCAAGCAAAGCCACCAACAAACCTTTGGTTAGTGCAAAGTCTTTTACCGCCGCCCGTTTCTCTTCTTCGGTCATATTCTTGGAACGCAAGCTTCCGGCATAACCGATTATAGCGATTCCCGCCAACGTCACACAAACTCCGATAAGCAACATCAGTCCCTCTCCACTCAGCAAGTCCTCACCTGCGAACAGTGCAGGAAACAATGTGCCGAAAGCCGCGCACGTACCCAAAGCAATACTCTGTCCGAGGGCAACACCCAGGTAGCGCATACTCAATCCAAAGGTAAGTCCGCCCACACCCCACAATACACCATAGAAGATGGCAAGTCCCGCACCGCCGGCATTCCACAGTTCAAGTAAAGAACTGCCTTGCGGAATGGCGAGCAAAGCCCCCAACAGAGGGAAGACAAGCCATGCAAAAATACCCTGAACCAGCCAGAAGTTCTCCCACGACCAGCCCTTTACCTTATTAATGGGAACATACGAACTGCTTTGTCCGAAACTCCCGATAGCTATAACAAGCAATCCAATCAGTATTTCCACCGTATTCAGTTATTAATATGTATCAATACTATCTCCATGAAGAAAGGCGGACGGAAGCAGGTTTCCATCCGCCAATTCGCATTATCCACGTTTCGACGTTACTTCTCTCTCGTATTTTTGTATCTCGCCAATGAACTCCTCACCTACCGGCACACCGTTCTTCAGGCAGAACATATCCCACACGGCATTCCATGGTAATGTCTTGGCTTCTTCCAGCAGGGCAAGACGTTCGAACAGACGGTCGTTTGCCTCATACTCGCGCAATGCAACCAGCGGTTCCAGCAAAGCCTGTAACAAACTCTTTTGTGTAGCCCGGCTACCAATCACGTAAGCTCCAATGCGGTTGATGCTGGCGTCGAAATAATCCAGACCGATATGCACGCGATTAAGCGCATTGCAGCGAACGATTTCCTTACAAAGGTCGAGCGTATCGTCGTTCATGATCGTTACATGATCGCTATCCCAACGTATGGGACGACTGACATGAAGCATGATTTCCGGAACATACAACAGCAGCGAAGAGAGTTTATCCGCCACACTTTCCGTAGGATGGAAGTGTCCGGTATCCAGCGTAATTATCTTGTTGCGACTTACACCATAACCTATATAAAAGTCATTGGAACCCACCGTGTAGCTTTCCAATCCGATACCGAACACTTTCGATTCGATGCAGTCTTTCATGTGTTTGTATTCCTTCATGAAAATACGGTCGAGCGATTCCTTGAGCAGTTCGCGGTATTTCATGCGGTTTACGGTAATATCCTTACTACCATCGTGTACCCACAAGTTCATAATACAAGGATCTCCCTGACGTCTACCCATTTCGTTCGCGATGGCACGGCAACGGATGGTGTGTTCCACCCAGAAGTCGCGAATACCCGGATCAGGATTCGAAAGAGAAAGATTTCCGCTTTTCGGGTGTGAGAAAGAAGTCGAATTAAAATCCAACTTCATATTGTTTTCTGCCGCCCATTGCATCCAACTCTCGAAGTGAACGGGTTCTACCTGGTCACGATCAATGAACTTTCCGCCAAAATCACCATATATCTCATGGAGATTCAAGCGGTGTGTACCGGGAATGTAAGAAGCCGCTTTCAGGATATCCTGCCGCAGTTCATCTATATTACGCGCTTTTCCCGGATAGTTTCCGGTTGTCTGAATACCGCCGCTCAAAGCGCCGTTGGATTCGAATCCGGCAACATCGTCAGCTTGCCAGCAGTGTAGAGAGAGGGATACCTGCTGCAAGGTCTCCATCGCCTTGTCTACGTCTATACCGACAGCGGCATAACGTTCTTTCGCTAACTCATAAGCCTTTTGAATAAGTTCTTCTTTCATGGTAAATGTTTTTATTGATATGTTTCAAGATGGTTATCACACAGTTTTTCCCGGATGAGACTATTAAACCCGGTTACAACAAAACGAAGCGTTTATAAGCCTCATCCCACGCCTCGCAATTCGAAGGGGCAAAATTCTTCAACGGGACGGAAGTTGCTATGAGCCTGCGCATTTCCGCCAAATCGGCAACCTCACGGGTAGCCAACGCCTGCAACATCATATTACCGATAGCGGTTGCTTCCATGGGACCGGCCACGACCGGAAGATCCGTGGCGTTCGACGTCCACTGGTTCAACAATTCGTTCCGACTGCCTCCGCCTATGATATGCAGCACTTCTATGGGACGGGGCGATAGTTCGCGCAAGTTCTCCAGCACTTGCCGGTAGCGCAATGCCAAACTTTCAAAAATACATCTCACTGTTTGTCCGCGCGTTTCCGGTAGCGGCTGACCCGTGTCGGAACAAAAAGCGCGGATGGCAGACTCCATATCCATCGGATTAGCAAACGAGGCGTGATCAGGATTCACCAAACTACGAAAAGGTTCGCTTCGTTCCGCCTCGGCAATCAGCTCCGCATAAGACACATCGCCCCACGCGCTGCGACAACGCTCGAGCAACCACATTCCGCATATATTCTTCAACAGGCGAATCGTTCCTTCCACACCTCCTTCGTTCGTGAAGTTCGATGCTTCCGTCTGCTTATTAATAACAGGTGTATCTACCTCCACACCCATCAAAGACCACGTACCGCTGCTCAGGTAAGCAAAATTTCTGTTCCCTACAGGAACGGCGGCAACCGCCGACGCAGTATCATGCCCCGCCACCGCTACGACAGGAACGGCGTCGAGCCCGGTTATCCGCTGCACTTCCTCGGTAAGCACTCCGATGGTTTCTCCCGGATTCACGAGACGTCCGAAATGGTTTTCCGTCAATCCCAATGCCTCCAGAAGCATCGGGTCCAAGGTACGTGTTCCGGCATTCAGCAACTGTCCGGTGCTGGCTATGGTGTACTCCGTCACTGCATTGCCCGTAAGCAGATAAGCAAGCGCATCGGGCATAAACAGCAGTTTATCGGCAGCTTCCAAAGCACTATCCTTGTTCCGCCGGAGCGTATCGAGCTGAAACAAAGTATTGAAGTTCATCACTTGAATTCCCGTAATGTCGTACACACGCTCACGAGGTATGCGGGCAAAGAACTTTTCAGGAGCGTCCAATGTATGCGGATCGCGATAAGCATAAGGCTGGCGAAGCAAAGCACCGTCTTTGCCGAGACAAACGAAATCCACACCCCACGTATCGATACCGATAGATGTTATCTCCACATCCATGCGGGCTACGAGTTTCAACCCCTCCAGCAAATTTCGATACAATTCGTATATATCCCAAAAGACGTGCCCCCCCATTTCTATCAGCCGGTTCGGAAAACGGTTTATCTCCTTCAGTTCCAGTCCACGCGATGTAAACGTTCCGAGTATGGTACGTCCGCTTGTCGCACCCAAATCGACCGCAAAAAAGCTCTTTTTCATAATATTAAACAGATTTTTGATGAGACAAAAATAAGTAATGCATCCTCGAACCATCTATCCTTTTTGACAGAAGGGATAGTTCTTTTGATATTCCGCCTCTAATCTTCCCGGGCGTTCATCATCGGCGTAACGGTAACCGCTCCCAAGAGTCCCGAAGGAAGAGGTTCCCAATGTGCGTAATTGCCTTTTTTATATCCGAGAGCGGCTATGTTGATGTCTTTAAATATCCTCCAATTCACGTTCTCTCTGTCCATTTCCGCTATGCGATTGGCGGGCAGATTGGTAACCTCCACCTCCAATATGTTTTCACCCTGACGTAAATACTCTCCTATCAGACAACGAAAAGGTACCGCCCACAAGGTTGCCACCTCCCGTCCGTTGACACGAACCCGCGCGCTTTCCCTCACATCGCCCAAAGAGAGCATCCAGTCCGCTGCGGAAGAGGGATTGTCCAAACGGAACGTTTTCGTGTAACATGCCGTTCCCATCGTCGTACGGGCATTTCCGAACGGTAAGTCCGTCCACGAACCGAGCCCGACGGAAGCAGGCACATTGCTTACCTCCGGAGCACTCTGCACAAAACTGAATCCCCATTCTCCTTCCAGTTCGATGACATCATTGTCCGGAACGAGATAACGCCATGCGGGTTCCTGCACATCCACATCCGAGAAGGTCTTCAAGAAAAGAGACTCGCCCGAAGAAAGTTGAACACGCACCTCAGGAAAACCGTTCACGGTGCGCATACGCGCCTTGCCCGACGCACCATTCATCGGATTGTAAATCATTACGGAAGAAGCGGGTACAGCCAACGGAATCCAGGTGTCCGTGTCTTTATCCGTCAGTGCGGAAACAAAATAATGGTATCCTGCTTCATGTGCCCTTCTGATACAGCTCAATCCATAATCCCGTTTCATGCGTTCGGGTACGGCCGTCGTCTGAGCCAACGTAAGCGTATAGTCGGTTCCGAAAAGCAGGCGACCGTTAGCCGGCATACTGTCTTGCATTGCCTTTAACCGGTGCAATGTTTTCCGGAAACTGTTTCTCCGCCTCTCCAGATTCGCATACCCCGGCACGTCTTCCGGATAGCGGTCAAGAAAGACCACGGTAGCTCCTTCGCTTACAAGCGCCAGAAGTTTCTCCAACACGTCTTCAGGCATCAGGCGCGCGCCGGGCACCACCAACGCCTTGTAGGAGGTTCCGCCGGCGGTAACTATCTTTCCATCCGCAGAGCGTGCCGTGCGGATGAAACTGTCGGAAATATAATCCATGTCATATCCCGCCTCGTTGATGCGATGAACAGCCTCGATAAAACGCGGAGCGCGCTTCGCCATGCCGTGTATATCGAACATCAGCAAACGCCCGTCCTGCTCGTGCCACATGTCATACACGGGCAGATAGACCAGGAAATCATTATCGGGCATTCCGTCCTGCAAAAAACTCTGACAGCGTGTAATGTAGCTGAAGAATGCCGGAGCATCTCTCCAAATGCTGTTGGTAGGACTCATATCCATCGTGGCATAAAACTTCCACCCGGGCCATGCGGCTTCGACGGGCGAATAAGTGGTTCCGTGAAAGAACACATGGTTTACGCCCGAAAGAAACATCAGGTCCGCATCGGGCTTACATTGCGAGAGTGAGGTGCGAAAATGCTCCGTCAGCCATGTAAAGGTTTCGGAGGAGGTATAAGGCTTACCCGAAATATGAGCCGCGGACGAAGCGTACTTCAGCATGGAGAGATCCGAGTCGTTGGGACGGGTGAGCGAGTCTCTGCGCAACCCGCGTATGCCAAAGTCAGACAGCCCGAAACCTTCGCATTCCGGCACATCCACCGTGGCGTAAATGTCTATGAGGTTGCCGGGCGAACCGTGAGCCTGATTGCGCGTGCGCGCTCCATTGCGGTGTGCCCAATCCGTCCATTGACGGGTGAAATTCTCGAGCAAGAGTTCGCCAAGCGTCTCGCGATAATCCGAAATCACTCTGCGCGCCTTGTCCGAACGGTCTCCGTCCGCCAGAAAAACCAGAAGATGTTTTTCCAGTCTGTATCCCCGGCGAACGAAGAAGTCATCGAAAAGACCTTCCGTCCAGTCTGCCTGATACACCTCGTAAGAGTCGTTGAAGAAAGTGCGCGGATAGTCGGTGGGGCTTTCGCCCGCCCCGGTATGAGACTCTTTCTCGAAAGCCCGGTCGAAACGTTCGAGATAACGCTTCACCGCATTGCGGGAGAAATGATTCATCACATATCCCTCGCCGCCCGGTGCGGCACGCTTTACCTTCTGAAACGTCTTTCCGCAGAAAGCGGCTATCAACCGCCATTTTCCCCGGGGGGCTTTCCATTGCAGCACGCCATCCCTCACCCGGTCGGTAAGATTCAGACATTCTTCTTTCCCGGAGAAAGCCATCAGCCTTTCCAAGCGTGCATGCGGACGCTGCTTCGCGTCCGACACTTCTATCTTCCGCGTCACCTGCTCTCCGCCGCGTACCTCATATTCTTCTATCAACAAACGGCATGCGGCATCCGCCACACTTACCTCCGGACCGCCAAAGGGCCAGCCCGTACCGGTGTTCATGTCTATTTGCACACCCAGCCGGGAGGCCTCTCCCTCGGTATAGCGCAACAGTTCCATCCATTCGGGAGAGAGAAATGACACATCAGCGGCTTCATTGCCCTGCACGCCGTAAATAGGGGTTATCTCCAACGTACCTATACCTGCTGCGGCGTACGCTTCCAAGTTGGCGGTCAGATTTTTTTTGTCCACCGCGCTTCCCATCCACCACCAACGGGAAGCAGGACGCGCTTCGGGTCTCACTTCGGGCCAAGATACCTGCTGCGCCAAAATGGCAACCGGGCAACAGAGCAATGAAATGCCCATTGCCCAACTTTTAATACCTTTCATCTCGTCTTCTATTTTTTTTTGATTGACTTGTCTGTTTGTTTTTCCGAAACACGCTGAGTTCATGATTTCATCGGATACCGAAGGGGAAACGGCTGCCGCATCGGGCATTTCCGGCGGGTATCTGTACAGGGGTCGGCGTTCATAGTAAAAGCATGTGCGGCAACAACAATGCCGATATTACAAATATAATGATTCGCCCCGTTTCCGCTTATCCGCTTTTTGATAATTTTAGTACGGATTTTGTCTTAACCCCGGCAGTACCGATTTAAGCTTTTCGCGCAGACACGGGAGCCACTCACCCGGCACTGGGAACATAAGTTTTTTCGTGTCATCATAAACAAATGACACACAGCTATTTAACAAGACAAGAGAACATCTCCCGTACAGTACCCGAACGATGCAGGTACGGTACTTTTACCGCACGGGAACTGTCCGGAAACCGTACGGGTGCGGCTTTCTTCCATGGCATGAAGTGCATTGCAAGGAGGTGTCTCAATCCGGAAGCATACGCCGGCACGGTCATATGCCCGAATGGTTCAATCGCACCAAATATTACCTGTTTCGTGTCAAAAATTCCGCTTTCGCTCGCATGCCTTTTCCTATATTTGTCCCGATAATCCATCACTCTTTAATTAACCTCAAAAACAGAAAAACCATGAAGCAAAGATTCGGAACGCTTACGCTCCTTCTGTGCATCCTCTCCGCAACCGCCCGTGCCACCATTTTCGACAAGGCTTTTGCGGAAAGCGCGAAAATAGAGCAGGCCATCAGACGCACCTCCTTTCCCGAACGCACATTTCTCATCACCGACTTCGGCGCACGTCCCGACACACCGGAAGCCCCCTGTCATGAGGCCATCAATCTGGCAATTACACAATGCAGTCTTGCGGGCGGAGGCACGGTGAAAGTGCCCAAAGGAACCTTCCACACCGGTCCGCTCACGCTCAAAAGCAATGTCAACCTCCATATCGAAGAAGGCGCCATACTGAAGTTCGCCACAGACCAGAACCTCTATTTTCCGGGAGTCATCACCCGATGGGAAGGTGTAGATTGCTACAATGCCCGCCCGCTCATCTATGCCTACGGAGAGACCAACATCGCCATCACGGGTAAAGGCGTCATAGACGGGCAAGGCTCCATGGAACACTGGTGGCCCATGTGCGGCGCCCCACGTTACGGCTGGAAGGAAGGCATGCGCGCCCAACGCAACGGCGGACGGGAGCGTCTGCTGATGTACGCCGAGACCTTTACTCCTATATACCAACGGGTGATGACTCCCGAAGACGGACTGCGCCCGCAACTCATCAACCTTTATTCCTGCCACACCATACTGATAGAGGACGTCACACTGCTCAACTCGCCTTTCTGGGTCATTCACCCGCTGTTTTGTGAAGACCTCATCGTACGGGGCGTGCATGTCTTCAACCGCGGACCCAACGGAGACGGTTGCGACCCGGAATCGTGCAAGAACGTGCTGATAGAAAACTGTACCTTCGACACCGGTGACGACTGCATAGCCATCAAATCGGGACGGAATGCCGACGGACGCAAATGGCAAATACCCAGCGAAAACATCATCGTGCGCAACTGTTTCATGAAGAACGGACACGGAGGAGTGGTTATCGGAAGCGAAATATCGGGCGGCTATCGCAATCTCTTCGTGGAGAACTGCCGCATGGACAGCCCCGACCTCGACCGGGTCATCCGCATAAAGACCAGTACCTGCCGGGGCGGGCTGATTGAAAATATCTTCGTGCGCAACATCATCGTGGGCGAATGCCGCGAAGCCGTACTGCGCATCAACCTCCAATACGAAAACAAAGAGAAGTGCGACCGCAGCTTCCCTCCCACAGTACGCAACGTACACCTGAAAAACGTCACTTGCCAAAAAAGCAAGTACGGCGTACTCATCATCGGGCTGGACGATGACCGCCATGTCCACAACATCAGCGTAGAAGATTCGCGCTTCGAAAACGTCAGCGAAGGAGGAAACCAGATAACGGGAGCATCGAACATTATGTTTAAAAACTTATACATAAACAATCGAATGGTACAATAAAACAGCCTTAAGAGAAGATATAACACCCGATAAAACGACATTTTATCACTTCACCCGTCGTTTATCGGGTGTTCTTTTTCCATTTCACCGACATTTTTCAAGTTTTGTTGCATCAAGTCTATAAAATAAAAACTATCTTTGTCACTCAATAATCCGTAACTTAACATGCTATGGAGCAGTTGACGACCATCAAAAAGCTCATCGAACAAGGAGATGTGGAACAAGCCTTCCGGCTCATCGACCACTTTCTGCAAACCTCATCTTCAAACAAAGACCAAGCTTACTACCTGCAAGGCAATGCCCACCGAAAATCGGGCAACTGGCAGCAGGCGCTCAACAGCTATACGCGCTCCATCGAGCTGAACCCCGACAATCCCGCCCGGGAAGCCCGCCGGATGGTCATGGATATTCTGAATTTCTTTCATAAAGATATGTACAATCAATAACAATATTAAGTAACGTAATTATGGCAAAGATCAAAGGAGCAATCGTGGTAGACACCGAACGCTGCAAGGGTTGCAGCCTCTGCGTGGTAGCTTGCCCGCTAAAAGTAATCTCGCTTGCGAAAGAAGTAAACGTAAGGGGATACAACTATGCCCAACCGATATTGGAAGACACATGTAACGGCTGCACCACCTGCGCCACCGTCTGCCCCGACGGCTGTATTACAGTGTATAGAGTAAAAACAGTATGATAACGGATAATATCCATAAAACAAATCAGATTATTATGGCAGAAGAAGTTGTATTGATGAAAGGAAACGAAGCCATCGCCCACGCCGCCATTCGTTGCGGAACGGACGGATATTTCGGTTATCCCATCACTCCACAATCGGAAATATTGGAAACTCTCGCCGAACTGCGCCCGTGGGAAACCACCGGCATGGTCGTACTGCAGGCGGAAAGCGAAGTGGCAGCCATCAACATGGTATATGGAGGAGCAGGCAGCGGCAAAATGGTCATGACCTCATCCTCAAGCCCCGGCGTCAGCCTGAAGCAGGAAGGTATATCATACATAGCCGGCGCCGAACTTCCTTGTCTCATTGTAAACGTAATGAGGGGAGGTCCCGGATTGGGAACAATCCAACCGAGTCAGGCAGATTACTTTCAGACAGTGAAAGGGGGCGGACACGGCGACTACCGTCTCATCACCCTCGCTCCCGCATCCGTGCAGGAAATGGCGGATTTCGTGGAACTGGGCTTCGACCTCGCATTCAAATACCGTAATCCGGCAATCATCCTCGCCGACGGCGTCATTGGGCAGATGATGGAGAAAGTCGTACTCCCCGCGCAGAAAAAACGCCTCACCGACGAGGAAGTTATAGCCCGCTGTCCGTGGGCAAGTACCGGAAGAACCAACGGCCGCAAGCCAAACGTCATCACTTCGCTGGAACTGAAACCCGAAGAGATGGAAAAGAATAACCTCAGATTCCAGGCAAAATACAAACTGATAGAAGAGAATGAAGTGCGCTTCGAGGAAATAGAGTGTGAAGATGCCGATTACCTCATAGTGGCTTTCGGTTCCATGGCGCGCATCGGACAAAAAGCCATGGAGCTTGCACGTGAAGAGGGTATCAAAGTGGGCATCCTGCGCCCCATCACGCTCTGGCCTTTCCCGAGCAAGGCGCTTGCCGGATACGCCGACAAGGTGAAAGGTATGCTGGTAACCGAACTCAACGCCGGACAAATGGTTGAGGATGTTCGTCTTGCCGTTAACGGACGGGTAAAAGTCGAACATTTCGGACGTCTCGGAGGCATTGTTCCCGATCCCGAAGAAATCGTGGCAGCGCTGAAAAGCACCCTAATGTAAACATTCCCTTCCACATTGCTTACACATCTTTAAATAATAATCATCATGAACCCTGATAAAATAAGAGGCGTGCTGAATGCTCTGTTCCTGCTGCTTGCACTGGCATCCATCATCGTGTACTTTGTAGCAAAAGACGACTTCAAGCTATTCATCTACGTTTGCGGAGCGGCAATCTTTGTCAAACTGATGGAGTTTTTCATACGGTTCACCAACAGATAAGGAGAAGTAATTATGACAAGAGAAGAAATTATCAACCCTGCAAATCTGGTTTACAAGAAACCGGCGCTGATGAACAACAATCCCATGCACTATTGCCCGGGATGCAGCCACGGTGTGGTACATAAACTGATAGCCGAAGTCATCGAAGAGATGGGATTGGAAGATAAGGCGGTAGGTATCTCCCCCGTGGGATGTGCCGTATTCATCTACAACTACATAGATATAGACTGGCAAGAAGCCGCCCACGGACGTGCCCCGGCTCTGGCAACCGCCATCAAACGCTTGTGGCCCGACCGTTTGGTGTTCACCTATCAAGGCGACGGCGACTTGGCGTGTATCGGTACGGCGGAAACCATCCACGCCCTGAACCGTGGCGACAATATCACCATCATTTTCATCAACAACGCCATCTACGGAATGACAGGCGGACAAATGGCTCCCACCACTCTTGTAGGTATGAAGACATCTACAAGTCCTTACGGCCGGGACACGCATCTGCACGGGTATCCGTTGAAAATGGCGGATATCGCCGCCCAACTCGAAGGTACCGCTTACGTGACACGCCAGAGCGTACAGTCCGTAGGAGCCATACGCAAAGCCAAAAAAGCCATTCGCAAAGCTTTCGAGAACTCGATGACAGGAAAAGGATCTAACTTGGTGGAGATCGTATCTACCTGCAATTCGGGGTGGAAGATGACGCCCGCCAAGTCTAATCAATGGATGGAAGAGAACATGTTTCCGTTCTACCCGTTGGGCGATTTGAAAGATAAATAAGAAAAGCGGACATGCCAACCGAAAAGGGATTCCATGCTTCACGAATCCCTTACAGACGTTTGCAACCGACCAAATAAAAGAAATTACAACAATGAAAGAAGAGATCATAATAGCAGGCTTTGGCGGACAGGGCGTACTGTCCATGGGAAAGATTCTGGCATACTCAGGACTTATGGAAGGTAAGGAGGTATCTTGGATGCCGGCATACGGACCGGAGCAACGCGGCGGAACCGCAAATGTAACGGTCATCGTAAGCGACGAAAAAGTTTCCTCACCTATTCTCAGCAAATACGATGCCGCCATCATCCTGAACCAGCCTTCGTTAGAGAAATTTGAAAGTCGTATAAAACCCGGCGGAATATTGATATACGATGGATACGGAATCATTAAGCCTCCGACGCGTAAAGACATAAGAATTTACCGTATAGACGCGATGGATGCCGCCAACGAAATGAATAACGCAAAAGCATTCAACATGATCGTTTTGGGCGGATTGCTCAAATTGCGTCCGATGGTTACGCTCGAAAGCGTGATAAAAGGGTTGAAGAAAACACTTCCCGAACGTCATCATCATCTCATCCCAATGAATGAAGAGGCTATTAAGAAAGGGATGGAACTTATAAAAGAGGTCTGAACAGGGCGGATACTGACAGGGAAGACCGATAACGGAGACTCTATAAAATACGGCCATACTCTTTTAGAGAAAGAACCGGCATACCGTTCTTCCCTACCTGCGCACCTTTATATCTCATGGCGCTACCGACGGTTATCCAGATTATTCCTTCACCGGCAAAGCACACTGAAGCATACGCTTCCACAGCAAATAAGGTGATTCCGGAATTAGATACCCGCCGGTAGCGTTCTTTTCTCTTTTGTAGAAAAGAGCCAAAAAAGGAGCGAACTCAAAGGCTAATCATAATTTATTATATCTTTGCCCCTAATTATGAGACGCATATTAGTAATCTACACAGTTTTTCAGGTGCTTGGAATATTAGCCTCACAAGCCCAACAGTATCTCAACTCCGCGAATGATGCCGGACGAGATCGCTACGGTAACCAGATAGACCCTTCGACACAACCGGACAGCCTGAAGAACGATACCGAAATACAAAGTCTCCCTCCCAAGCTCTACATGTGGAGGCTGGAGGAGAACTTAGGTAACCGCATTACCATTCCCGTAGATACTATAAGCCATCATTTCCAAAACTCCAATCTGGTAGAAGGCTTTACCGGACACTACAATTACTTGGGCAATCTGGGTTCTGTCAGACAATCCCGCTTGTTTTTCGAACGTGACGAACAACCCGACACTCCTTTCTTTCTCATTCCCTATTCCGGCTTATTCGTACGTCCCGGACTGCTTAACTTCACAAACAGCAACATTCCTTTCACCAACCTCAGCTATTACAAGGCGGGAAACAAGGTAAACGGAGAGGAACGCTTCAAGTCGTACTTCTCGGTAAACGCGAACAAAGCACTTGCGTTCGGCTTTCACGTAGATTACCTGTACGGACGCGGATACTACCCGAACCAATCCACCGCTCATTTCAACGCCGGACTATTCGGAAGCTATATAGGCGAACGCTATCAGATGCATCTCGCTTACAACTATCTCAACACCAAGATGAATGAGAACGGGGGTATAGCCAGCGACGGATATATCACCCGTCCCGACACCATGGCGGAGGGGAAAAAAGAATATGAATCGACTACCATCCCCGTTAATCTGGAGAAGAGTACCAACCGCAATAAAAACTTCCACGTGTACCTAACCCAGCGTTATCGCTTAGGCTTCAAACGCCGCACGCTCCGGATAGAGAACAAGGAAACGGAGGAGCACAGCCACGAAGATGCTCACGAACACCCTCATGAACATCCCGACGTGGAAGGGGAACACAATACACCGTCTGTTCCAGACACCACAACGGTCGAGGAGTTCGTCCCCGTCACCAGTTTCATCCATACGTTCAAGCTGGAGCGTACCCTCCACAGTTTCAACGAAACGGGCGAGGCAAGCGATTTCTACGAAAACTCGTACTACAACACACAGGGTACAAGCCGCGACTCCACCATCGCCTTCAGCGTGAAAAACGTTTTCGGAATCGCTCTGTTGGAAGGGTTCAACAAGTATGCCAAGGCTGGACTTACCGCTTATCTTTCGCACAAATACAGCAGGTATGAACTGATGAATGCCGACTCAGTAAGTATCGATCGCTTTAGCGAACACGAGATGTACATAGGCGGCGAACTATCCAAAACACAGGGTAAACTGCTCCATTACACCATAACAGGCGAAGCAGGTTTTTTCGACAAAGCCATCGGACAATTCCGCATACAAGGTAACCTTGATTTCAATTTCCGTCTGGGGAAAGACACTGTCCAACTTATCGCACGCGGACACATAAAGAACAGTCTTCCTAACTTCTACATGAGGCACTATCGTTCCAATCACTTTATTTGGGATAATACCGACATGAGCAAAGAGTTTCGTACGCGTGCGGAAGCCGAACTCAAGTTCAGCCGCCTGACAACCGGAGTGCGGGTCGGAGTAGAAAATATTAAAAACTACACATACTTCGACCAGAAGGCTTTGCCTGCGCAGTACGGCGATAACATACAAGTGCTGTCCGCCACGCTGAATCAGAACTTCCGCTTGGGTATTTTCCATCTGGACAATGAGATTTCATGGCAGCAGAGCAGTAATTCGGATGTGCTGCCTTTACCGAAGCTTTCTCTATACCATAACTTCTATTTGCAAACCAAACTTGCCAAGAAGGTACTGAGTCTTCAGCTCGGAGCCGATGTACGCTATTTCACTGCCTACCACGCCCCCGCTTATATGCCCGCCACGCAGCAGTTTCACTTGCAGAGCGAGATGGACAGGGTAGCGATAGGAGGTTATCCGATCGTAAACGTCTACGCCAATTTGCATCTGAAGCGCACACGCTTCTTTGCCATGATGTACCACGTAAACCAAGGCATGGGGAAGCGTAACTATTTCCTCGTTCCACATTACCCCATCAATCCCACCTTGTTCAAGGTAGGGTTATCGTGGAACTTCTTCGACTAAACTTTTTCCCATGAATCAGCCTGCATATAAGAAAAGCCTGCCGAAACGGCTGTTGAGATACTTTGTCATAGGAGGTATAGCCGCCGTATCCGTTACTTTCTTCTTCAAGAAAGAGCAGAAGGTCAAGCATCCGCGCGAATACCGGGAGATTGCGGCGGAGGGTGTACTGCGGGCAGTGACGGAATACAATTCGCTCAGTTTCTTTGTTGACGGAGACACCATATCGGGTTTCCACTACGAACTGATAGAGGCTTTCGCCCGCAACCGGGGATGGGCAGTGACTGTTACGCCCGAAATGAGTTTCGACATGCGGCTGAAGGGGTTGGCTGAAGGTAAGTATGACATCATCGCTCACGGCATACTCGCCACGAGCAAACTGAAAGACTCGCTGTTACTTACCTCCCCCATCATTCTGAACAAAGAGGTGTTGATACAGCGCAAGCCTCTCCATGAGAGAGACTCTCTCTTCGTGAGAAACCAACTGGACTTGGCAGGAAAGACGGTACATGTGGTGAAGGGTGCTCCCTCCATATTGCGCATCCACAATCTGGGCAGCGAGATAGGCGACACGATTTATATCCGGGAGGTTGCACAATACGGTCCCGAACAGTTGATAGCCATGGTAGCACACGGCGACATCGACTACGCTGTGTGCGACGAGAGTATTGCGCGTGCCGTGGCGGACAGCTTTCCGCAAATAGACTTTCAGACCTATATCAGTTTCACGCAATTCTCCTCGTGGGCGGTGAGTAAACAATCGCCCGTGTTGCTGGACAGCCTCAACGCGTGGTTAGAAACGTTCCGGCAGGGCAAAGAGTACAGCCGGATTTATCAGAAATACTACGGTAAAACGAATCCGGCGAAATCCTCGCTAATGCCGCAGTAGGTTTCTGCCGGTTCGCCCGGTACTTTACAGTGCATCGGCTTCTTCCAACCAACTTGCCGCCGATACATCGCTCGGCATGTTCCACCCTCCTCGCGGACTGAGCGATATACTCCCCACCTTAGGTCCGTCAGGCAGGCACGACCGCTTAAATTGCTGACTAAAGAAGCGGCGGAAAAATGTTTTCAGCCATTTCTTTATACATTCCTCATCGTATATTCCCTTGAAAGCACGGATTGCCAGGAAAAATATCTTGGACGGCCGGAAGCCGGAACGCAAGAAGTGATAGAGGAAGAAGTCGTGAAGTTCGTAAGGACCCACCAGATCTTCGGTCACCTGCCTGATGTTTCCCTGTTCGTCGGCAGGAATCAATTCGGGACTGATGGGCGTGTTTGCTATGTCCAGCAAGGTGGCTCGCGCCGCTTCGTCGATATGATATTCCGCCACCCACCTCACCATGTGTCTGACAAGTGTTTTGGGTATGCCACTGTTTACGCCATACATAGACATGTGGTCACCGTTGTACGTTGCCCACCCCAACGCCAGTTCGGATAAGTCGCCCGTTCCTATCACCAGTCCGCCCACCTGATTTGCCATATCCATGAGCACTTGCGTGCGTTCGCGCGCCTGCGCGTTTTCATACACCACGTTGTGCTCGTCCGGATTATGTCCGATGTCTTTGAAGTGTTGCAAACAAGCCTCCCTGACACTCACCTCGCGCAGAGTGATGCCCAGTAGCTTCATCAGGTTCACTGCATTGGTGTAGGTGCGATCCGTGGTTCCGAATCCCGGCATGGTGACACCGATGATTCCCGTACGTTTCCAGCCCAGTTTATCGAACGTCTGCACACAGACCAGCAGTGCCAATGTAGAGTCCAATCCGCCTGAGATACCTATCAGCACGTTCCGGCAAGCGGTATGGGCGAGTCGTTGCGCCAACGCCGCCACCTGAATGGAAAAAGCCTCCTCACACCACTCGCACACCGGTATATCCCGCGGAATAAAAGGCTGGGTGGTGAATGAACGTGTGAGTGAAAGTTCTCTCTCGTTGACATACTCCGTGCTCACCCGAAGCCCTTCCTGACGGACATGCGCTGCCCGTGACGCCGAGAAAGTGGTGTTCACCCGACGTTCGTTGCGCAAATATTCCACATCTATTTCACTTATAATCAACTGTTCGGCAAACGAGAAACGCTCACCGCACGCCAGCAGTTCACCGTTTTCGTATATGAATCCGTTTCCGCACGGTACGACATCGGCAGTAGACTCGCCGAAGCCGCACGAACTGAGCACGTAGCCGGCTATGCAACGTGCCGACTGCCGGGAAATGATGGAGTGCAGGCGGTTGCTTTTTCCTATTCCCTCGGTTCCGGCACAAAGATTGAAGATGATTTCCGCTCCTCTCAAAGCCAGTGTCGAACCGGGAGGAATGGTAGCCCACAAGTCTTCGCATATCTCAATGCCGAAAGTCGTATCGGCGACCTCAAAAAGCAATTCTCCTCCCAAAGGGACCGACTGTCCGCACAGACGCAGTTGCTTTTCGGGCACGTCGAGCGCCGAGGTAAACCAACGCCGCTCATTGAACTCTTCATAGTTGGGAAGGAAAGTTTTTGGAACCACTCCAAGTATTTTTCCCTTTTGAATTACCACCGCCGTATTCAGCAACATACTGTTCACCTCTACCGGCATACCCACAATGGATACGATGCTCAACTGGCGTGTGTTGCCAAGTATCTGCATCAGACTCAGTTCCGCCTCTTCGAGCAGGAGTTGTCTGGTAAACAAGTCGCCGCAGCTATATCCCGTCATGCAAAGCTCGGGAAAAACAATTATCTGCACGCCTTTTCCGTCGGCTATGATTATCTGTTTTTCTATTTCACGGGCGTTCGCCCTGCAATTCGCCACTTTCACACGAGGCACAGCCGCCGCCACCTTCACAAATCCATAATTCATAGGAGTAATGTTTTTAGTTCATGCAAACATACGTAAAAATCTCCACGGAAGGAACGCAAAGAAGGCTTTTCTATGTTTCGGTTGCCGGGATACCTCGTACGCGCTACCGGAGTATAGGAAAGAGATTACTTTTCCTGAAAAATCACAACAGGACACAAATCCGTTCACCCTCGCGGGAAAGATTGAGTCTGTAAAGCAGTCTTTTTCACAACAAGCTGACACACAGTACACTTAAATGCCACTCGTGTCTCACGCCTGCGAAACAGGTACCGTCCGCGAACCACACCCGTTTCGTGACCGAACACCATCCGTCTCGTTCCTCCGGGGTGCAGACCGCGTAAAGACAGGATACCCGAAATGCAGCTTTCCCCGGCTCGCCAAACAGGAGAATATTTTACACTAAACAACTCCCGGACAAATAAAGACAAATGCAACCGGACAAACAAAGACGCTCCTGAGCAGATATATCCCGGCACTGAATATCCCATCGAAAAGAAATGCCTTTTTTATTGGAAATCCCAAATAAATTCTTATATTTGCAAGACAAATCAAATTGTAATTATTACAACTTTGAAATTTTGCGCATATGGAAGCAGTAACATGTTTGCAGCAGCACAGCATTAAGCCCTCCATGCAGCGTATAGCCATTATGACATACCTCATGGGACACCGTACACATCCCACGGTAGACGAGATTTATACGGCGCTGTCTCCGGCAATACCGACATTATCCAAGACAACGGTCTACAACACATTGAAATTATTGAGCGAACACGGGGCGATACAGATGCTTACCATAGACGAGCGAAACGTCTGTTATGACGCCGACACTACTGCGCACGCCCATTTCTTTTGCAAACGGTGCGCAAGGGTATACGACCTCTTTCCGCCGGGAGAAACGGTGAAAAGCGCAGCACCCGAAACGGACGGACACGAAATACAAGAAACACACCTTTACTATAAAGGCATTTGCCGACAATGCAAGACAAAGGACTGACTGTGAACATCAGAGTGATGTTCGAATAAAATAACTAATTCAATAAATCTGAAAAAAATGAAGAAATTTAGATGTACAGTATGCGGTTACGTACACGAAGGTGACGCTGCTCCCGAAAAATGCCCCTTGTGCAAGGCTCCCGCCAGCAAGTTTGTGGAAGTTGAAGAGGCGAAAGCCGACGGTCCTCTGGTGTTTGCCGACGAACACGTAATCGGTGTGGCAAAAGGCTGCGACGAGGAAATGATCAAAGACCTCAACAACCATTTCATGGGCGAATGCACCGAGGTAGGCATGTATCTCGCCATGAGCCGTCAGGCAGACCGCGAAGGCTATCCTGAAATTGCGGAAGCATTCAAACGCTATGCTTTCGAAGAAGCAGATCACGCTTCCAGATTTGCCGAACTGCTGGGCGATTGCGTATGGGACACCAAGACCAACCTCGAAAAGAGAATGAACGCCGAAGCGGGCGCATGCGAAGACAAGAAGCGCATCGCCACTCGTGCCAAAGCACTGAATCTGGATGCCATCCATGACACGGTTCACGAAATGTGCAAAGACGAAGCCCGTCACGGTAAGGGTTTCGAAGGGCTTTACAACCGTTACTTCAAGAAATAATCAGGGAACCTAAAAAGTTTACCTTTGCGAGGGGTTGCACGATGAATGCAACCCCTCGTCCGTTTTTCTCTGACAACATACTGATCCCATAAACCGGCATAAAGGAGCGCATCGCTCCGGAAAAGCCCGGCGGACTCTCCCCCAAACCGCCGCAGACTCCTGCGCATGGTATATGACATAAACAAGCAACCCCTTTCGATGCATGTATCGAAAGGGGTTGCTTCATCTGCTGTTGGGCTACCTGGACTCGAACCAGGAATGACAGGACCAGAATCTGTAGTGTTACCATTACACCATAGCCCAAACTGTGTTTTCAACACCCATATACTACGGGTTTGCGGTTGCAAAGATACAAAGTTTTTGAAAACGCAAAACAAAATCTCTTGTTTTTTATTGAAACCTCCAAACAAAGGTCATATTACCCGCCATGCTCCTTATGGCATAAATAAGACAAACATCTTCAGAAAAAACAACCCAAAAGAATCTCCGAAAAGATCAAGCAGGTTCTAAAGACAAAGAATATAATTCAGACGTCCGCATACGAGCATTTCAGAAAAATCACTAATATTGTCAACGTTTATGGCATACTGCCAAGCACAGATTGCCACAAAGCTTCAAAGACTATGATCGATATTACTGATGAAAAACGCTTATTATCCGAATTAAAACAAGGCTCTTTCTCCGCTTTTGAACAACTATACCGCAAATACAACGGTAAACTGTACAATTTTATAATGCGCATCTCTTCCGGCAACCAATACATGTCAGAAGAAGTGGTACAATCCGCTTTCATCCGCATATGGGAAGTCCGGGAAAAGATAGAAATAGAATCGTCTTTCATCTCTTTCCTCTGTACCATCGCCAAAAATCTGTTAATAAACATGTATCAAAAGCAAACAGTGGAGTTTGTATACAATAAATATTTGATGGACAACAGAATGGACTGTGACAGGCAGACAGAAGAAGATATAGAACTCGGTTTTCTACACGACTACATAGATTCCTTGGCCAAAGAACTGCCGGAGCAACGAAGAAAAATATTCATACTAAGTAAAAGACAACACTATACAAACAAAGAGATTGCAAAAGAATTAGGGATCTCGGAGAGTACGGTTGCCACACAGCTTTCTATTGCCGTAAAGTTTGTGAAAACACAATTTTTGAAACATTATGACACGGATGCGGTAATCAGCCTACTCACC
>JBHADT010000017.1:0-3700 GCA_041855205.1 Bacteroides sp.
AACAAATCGTGGATTGAAGAATACCTGAATGAAGCGCACTCGCTGGGGCTTACCTCCGTGCGCTACCATTGCAACATCATGGCATGGAGTGACGACCGGGACGAATTGAAGCATATCAAGAATGATGTAGGCAGCCAGTTGGCTTTGATGGAGTGCAAGCCCCGCCACAACACCATCGACACGCCGACCCTGTTTTGGGCGGGCATACCCGGCAATCAGGGTGACTTCCCGGCGGAAGAAAGTTTCTATACGTTCATCGAACAGGCTCTTTGCCTGTTTACCGAAGAAACGAACTACAAAAGTTCGCTTTCTCCCTTTGGTATCAAGATGGTGGATAGGGTGACGGGAAAACCGTTGCACATCGACATATCAGACCTGCCTATGAAACGGGGGATTATCACGAACCGCAACAAGTTTATACTTGGGCCATCCGGTTCGGGAAAATCATTCTTCACCAACCACATGGTGCGTCAGTATTATGAACAGAATGCACACGTGCTGCTGGTCGATACCGGAAACAGTTACTTAGGTCTGTGCGAAATGATAAATCGGAAGACGCACGGGGAAGACGGGATATACTTCACCTATACCACCGAAAACCCGATAGCGTTCAATCCTTTCTATATGGAAGATGGCGTATTTGATATAGAGAAGAAAGAGAGTATCAAAACACTGATCCTGACCCTTTGGAAACGGGACGATGAAGCCCCCACACGGGCGGAAGAAGTGGCTCTGTCGAATGCTGTCAGTTCGTATATCGACCTGATAAGCAAAGATAGTTCGGTCACTCCCTGCTTCAATACATTCTACGAATACGTGAAAACCGACTACCGGGCACACCTGCAAGAAAAGAACGTCCGTGAAAAGGATTTCGATATAGACAACTTCCTGAATGTCCTCGAACCTTACTACAAAGGGGGCGAATATGACTACCTGTTGAACTCCGATAAAGAGCTTGATTTGCTGCATAAACGCTTCATTGTATTCGAGCTGGACAATATCAAAGACCATAAAATCCTGTTCCCGATTACCACGATTATCATCATGGAAGTGTTTATATCGAAGATGCGTAAACTAAAAGGTATCAGAAAATTAATCCTGATAGAAGAAGCGTGGAAGGCTATTGCATCGGCAAATATGGCGGATTACATAAAGTACCTCTATAAAACCGTTCGTAAGTATTTCGGCGAAGCCATCGTGGTGACACAAGAGGTGGAAGATATTATCTCTTCTCCCATCGTAAAGGAAAGTATTATCAATAATTCAGACTGTAAAATCCTGCTCGACCAACGGAAGTACCTCAATAAATTCGATAGCATACAGACCCTTTTAGGACTGACCGATAAGGAGAAAGCACAGGTGCTTTCGATTAACCTTGCCAATCATCCGGGCAGGAAGTACAAAGAAGTGTGGGTAGGACTGGGTGGTACGCAATCCGCCGTATATGCCACCGAAGTGAGTTTGGAAGAATATTACACCTACACAACGGAAGAAACGGAAAAGATGGAACTGTTCGCATTGTCTGAAAAGTTGGGGGGCAACCTCGAACTGGCTATCAAACGGCTTGCCGAAAGCAAGCGCAATCCTGAAAAGTAATCCAATTAAGTAATCAATTATCAATCAGAAATCAAAAACAGAACATATGAAACATCTGAAAATCATATTTCCGGTGCTGCTATGCACCTTGCTGCTGGGTCTGTCTTCCTGTAAGGAAACCAACGCCGACCGCTTGCGGGCGATGCGTGGTAACTGGGTGAGCGTAAAGAACCGTCCGTCTTTCACCCTCTTTGAGGAAAACGGACATTATAGCGTAACCACCTATCAAAAGACCTACAGGGGAACTACCCGGACGGAAACCTATCAGATGTCAGAACAGAATGGTAACCTGTTCATCGAAACCGGGTTGTCTGTCCTGCTGACCTACGATAAGGAGAACGACCGGATTCTGCTTTCACCCGGCGGAGAATACAAGCGAAGTAACCAATCATTTAAAGAAAAGGAGTAATAAACGTATGAGAACAAAACTGATTATAATAAGTATGGCTCTCCTGCTATGGGCGGGAAATGCCAGCGCACAGTGGGCGGTCTTCGACCCCTCCAACTTGGCGCAAGGTATCATCAACACCACCAAACAGATTACCCAAACATCGGCAACGGTGAACAATACCCTTTCCAATTTCAAGGAAACGGTAAAGATTTACGAGCAGAGCAAGCAGTACTATGATGCGCTAAAGTCGGTCAATAACTTAGTCAAGGATGCCCGAAAGGTGCAAAAGACCATCCTCCTGATTGGGGAAATCTCCGACATCTATGTGTCGAATTACCAGTTGATGCTTTCCGATCAGAACTACACGCCGGACGAACTGACCGTGATCGGCACGGGTTACGCCAAATTACTAAGCGAGAGTGCCGATGTATTGCAGGAACTCAAAAACGTAGTGAACATCAACGGGCTGTCCATGTCGGACAAAGAGCGCATGGACTTGATAGACCGGGCGTATAGTTCGGTGAAGAACTACCGGGATTTGGTGAGCTACTACACCCGCAAGAATATCTCCGTTTCCTATCTGCGGGCGAAAAAGAAAAACGACACCGACCGGGTAATGTCGCTCTACGGCTCGGCGGAAGAACGTTACTGGTAATACCCATTAAAAATCAATCGTATGTTATTAGCAATCGAATTTGATAACCTGCATCAAATACTCCGTAGCCTGTACACGGAGATGATGCCCCTTTGCGCCAACATGACGGGTGTTGCCAAAGGCATTGCCGGACTGGGCGCACTGTTCTACGTGGCCGCCAAAGTGTGGCAGTCGCTATCCAACGCCGAACCGATAGACGTGTACCCGTTGCTCCGTCCGTTCGTGATCGGCTTCTGCATTATGTTCTTCCCCACGTTCGTACTGGGTACGATAAACAGCGTGATGTCACCCGTAGTGAGAGGCTGTAACAATATGCTCAAAACGCAAACCTTTGATATGAACGAGTACCGGAAACAAAAGGACAAGCTGGAATATGAAGCGATGGTGCGCAATCCGGAAACGGCTTACCTTGTTTCGGATGAAGCGTTTGATAAACAGATTGACGAACTGGGATGGTCTGCCAAAGATATTGCCACGATGGGCGGTATGTACATGGACAGGGCAGCCCACAACATCAAGCAATCCGTCCGGGACTGGTTCAGGGAATTGTTGGAACTTCTCTTTCAGGCGGCAGCCCTTGTGATAGATACTATCCGTACCTTTTTCCTGATCGTGCTTCCCATACTGGCCCCGATAGCCTTTGCCATATCGGTCTACGATGGCTTTAAAAGTACGCTCACGCAGTGGATTACAAGGTATATATCCGTTTACCTGTGGCTGCCCGTGTCCGATTTGTTCAGTTCCATACTTGCCCGCATACAGGTGCTTATGCTCCAAAAAGATATTCAGGAGCTATCAGATCCCAATTTCGTGCCGGACAACAGCAATAGCGTGTACATCATTTTTATGCTGATTGGTATCATTGGCTACTTCACCATCCCCACCGTATCGAACTGGATTATTCAGGCGGGTGGAATGGGTAACATGAACCGGAACATCAATAATGCAGCCAACAAAACGGGTAGCGGAGCAGGTGCGGTAGTCGGTGCAGCCACCGGAAATGCGGGTGGTAGGATTGGCGGTAAACTCATCAAAGGTAATTCATAAATAGAAATCAA
>JBHADT010000018.1:0-17891 GCA_041855205.1 Bacteroides sp.
GCGTATGTGCATCTGCATCATGAAGAACGACCATTTGTGTAAGTACATGGGGTTCTCGCAGACAAAACACGAGATGGATAGACGAAAATCAATCATGGAGAAATACAAGAACATATTATGAAAGATATATTCGAGGGAAAAACATACAAGAGCCCGGTATACAACGTGAGGGCGGTACCGGTTGAGAAGATTCAGGCAAACAGCTATAACCCCAACAGTGTCGCACCTCCTGAGATGAAGCTACTTTATCAATCCATCAAGGAGGATGGGTATACGATGCCTATCGTTTGCTACTACCTTGCGGATATAGACAAATACGAAATCGTAGACGGTTTCCATCGCTACACTGTCATGCTGAAGCATCGGGATATTTACGACCGAGAGAACGGGATGATGCCGGTAGTCGTTATAGAAAAGGATGTATCCAACCGCATGGCATCTACCATCCGTCATAATCGTGCCCGTGGCTCTCATGATGTAGAACTGATGAGCAATATTGTTGCGGAGCTAACCAAGTCCGGAATGTCCGACGCTTGGATTATGAAGAACATTGGGATGGACGCGGACGAGCTGCTGCGATTAAAGCAAATCACCGGACTCGCAGAGCTATTCGCAGATAAAGAATTTTCTGAAGGGTTTAATTACGATCGATGATATTACACTGATCCATATTTTCCCAAAGCGTTTTCTCTTGCCGGCTTCTCCCCTATCACCGGCATAAACAATAGTATAAGCAAAAAGTATCTTGCTACTTTTGATGAAAATAAGAAAGAGGTAAAACATGAAATTAAGTCTCTTGATGATATCTTTAATTTTTCAAATGAGCTTGCTAATACGATTAAAATATATGATGAAAAGTGATGATATATATTATTTTTGATTATCACTTGATTTAATCAGGCGGAGCAAAAAACTCCGCTTTTTCTTTGCCGTTACAAATATTATCTGCATATTTGTAATGTCAAACGTTGCAACCGCGATTGGTTGTCGATGTGCATCGTATAATGCTCACAGGTTTTGCGGGCTTTTTTTATGCCCGGTTCTTATGATATTGGCGGCTGCCTTTCCCGAACATTATTTTTGCCTCGGCAACTATCATTGTAACGTTTGACGACACGGGAAATGGCAGCCGTTTTTCTGCCTGAAAGTCAAACGTTACAATGAAATGAAAAAACAATCCCCACGCGCCCGCGGACGCTACGTATCCGCCGAGAAAGTACAGGGCATGCTCGCCTGGTTGAGTAACGAGATCTGTTCCGGACGCAAGCGCATCCGCGCCGCACGCGCCGAGAACTCCATCATTATTTACGCCCATGGCGGCACGGTCAACATCACATTCAGCGGAGAAGGAGGTGCCAAATGAACCGTATCTGTCTGAACGAACGCATTACCGAACACCTCGGTTTTCTCCAGAGCACTTCCGGTAAAGACATCTGCCGACAGCTGGACGATTGCGTGGATCTCCTCCTGTCCAAGTATGCGGAAATGGATTGGATCCCCGAGCAGTTCCTGAGTATTCTCACCACCGTCCATTGGGCAAAGCAAACCATACAAGAACTACTTCCCACCGAAATCCCGAACAACCATGACGACGAAGAATAGCAATCCCCCCCCCACCGACCCCGGCATCTACATCGCCGCCCTCTCGGCTTCCTTCAAGCCTGCGGCGGGTGCCGGTCAAGCCACACATTGGTTCACCACCGACGAAGTCTACGAAGCCATCCATCGCATCGATCCCGGTTCGTCCCTCACCAGGGAGCAGGTCCATCACGCCATGCTCGAGGCAGGCTACCGGTATCACAATCGCCCCGGCTCTTCCGGTCTCGACTTCCGCTGGATGCTCACCGCCAAGTAGTCATCTGCCGGGAATCCTTTCCGCGAGCGTTTTCCGGCATTTTTCTTTCAGGTGTTTGATTATCAACATATTTTTTCCATATTTGTGATATAAATTCTTTGTCATGATTACCGAAGAACTTATCCGTAAGCAATTCATCCATCAGATTCTCCGCCGTGATGCAGCCTTCATTTGCGAGACGCAATCCCGCGTCCTGCGCGAGAACTTCACCAATGAGCGGGCGATGGAGCTTGCCTCTTTCCTTGTATCCCGTCCGTATAGCGTGTCGGGTAGCGGACTCAGACTTGCCTATACGTTCTCCATCTTTCCCTATCTGCGCTTTCTGGACATCAGGTTCAGTCGCGAAAGCATGGGTCTCCGTCGCCGCCTGGCGCTTTACAACCGCGTCATTTGGGGACGTCTCTATCACGAAACCCTGGGCGACCTTCGCTACGGTCTCACGCAGGATATGAAGGATTCTATCTCCGCCAAGCTCAGAGCCATGAATCCCGGAAATTTATAATATCCATTTAAAACTAAACAGTATGATATACTTATTAAACATCCTTTTATCCATCATTTTCGTCCCCCTTTTCACAATCGGTTGGAGCAGGGACGATCGTATATTTGCTTTTTGTTGCTCTATACTCTTCACACCTTTTATCGGGGTGCCAATAATCTGGTGGATGAAGAACCCGTCTCGTTAGTTTGTCCTTTATATCAAAATTCAAGACTGCTACTTTCGTGTCATCACCAAAGTAGCAGTCTTTTTTATGGGGAAAAATTATCCGAAGACCACATCAAGTGGCTCCTTTTTGAGGATATGTAACGTTGATAATTAGGTTCTTTTTATATGTTCGACTATTGTTGGTCTTTTAAAGAAAAAAGAGAGCAAGATATTGGTTTACAATACCTTGCTCTCTTTAAAGTTGCGGAGGCCTGACCTTTTCGTTAAATGTTTACATAGACGAATGTTGATTATCAACGCTATATATCTTCTTTGTATTGGATTATTGTTTGTTTTTGTCCGAAATTTGTCCCTGCATATATGCCTTACTTGTTTAAAATTTCCAAATCACTTTCTCCAAATATTAATTTTAATACTTGGTCTTTTTTTCTTGCTTCAGTTGAATGACCAGAGAAGCTGTAATTTCTTCATGAATATCACTTGTTGGTACATATTTTCTGGGGTAAGTAAATAGATCCACTACACCGACTTCAAGGCAATTTGCGATAATCTCAAGTTCTCTTACTTTTAATTCACGTTTCCCGTTCTCTATATTACTAATAACTGCAATATCTACATTCAAAGCATCTGCAATTTTTTTTGCGGTATACCTTTTTCCGTACGTAATAACTTGATATTCTCTACTATCTTCATAATTATAAAGTTAGCTTAAGGAGTTCTAATACTATTTGACAAAGCTTTTATTCGATTATTTTTGTCACTAATATTAATACTTTTACTTATCTACCCCTAATATCCTTATTTCCCAATATTAATCCATTACCAGCAACACATCCTATTCTTCTTTCTTAGAGAGATTTGCTTTTTTTATATTGGAGAGTTCTTCTTTGATAATATTAATAAGTTCTTGATTTTGAATTATTAATTTCAGTTCTTTTTGGTCATGCATTTTTCGTTCTTCAAAGATCATCTTTACAAAAGAAGCAGGTACTGATTCGTATGAATTGTCTTCAATATAACTTTCATCAGCCATCAAGTTATAAGTATTCATGGTTATATCTGCTTTTGCTTTGGTTATAAAATCAGACGGAATTTTTCTTTTCCCTTGTTCTATCTGAGATATAAAGCTTTGAGCGCAACCAAAATATGCAGCAGCTTTTTCCTGAGACAAGTTATTGTCTTTTCTAAACAATTTAAAATCAGCCATTTAATTTTAATTATCAGCAAAATATAATCAATTTCTTTGAACTTGCTTATGTTTTGCTTATATTTGCGTCGTGTTATAAATAATAACACAACTAAAGTAATTAAAACGAGGATATATTGAATTAAATCTTAGATTTTTTTTAGAACAATGGTATTTAAAGACTACATCAATTCGCTACCTGATGTGCGAATGGAAACAATCAACAAGATTGCAGAAATTACTTGCTCAAGCAAGATGTCTGTATATCGCTGGATTTCTGGTGATATTGAACCTCCACTTTTAAAGAAAAAAGTGATAGCTGAGTTCCTTGGAAAAGCTGTTGAAGAATTATTCCCTACTAATCTTCAGAAATAATTAACAATGCATCAGCTCAGTAATATCGAATTCTACAACACCCCGGAAGGTGATGTTATGACCAAGGAACTAGGTAAGCCTGCAGAACCTCTCAAGGATTCCAGCCGTCCCATCATCTCTTACATGCTTTCCATTATCCGTGATAGGTATCCCAAGGCTCATGCCGCTCTCATGAAGCTCTACTCCTGCAGTACAATGAATCGATGGTACTACGAGTTCCGTGTTGTCCATCGATTCGTGCGTTGCAACTTCGGAGAGTACGACCAGCACAAGTTGGACATCGATCATCATGGTCAATTGCTATTTGAAGAAGTTCGCTGTCCTTTACGCGGCGAATGCGAATATGAATGCGTCATCTGCAAGCCCGAGCTGGAGACACATTTAAGCGAGCGGGAGATGGAGGTATTCCGGCTTATTGCCGCTCACCGTCAAACGGATGAGATAGCCAGTGAACTTCATATATCCCCCTGTACCGTTAACCGGCACAGAGAAAACATTAAAGCCAAAATAGATGCAAAGAACGTGGGTGAGATGGTTGCCTATTGGTACACCAACTCCCTTAAATAAACATTTAAATAATGAAAACAACCATGAATCAATCCCGTTTGGCACCAGTGACCGTTATCACCTCACCGGATGCAACCTTTCGTTTATGGCTTCAACGCCGTGCAGACAAAGACGTAATGGCAATCACCTGTGGCTTCTCCCTTACCGGCAGAATGAGCTTTGTCGATGCCCTCGACAAACTTGATTACGTATCCGTCGAATCGGCACGTACAATTGACGAAGACCTTAGTTTTATCAAATTGCATATAACCGTTGACTCTGCAGCTTTCAGGCTGATCGAAGATATTCCGGAAATAATGGAACATCACTTGAAATAAAAAAAATATCAATGAAACTAACCAAACTCATCCTTTTGGCTATCTATCTGATAGTATTTTATTCCATGGTATTCATCACTATCTATGGCATAGCCAATTGGATTATATAAAAAGAGAAATATGGAAATAGGTCTATCTTTTGTTCAGCGCTGTATAGATGAGTTCAAGAAAGAATATGGCGAAAATGCCAAGTTAGAAGACGGTGACCGCTTTGCTACTGTATTCAATGATGGTGTTGTTGTAATCTCCTTTATAAAGAAGATATTAAAGGTTGAAGTTATAGGGGGTAAGCCATATTTCATAAATGAAAATATTAAATTCATTAAAGATGAAACACTTGAATCGTAATATTAAAAGGAGGGGGGGGAATTAGCATACGTCATAAGGATATATGGCTATCCTTTTAGCCTATTCGGAAAAGGTGAAAAATGGAACCCCATTCGAATCAAAACAAAAAACAACAATGGAAATAACAGTAAAAGATAAAGCCCTCAAGGCTTATACGGAAAACATGAAGCGAGAGAAGAAATACCGTATTGATGACGAGTGCTGGATGGATTGGTACATGAAAGGATACCGGCAAGCCGAGGAAGATCTGAAGGAGCAGCTTACCGCACTCAAAACGAAAGCCTTTAACGCATTTCTTACTTGTGAGGACTCTGATGATTTTGAAAGAGCAATTGATTCATAGAAAGAAGCGTTTATGACCGACACCTACCGTGAAATAATGATTCGCCTTATCGCCTGCCGGGATTCTCATCCCCGTCGCTTCCAAGCGTTCTACGATGCTGTTTGGCTCCTTTGCCACCATCTTCAGCCGGGTAGTCGTTTGCGTATCTCCGAGCGTTGCTCTCCTCGCGACATTCCTCTTTTTCGCGACGTGGTGTCATCCCTCATCATCGAGCAGCCCTTTAATCCTGAAGGTGGTATGCTTGAGTTCATCGACGAGGACACGGTTGGAAAAAGTTCTCTTCTACCCGCCAAACCCAAAGAAATTATCCCTTGGTTATCAACTTATTTAAAGAAGCAACCATGAACACCCGAAGATGGCAACCCCATGAAGACGAGTTCGTTCGTTTGCAGGCGAACAAACTTACTCCGGAGCAGATGTCCGAGCACCTTGGTCGCTCTGCTCTTGCCGTACAACTCTACATGCACCGTCACCATATCTCCGTCGGTAGCAAGATCAAGCGCAACCTTGTTCAAGAAATTCTCCGGATAAAATTCAGACATCCTGAAAACTTCCTCCCCGGTAAATCCTTCTACCGCACCACGGGTATCAACCAGAAGCGCTGGTGGGATATTTTCCACGGTCGCCGTAACATCACTCAGGAGGAATATCTTGCTTTGTCACATTACTTCGGAATAACTCTTGAAGAAGCATTCGAGGCTCGCCAGCTCTTATTATTCGAAGACGATAACGAAACCAATCACCATCCATGATAGACGACACTCTCAAACAACGGATAAAAGATGCCAACGACATTGTAGATGTCATCGGTCAATTCGTCTCTTTGCGCAAAAAAGGAATCAATCACATCGGAATCTGCCCGTTCCACCCCGACCGTCATCCCTCGATGACGGTTTCCTCATCCAGGCAAACCTATAAATGTTTTGTATGTGGAAGCGGTGGGGATGTAATCCACTTCATGCAGGAGCATGAAAAGATGTCATTTACAGAGGCGCTTACCCGGCTTGCCAATCGTGCCGGCATTCCACTTCCAGAGCGGGTCATGACCGACGAGGAAATGCAGCGCTCCAAGGAACGTGAGTCTCAGCGCATAGCCCTGAATGCCGCTTCTTCCTTTTTCGAACGTCATCTGTCCGATGCCCGCCGCTATCTTCACGAGCGCGGATTCTCTCTCGAAGACAAAGTATTGCGTGACTTCCGTATCGGCTACGCTCCTGAGGGTAACCGTGCCAGGCAGGAACTAACCTCGGCAGGCTTTTCGGAGCAGAAGCTTATCGAGGTGGATATTTTAAAAAAGAGCGAACGCGGGTTTGTCTTCGACACCTTCAAGGATCGCCTCATGTTCCCATTCTTCGATATCCGCGGTAATATCTGCGGGTATAGCGGTCGCTGGCTCACCCCGCAAGAGAATACCGGTAAATACGTCAATACGGGCAATACGCCTCTTTTCCGCAAGGGCGAACACCTCTTCGGTCTTTACCAAGCCCGTACCGCCATCTCCAAATACGACTTGGTCTATCTTGTCGAGGGGCAGTTCGATGTCCTGTCCATGCACGCTGCCGGCGTCTGCAACACCGTTGCCGGCAGCGGTACTGCCCTTACTCCCGAACAAATCCGTCTCCTTGGTCGTTACACCCACCGGGTGGTACTTCTTTACGATGGCGACCGTGCCGGGCTCGATGCCTCTCTTGCCGGCTGCGAAGCCTTTCTGCGTGCCGGCTTTCAGGTCAGCATCATTCCCCTTCCGGAGGGGACTGACCCGGACAACATAGCCCAAGAGCATAAGCTTGATACCGCCAAATGGCTGGCTAACCGCGAGCAGAACTTTGTCTTGTATTACTCCATCGCTTTTCGTGGTGATAATCCCGGCAAAGACCCCTATCGCGAAGAAGAAGCCCTTGTGAAGATATGCACCTTGCTATCCGCCATTCCATCCGAAACCCTCCGTTTGAAGTGCATCGAAACCGCTGCCACCCTCTTCTCTACCAATACCGAGGTCATCTGCCGCAAGGTTACCGAGATTCTCTCCAAGCGAAAATCAACATCGGTTCCGGAGGTCACCACCATGCAGCCCGGTCTTTACGGTCTCGATCTGCTTGCCGATACCCTTCGTGGCGATACTCCATGTATTCTCACCGGCGACTATCGGGAATTCCTTGTCTTGTACGGCGATGCACCGGTGGTCTATGTGCACGGAACTCCCGGAATGAGCGATATCCAGCAACTCCGTCAGTTATCACAAGTTTTCATCTCGGATAGCAATGGTCTATCAATCTCCAAGGAAGGAACCGAATCGGAATACCTCGGTGGCTTATCTGCCCTTTACCGTGCCGGTTTGTCAAACATCACCATCGAATATAACGAAGAGAACTCAGAGGAAGAGGACGAAGCTTTCGGCAGCAACCTTGATACACCTTGCGATGCTTTTAACTTCGCCAAATTCTATGTATATCTTCATAGCGCATTCTTTCGCAGTTTTAAGGGCGAGCGCTCACCCTACATCGAGCGCTGTGCTGAAATAATCAGCTATGCCGATGATTCTGTCCGGATTATCAACATGGGTTACTTTCAGCAAGCTTTATCACTGACCAAACACGCCCTGACGGAGATTCTCAAGCCCTATCTGGCAAAACGCAAATCCCGCATGGCAATCAATGCCCAGCGCACGGATGACGACTATATCGAGGAGTTGTACGACCCGGATGAGCTCCCCCGTTATGTCCAGGAGAACCCCGAATACATGGAAATGTATAAGCAATGTAACTTTTATCCCAAGCTCAACAAGCAGGGAGAGCCGGTCTGCTACCTGTTCAAGAATGAGAAGTCCGGACATACGATGGTGGGAGACTTCTATATGACTCCACTTCTGCATATCTATTCAGATTCCGATGAAGATAACAAACGCGTTCTGCGCATCAACCGCCGGTATTACAACACGCCTCTTTATATAGAGGTTCCTTCCAAATCGCTTGTCAAGAAGAGTTCCATCGAAGAGAAACTCATCATGCTCGAGGCGGTTAATTTCACCAATGGCGAGGAGAAGCATTGGACAAAGATTCGCGAATACATGAGCCGGCATTATATTACCTGCACAGAAGTTCTTACTTATGGCAACCAGCAGGATGATGGTTTCTCGCGCAAAGAAGACCAGCAATTCTTCGCTTTCGCCAATGGCATCTTCCACGTGGTGGATGGAGTCCCGCGCTTCGATGCGGTCAATGAGCTCGGAGTGGTCACTCATAACAACAAGAATTACTATCTTCCGGCTTTTTCCACCATCTATGCCGGTTCCGGCAAGCAATCCGATAAATATGAACTCATCTCTCAGCTGACATACAAGGAAGTTCCCTTGGAGAAACGTTGTTCCTTCAGCGAGTGGGCATCCTTGATGGATCGTGTATACAAGATAAACGATAACGGCAAGTGGGCACTTCTCTTCGCCATCATGTGCGCCTTCCGCAGTAATATTCATTGCATCGACAGATTGTTCACCGCCCCGTTCTTCATGGGTCCCATGTCTTCCGGAAAGACACAGATAGCCATCTCCATCCGTTCGCTCTTCATCTCTCCCAAGGTTCCCATATTCAACCTGAACATCGGAACGGACGCTGCCATGTCCACGCTCATGAGTACGTTTCGCGACGCGCCTGTTGTCTTGGACGAGTACAACAACAAAGACATTTCCGATATCAAATTCCAGGCTTTAAAAGGTATTGTCTATGACGGTGACGGCAGGCAGAAAAGAAAAGGCACCTCCGGCAAGGAAATCGAAAACGATAAGGTCTATGCCCCGGTAATCATCTGCGGGCAGGAAACCCCTCAACGCGATGACAACGCTCTGATGTCAAGAATCATCGTATGTGAGGTACCCAAACCCAAAAGCCGCACACAGGAAGAAATCGATCTCTTCACCAAACTCAAGGAGATCGAGGATCCCTCCAAAATCGGGCTTTCCAATGTCTTATTTGAAGTGCTCCAACTCCGCCCGCTTGTCATGCAGCATTTCCGCCGGCTCAAGCAGGAGTCTTACGACGAACTGAAGAAAGCCTTGTCGAACTATGGGGAGATCGACCGCCTGATGAAGACCGCTTCCTTGTTTCTTGCCACCTGCCGTCTGATTGAGGACCATACACAGCTTCAGCTTCCCTTCAGCTATGAAGAGTTCTTCAAAATCGCCATTGCGAAGATCAAATTCCAGGTTGAGCTTATCTCCACCACCGACAAGCTTGCCACTTTCTTCAAGGCAATCGATGTGATGATAGATACGAAGGCAATCAAGGAGGGTCGCGACTTCGCCATTGACACTCCCGAGCGTTTGACCATCAAGCTCTCTAACACCGAGCGCAGGGAGGTTCCCATTCCGGCAGGCAACCGGGTGCTTTTCCTGCGTGTGAGCAACCTCTACACCCAGTTTGCCCGCTCTTCGTACAACCAGGGAGATTCCACGCAATCCACCATTGATCAGAATTTACGCTCTCACCCAAGTTATATCGGCATGATCAACGCACGCCGCTTCAGCTGGCATGAGGTGGTGGAAGTTCCGCGAGGCGGATTCTCTGGAGACTCCTTTTCCGGCATCGCTGTCAACAATGAAATGGTGCGCAGGGTTGAGAAGAAAGAAGTATCTACCAGCTGCATTGCCCTTAACTACGAAGTATTCAAGGATATGTATGGAATTGACCTGCAACGTGACATTCAGGAAGAAACCCCTTCTTCATCACTTTCCGACAATCCCCTTGGACAGGCGCAAGAGAAACTTGCATTCTAATTCATTCTTTGTTTTTTTTCAAAGCTCCCTCTTGACCATTAAAAATGAGTTAAGAGGGTTTTCTTTTTTCTTTACAATGGCTTTCCACTCCCACCTCAAACACATCCTTAATGCTTCTGCTATTTTCCCCCGCACCCCCTTATATAAAAGAGGGAACAAAGAGAGCGAGATTTTGAAAGAAAATTTTCGAGAAAATTCGACCTACTGACCTACAAACCTACAAGTTTTTTTCTTTCAAAATATAACCCACTATATGTCAGTATTATATATATTTTCTTATACTCATATATATATCCTACATAAGGGTATGTCTGTAGGTCGCTGTAGGTCGTGTAGGTCGGAGCTTTTCCTACCTTCCTTTGGTTGTTTTCACCCGAAAAAGGAGAAAAACGGCACTTGTAGGTCGTGTAGGTCGTCCTCCCACCACATTTTCCCTTTGTTTAATTTGCGTAAGTATCTAATAATTAGTAACTTTAATAGTCATGTAGGTTTGTAGGTCAGTAGGTTACAAAAAAAAGAAAAAAGGTTTCAAAAAAAATATTTTCATGATTACGACAAGTATTAACATCACCCCTTATCTTGCCGAATATTTGCGCGGCAAGTACAATAACGGCTCTGAAGAGCCATTCCGTATTCCTGACAATACGGACCTGTATCATATCATCTGGACACTGATGTCCCGCCGACGTCGCGACCAATCTCCGGTAGATGAAGGCAATGTAACTTTCATTCTTCCTGATAGGCGTATCGGTAAAGATCCCCAGGTATACAATTATCTTTCTGCACGCTCCGCCAAGCTCATTGAGGCGGAAGTACGCCGCATGTTCAATCGTGATCTCCATACGGTCATGGATGAGAACGAACTGAGCGGGCGTAAGCTCAAAAACCTGGATATCGTTCACAGCTTCCTTTGCTCATATTGCATCGACAGCATCACGGAAGATGCGCTACTTAAAAATTTTTATCGGTGGAAAGAGAGCATTCGCAAGCGCAGCATTCGCCGAGAATATAAAAAGAAGTTAAAAACATCCTGAAAAATCACCTACCAAACAGCATGTTTTGTCCCGAAATGAGGGATAAAATGTCCGCTGTGTGGCGAACTATTTGATTATCAACACATTATATCCACATGAAAGAATTTTCCATTCAACTTAAGGTATACCCCCTCTCCCCCATGCTTGAGAGTGTTTACCTATTCACTGCCGATGAGTTTACTTTTGTTCCTGTTCCCGAGGACTCGGAAGCCGGCAGATGCTTCGTTTGCGACAAGGAGATCACTATTGACCAGCCCGGTGCAAATACTCTTGGCGAATTCTCGGTAGAGCGAACATCCGTTGTTGAATTTCGCGACACCTCCGGCAAGAAAATTCGCATAGAACCCGCTCTTGTTTCCATTTTACCCAATCTGAATACGGCAACGCTCAAGATCGAGAGCAAAATGCGCCGTTCGCCCTTTCTTTAAAGTCCTTCATCGACTTTCCACTCCCTCCTATCTTCGCTGGAAAAGATAGGTTATGAACAAAAATCACTTACGCGGGCTGCTTCTTTCCAACGTGCACCGGCTTCTCATCACGGCTGAAGGTCTCTCTTCCGCCATGATGGAAGCCTTCCCGCTTATTCCTGCAACAGGAGCTACCCCTTCCGCTTTTTTCTTCGATTCCGAACCTCCTACTTACAAGGAGCTTTCTTCCCGTGCACTGGCTTCTTTACAGCAACAGCTAAAGGCATCCGCAGAACTTGAGAATATCACCCTCACCGATGACTTCCATTCAGAAGATATTCCGGATGGCAGTATCGCATACCATCGCATCTGGGGATTCATCACTTCGGATAGCCGGTGGTATTTCAGCACCAAACAATTCGAGCTTGACCTACTTGCCGCCGAGTCGAACCCTGCGATCACCTGTCACTTCATCCATGTCAACTCTCCCGGTGGCGAAGCCTGGTACTTGGACCGCTTGAGCGAAACAATGTCACGGCTCGAAAAGCCTGTTTTTACTCTTAACGAGCAGAGTAACTGTTCGGCTTGTTACTACATCACCTGCCATTCCGACCAAATTGTTTCTCTTACAGCAAACGATACCATCGGGTGCATAGGTGTGATGATAGAGACCTATGACTTTACTGCCTACTACGAAAAGCTCGGTATCAAGATTATCCGGGAAAAAGCAGCACACTCGGATCTGAAAAACAAAAAATACGATGATCTGAAAAAAGGGAAGCCCGGGCAGTACATCGAGGAGGTTCTGAATCCCCTTTGCGAACAATTCTTGTCAACCGTTAAGCGCGAACGTCCGGCACTTGCCGGGTTGCCCGATGACGACCCGGTATTTCGTGGTGAGACCTTCGATACGGCTCACGCCCTTGACAAGGGGCTCATCGATGGGATGATGAGTTTTCTCGAAGCGGTGGCAACCGCAGCGGAGATGGGTTCGCGTTATGCACAACTGGACAAGCTCAAGAAAAATGCTCTCAACTACGTATAACTAATTTTCTTTAATCATGAACTTCAGAGAAAAATTTCAAACCGTCTTGCAGAAGCTTAAGCTGATGGACAAGGCGAAATCTAATCAGTTGACCAAGGAAGAGTGGTCGCAAATCGTCAACTCTTATCAAAAGGAGTACCAAACAACCATCCAGGAGGATATGGCAGCCGAAGAGAATTCGGATGATACGGAAAATACATCTGCTATGACGCAGGAGCAGCTGGAGCAGTTAAACGCCATCCTCAGCAGCATCCTCTCTCCGGATGTACCCTCATCGGAAGATACCCCGGTACCTCCGGTGAATGTCACCGGTGAGGGGCTTGTTCAGTTGGCTCAATCGGTACAAAACGCCGTCAATGCCCTGAATAATCGTGCAACCGAAGACCGTCCGCTGCAGACGATTGTGGCAAATACGGTTTCTTTTATCGGTCCTGCTGACCGTACTCGTTTCCTTTTTGGTATCGAGAACCCCATGTTCTCCATGAGTGAACGCTGGAACAAGATTGCGCAGAATCC
The DNA here is from genome assembly GCA_041855205.1 of Bacteroides sp. Lineage (GTDB taxonomy): Bacteria > Bacteroidota > Bacteroidia > Bacteroidales > Bacteroidaceae > Bacteroides. The sequence goes on from JBHADT010000018.1 coordinate 13,429, forward strand.
GGCAATTGCCGCCGCATTGGGTCCGTGGGACGAACAGAGCGAGGGTACCTCTTTCCGCTCGCAACTGGTTGCATACAGTAAATCCCTGCAGAATCGTTATGCCTACCTGCATGCCAACGGTTTGCTCGATGCCAAGCGACTGGCTGCCGGCGACTTCGGAACGAACTACGAAGGCGTACAAAACGCAGGTGTGGGTAACCAATATGTAGTGCTTCGCCAGGATGCCCTTATAGCCCGTGTACTGCTCAAGCGCGACCTTACGCAGTACTTCCCCGTGCGTTACGGCATTCAGGACCACGACCTTGTCTTCAATGCATTCTTCTCTGAGGTGTCTCAGGCATATCAAGCCGGGGAAATCTTCAAGGGAGACATGAAACTTGAAAATGAAATGGGGCATGTGGACGATGCGATGATTAAGCTCAAGTTCGGACCGATGAAGGAGCTTGAGCGTATGTACATCGGCTATCTGAACAAGGAGGGCTCTGATCCTATCAAGTGGAATATGATTGAATTCTGCATCCTGAACTCTTTGGAAACCGCGCAGGTTGAACAGAACAAGCGCCGTATGCGCGGTATTTATGTCAAGCCGGAGAGCGGTGTAGCCGGAAGCTACCTGAACGCAAGTACAGGGCTTATCTACACGTTGATTCGTTACATTAACGAATATAAGATTCTCCCTCATGCTGACGAAGCCTATCGCTCATACTCCGAATCGGATATGCTTGATGCCGTTCAGGAATTTGTGGCAGATGTGGTTTCTTCTTGTACTGAAGACATGGAACTCGACCGCCATGTACTCTACCTGAACAAGACCCATCAGCCTTGGTGGATTAAGAATATCCGCGCAAAATACGGTAAGGATATCGACTTCAGCGGTCCGGATAGTTATAAGAACGTGGTACCCGACACCAATACACGCATTATCTGGCTACCCTACCTGGGTCAGCTACCTTTGATGTTCATGGATGTTCCTGGCAATCTTCAATTCCTTGAATACATTCCCGGAGAAATGCTCTCTGTCAAGGTCAAGGAAGACATGGAGCTTGTCAAGGGATGGTCTACATGGAAAGAAGGTTGTGCCGCATCTTTCACCGGTCGCCGATTCTCTTCGTTGGAAGACCTCCGGGATAATGCTTACGAATGGCAACAAATATTCATCAACAAACCGGTGGTAAAACTTCCCGAGGGAGCCACAGAGGTAGATGCCCGTAAAGGGTTCTGGCATCTCAGTGTAGGTAACCAAGGAGCCACCTCCATCACCGATATCACCAACGCCAAGGCAGGTGTGGCTTATATTATCGAGTGTGGCGATATTACCAATGCCAGTAAGATTGCCAAGAGTGGTAAGTTTGCATCCATCACGGCGGCATACACCCCCACGAAGGTGGGTGACTACATCATGGTAGTGCTCAACAGCGAAGGAAATTTCCTTGAGCTGGAACGTCGCGTGAACGGTGTACGCACTATTAACTCTTCGTTGCAACCGAACATTCCGGGAGTTAGATAATCCGCTCCTTCAGAGTAACCGGGGCGAGTCACCCTCGCCCCTTTCTTAAATCATAAAAAAGTAATTAATATGAAAGCAAAAAAGATTTCAGACCCCTTCCGTAAGGGAAACCGTGCATCCCGTCGTCTGCAGATGCAGTTTTTCCTAACCATGATGAGTGTTCTTGCCATTACCTTTATCATTGGTTTGCTCCACGACCCTTCAAGCCTTTATAGTATGCTGGGCTTTGGAGGAACTTCACTCGCTGCCATGATGGCTATTGGCGATGTCGATGATGTGTCCGACCGTCAGACTCACGGCTCGAACATTGCCTATAAGGTATATCTTATTGATATCTCTCAAATTAACCCCAATGTTGATTTCCCAAAGCCGAATGTCAACCGGGAGGTTTCAACCATTCCCATGAAGCCCGGAGAGTACATGAAGTATTTTGACGCGCACGATGTACCCACATTCACCTCGACGGGAGAAAAGGGAGATATTACCACCAGTGGCGAAAATAACTTTGTACTCATCATGGGAGGCATGCGCGATCAGCTGCTTAATTACATCGAACAGCATGCCGGCGGCAAGTTTATCATTCTGTTCAAGGAGGTGGGAGAAAAACAATGGTACATCATCGGCAATTACGATCGACCAATGGTACTCTCTTCTTACGAATCAAAGAATGATAAGGATGGTCGTTACGTTACATTTACGTTCAAACGAACCAGTATCGACCAATACTATAAATATATTGGTGATATCGTCCGTGTTCCCTCTGCCGCTCACGTAGCCAATGCCACACAACTCACGATTAAGAGCGAGAACAATCGTTACAGTATCCCCGACGGTACTGAAGGCAGTTATGCAATCTCTACCGTTGGCGGACTCACTGCCAACGACAAGGGACGATTTATCACACTTGAGGGTGCGGGTACCACCAAAGCTGCTACCATTGCCGATGGAACCACCTTTATTCTCGAGGACGGTGCCACGTGGACGGCTAAGGCTGGTTCGACAATAACCTTCCGCGTGCTCGATAATTCCACACTCGTTGAGGTTCCCGGCAGCCGCATACAGACAGCCTGATGTTCAATCCCCGGCAAGCCTTAAAAAGCTTGCCGGATAACACCAATCCATTATGTCATATAGTTTTAAAGAGAAAAAGGCACATCTGAATGCATTGCTTTCCCCGCAGGCTGGAAAGTACGACCTTGTGTTACTCCACACCTTGAATCCGCAGGATACCCGCCTTCAGACCTATTCACGCAATCCATCCCGTTACGCCGAAGAAATTCTGTTCAACCTGTTGGATTTGACTACCCGCGAGCTTATTCGGGAGAATCGTCGTGTCCTGATGGCTGTTGAAGAAAAGCAGGAAGAACAAACGGGTGATGAGCAAGTTGGAGCTGATACCGGGAAGAACGAGAATCCGGCTCATAATCAGGAGGAAAACAAGCAGTCTCAAGAAGGAGACATTCAGCCCGAACAAACTTCTAAGGAAGAGGAGAACCCCGCCGAAGAAGCCGAACAGGCTCTTAAGGAAGCGGAGAATCGAGCTGAAGAAGCCGAACAAGCTCTCGAAGAAGCGGAGAACCGAGCTGAAGAAGCAGAGCAGGCTCTTGAGGAAGCGGAAACCCGTGCCGAGGAAGCTGAGCAGGCTTTGAAAGAAGAGAAAAAAAAAGACTCTCCCGCTCCGAAAAGAAGCAAAAGCAAGAAGAATATCCCCACATAAATTGGGATAACCTATTTGACCCTCAGGTACAAATGGCTACGCTCATATACAATGACCGGGTAGTCACCTGGAAGCAGATGAAGCAGCTCGACGAACGCCTGGAAGAGAAACCGGTCAGACGTGACATCATGGATATGGTGGAACTTCGCATCAGGAACCTACAGGCTTTTGCCGAGCTGCAATCGTTCAACGACACTGGGGTATTTCGTTACATCCATCCGCTTATTGCTCATCAGTCGGAGAGAGCACAACTGATTGAGCTACTTAAGCATAATCCGCAAGAATTCTTGCGATTACATAAAAATGTAATGGATAATATCCGCAGATACGAATCATTCCTGAAGCGTGCCGACCGGCAGACTCGGCGCACCCGGGATAAGGATTTCCTACGCAAGCATCGCGAACGCGAGGCACTGTTCAGAACAATTTTGGAAGAATTAAATAGGTCATAACAATGGAAAAGCAGATAGAAGTATTCAATTTGGGAGGATTGCCTGTGGCTCCACTGGATTTATTTCTGGAGCTTCAGGAAGATTTCAAGATAACAGATGGGGATAAACTCTTGAAGCTGCAGATGCTCATCATCACACGCGGTTTCAAGTATGCCTTCAAGGCATGGAAAGATCCCGAAGGCAAACTATGGATTATTGACGCACATCAGCGCCGTAAAGCACTGATGGCTCTTCGGGAATCCGGATTCACCATTCCGGATATTCCTTATGAACCCATATTTGCCGCCTCCAAGCAGGAGGCTGTCGAGGAAATTGCCGCTTATAATTCGGAGTTTGCCACCAAGAATCCGGATACGTTGCTGTTCAAAAAATACAATATCAATTCGGATACGCTACGGCGGTTCAATTTGGGTTACGAGCCTAAGTCTGTCGACTTTGCCAAAGACACCCCACTCTTTGCCGGTGCGGTTGATACAAAGAAACTCAGAGAGGATTCATTCGACATGCCCGTTTCACCCGATTCGGAATCCACCTTTGTTCGTCCGGGCGATATCTGGCTGTTGGGCACACACCGTCTGATGTGTGGCGATTGTCGTTCAAACGGCGATGTGGCAGCCTTGATGGACGGCGAGCTGGCTGATCTATGCGTTACCGACCCTCCCTACAATGTAAATTACGAAGGTGCCACCTCCGATGAGTTGAAAATTCAAAATGACTCGATGGAGAACGATTTGTTCGCCATCTTCCTTCGGCAGGTATTCAATGTCATGTTCTCCGTACTCAAACC
>JBHADT010000019.1:0-7299 GCA_041855205.1 Bacteroides sp.
CTGTCGGACATTGTCTGACAGGGGCATTTTTATATTGGAATCAATGGGCAGGATTATTTTGGCACAAGGGGATAGAATCGCTTGGTTTTAGGGGGCATCTTACACTGGATTTTCCATTTTACCCCAGAAAAACAAAAAACGCTGTAACTTGTTCAGTTACAACGTTTCGTGAGGTTTTCAAAGTGGTGCCACCAGGAATCGAACCGGGGACACAAGGATTTTCAGTCCTTTGCTCTACCAACTGAGCTATGGCACCGTCTCTTTATTTCGGGTGCAAATATAAGAGGTTTTTCCGAAACATACAAGGGGTGAAATAAAAAAGAGCTTTTTTTCTTGAAGTATTCCGATAAAACGGTAGGTATGTGTCAGGATGTTACTCCTTTATTCATATATTTGTCAAAAAGAAAGAATATATGAGTGTAGAATTGGGTGACTTTAATAAGCTGGAGGTAGTCAAGAAAGTTGATTTCGGGGTGTATCTGGATGGTGGGGAGGAAGGAGAAATACTGCTTCCCTCGCGTTATGTACCCGAGGGGTGCGATGTGGGTGATGTGCTGGAAGTTTTTATTTATCTGGATAATGAGGAACGTCTGATTGCCACCACGCTGACGCCTTTAATCAGGTTGGGAGAATTCGCCTGCTTGGAGGTGGCTTGGGTGAATCAGTACGGGGCGTTCTTGAACTGGGGGTTGATGAAAGACCTTTTCGTTCCTTTCCGGGAGCAGAAGGAGAAGATGCAGGTGGGGCGGAAATATGTTGTACATGCGCATCTGGATGAGGAGAGTTACCGTATAGTGGCTTCCGCCAAGGTGGAGCGTTACCTTGCAAAGGATACGGCTCCTTATGCAAGCGGGGATGAGGTGGAAATCCTTATATGGCAAAAAACGGATTTGGGATTCAAAGCGATTATAGAAAACAAGTATAGCGGATTGTTGTACGATAATGAACTGTTTCGCACGGTTCAGGCGGGCGACAGACTGAAGGCCTTCATCAAGCAGGTACGTGAGGACGGCAAGATAGACTTGACGTTACAGAAATCCGGTATGGAAAAGGTGGGCGACTTTGCCGATCAGTTGCTGAGATTCATTCAGAGTGCGGGAGGCAGCATAGGGTTCACGGACAAGAGTCCGGCAGAGGATATTTACGCTGCTTTCGGGGTAAGCAAAAAGACCTTTAAAAAGGCTGTGGGCGATTTGTACAAGCGGCGGCTGATAGTACTTAAACCGGATGCCATCGAGTTGGCGAAAGTCCGGAGGGTGAATGACAGACGGGGTTGACGCGCAAACGCCCATTGTCAAGTAGCGGGCAAGTGACTTCAGAAATTACAACATGGTTATCCCGGATAGAATAGTATTCGTACGGCTTTTGAACCGCACGGGTGCGGCACTTGAGCGGTGCGGGCACGGTTCCCGTACGGCACGGGTGTGCTCCCCGAAGCATGCGGGTGTTTTGGAGTAATGGGTTAATCGTTTTTTTTTCAACTGTTTAATAGTAAGAGATATACTCTTCGTACGAAGTAAAAAATGCTTATTATGCCTTCCGGGTGGGAAATGTCGGCGCAGGTATGGGGTTTTTGACGGTCGTTGATCTGCAATAAATAGGGAAATCCCTATGCAAGAATAGAGATAAACAGTCGGATAGGGGAGTTTCTTCCCCTATTTTTGTTTGTACCATTACGGAAAGGAATAGACAGATTGTTATCAACAAAAAACAAGTATCGCTATGAAACGAACGTTATTTACCCTATTTGCTTTTGTGATGTTTGTCGTGTGCTGTACGGGAACGGCTTCCGCCGCTAACAGCCGGATACGGAAAGAAGCCCGTTTCCTTACGGACAGGATGGGCTATGAGTTGAATCTGAATACGCGGCAGTATAATGATGTCTATGAAATCAACTACGACTTTATTCTGAATGTCCGGCACTTGATGGGCGACATCGTATATGGCAGCGAGTGGGCTGTGGAGCGTTACTACGATTGCCTCTACTTGCGTAACGACGATTTGCGCTGGATATTGAATCCCGTCCAATACAGACGATTCATGCAGACCGAGTATTTCAGCCGTCCCATCTATGTGCATGACAGCCGGTGGTATTTTCGCGTGCAGTTGGTCTATACGAACCACAACTTCCATTACTTCCCGCGACCATACCACTACCGTACATACCGGGGAGAGCATTATCGTTCCCATCCTCACGACAGGAGTCACTATCGCAACCGTTATGAGCACGACCCTTACGTGGGTACCGCTCATGTGCATAACAGCAGGGAGTATGCCCGGCACCGCAGTTCCGACTTCGGCAGCGTGCACAACGGCCGTAGTTCCGCCGGAAGGGATGGACGAAGCAACTCTTCGCGCATAGGCGATAAACCTGTTCACCGGAACCAGCCCTCTGTCCCTCCTGTGTATGGGCATGGAGACTCATCGAAAGGGAAGGGAGGCGACAACCGGTCCGTTCGTGAAAGGAGTTCAGGAAGAGTGAGTGGCGGAACCATGCGTGAGGCGGATGTCGTATCCCGCAGGAGTGTGACGCGTGAGGCGAGCGATGCCGGACAACGGATATTACCGGAAGAAAGAGAAGGACGGAGCGTAAACCGGGTGACGACCCGTCGCAGCGACGGCGACTCTTCGTCGAGAGGAAGTACCCGCCCATCGCGGTAGGAAGAGAAGAAATCCGGATGCGAGAATCCCCGGCTATGCCGTACAGGCATAGCCGGGGATTCTATTCTATAACGGATATTTTTCCCGTCGATGGAAATCTATCAGAAGCTGTAACGGCAACCGATGTAGAACGAGCGAGGCTGCGTGGGACCGTAGATATACGCGCTGTCACGACCGGGACCGAAATCGAAATCTTTTTGGAAAGAGTTGAAGATGTTGGACATTCCGGCATAAAGCTGCAACTCCGCAGTCTTGGTAAGGTGGAAGTCATAAGAAACCTTCGCGCCCATATCGAAGAAAGTGGGAGTAGTGACCAATTCGTCCCAGCGGGGAGCGGATGCGTCATCGCCCATACCGTCGTTAAAGCCGGCTGTGCGCAGGTTTGCCTTGATGGCTTCGATGTCCGACACGGCAGAGCCTGCTCCCCATTCCACTACGTGAGGCACTTTCATTTTGCCGGTGAAAGTACCCGTGAATGCGATGTTCAGCGGGTGAACCGGATTCCAGCCGATGGTGAAGTAGCCGTATACGTTAGGTGTGCGTGTGATGGCTCTGTCTGTTTGCGCTTCGTTCTCGAACTTACCTTGATCTTCACCCGAAGCTATCTTCTGGAAGTTGGAACCGTCTTTCGCGGGTGTGCTGCCCGAAGAGAGTACGGTGCGTTCGCCCCATTCTTGCGCCTCGTCATATTTATTCGAGGTGAACGTGGCTCCGGCTTGCAGCTGGAAGCGGCGATATGCCATCTTGGCCTCGATGTTGGCTCCGAATATCTTCGCTCCGCTTCCATTCACACGGGTGTATCGCATGATACCGTCTTTTTGCTGTGTTTTCTCCTCTTCGAGTGTAAACACATCGTCCAGACGTGTATAGAAACCCTCTATCAACAGGTTGGTTTGTACCTCTCCGAAACGGCGATACATGTCGGCGCTTATGCTGAACGCATGGCTGATTTCGGGGCGAAGGTTCGAAGCGTTGGTCACTTTTTGCGCTTCGCCGCCCACTACACCCACGTGGAGGTCTTCATCGAATACTTGCGGAGCACGGAAACCTTTGGCGTAAGTGGCGCGCAGGTTGATGTCTTCCGTAGGGTTGAAGCGAACCGTGGCGCGGGGGCTCACGATGGGATTGTCCACAGCCGAGTGTTCGTCCAGACGTGCGCCGAGCAGTAAGCTCCACTGTTTGTTTTTCCACTCTATCTGGGCAAACTGGCTCCAGTTGTTGATGCGCTGATCCAATGCCGGATACAAGGGGATGAAGTTTCCATTGGCGTCTTTTATCGGTTTCTGCACCTCCACGCCGTTCTCTGTCACGGTTTCAGTGGCTACGTACCAACTGCGCACGGGCATATTGTCTTTCAGTTCGTCGCGGGTATATTCGGCACCCAACAGCAACTGGGCAGGCATGAAGAGGAACTTGTCCATGTCGTATGAATACTGCACGCCACCCATGTAGGTACGTCCTTGCGTGTAGCCGTAGTTGTCTCCATACATGTCGTGCGGTACGGGATAACCCACAATGCCCACCGGGTTACCGTCTGCCTCAAGGTCTCCTATACCGCCGTAGTAGCTCTTGCGGTTGATGAGTTGAGCCGAAGCGTATGCTTGCAGATGGTGCTTGGCGTCTTTGGAGCGTTGGTCGAACTTCAGGTTTCCACTGTAGATGGAGTGCTCGGTCATCTCGGCTACGGCAGCCACGTGAGCGGGCCATTCCTCTTTTACGTGGTCGCCACCACGGCGGAACTCCTGTATGCCGTGAACCTCGGCGGTGAGACTGCTATAGTCGGACGTACGCAGGAAAGTGCGTGCGCCGGCGGAACGCGAGTCTATCTTACCTATTTCGGAGAAGCCGTCGCCATTCTTGTCCCAGGGGTTGCGGTAACGCATCTGCCCGAAAAACATGGCACCCGTTTTCTGGTCGTCGCTGATGATGGAACCGTTGATGGAAAGGTTGTTGTCTACCTGCTTCATTCCGGTGAAACCCAAAGATTCGTTGACGGTGAAAGAGTTGGTGGCGGGCTCTTTGGTAATGATGTTGAGCACACCGGCAATGGCGGACGAACCGAAGAGAGCCGAACCGCCGCCGCGCACTACTTCCACGCGATCAATCATGTTGGTCGGAATCTGTTCCAGACCATACACGCCCGCAAGGGCACTCATCACGGGGCGCGAGTCGATCAACACTTGCGTATACCGCCCATCCAGTCCATTGATGCGTACCTGATTGAATCCGCAGTTCTGGCAGTTGTTCTCTACACGCACACCCGGTTGGAAGTCCAGCCCCTGAGCCAGGTTGTTGGCATTTGCCAGCGAGAATATCTTGGTATCGAGAACGTTTACCAGCGTGGGAGCCAGACGGCGTGTCGTTTCGTTGCGGTTGGCCGAAACCACCACGGCATCCAGAGCGGCGATGTCTTCCTCAAGGTTGAAGTTGATTTCCTGTGTGATGCCTTTTTGCAAATCCACATCTCTCTCTTGTGTCTTATAGCCCACGGCTTTCAGCACAAGAGTTTTTCTCCCTACGGGAAGGTTGATCATGCGGAAGTGTCCCGTGTGGTCGGAAACGGTTCCGATAGTGGTTCCTTTCAGGTGAACGCTCACCCCGGGAACGTGTTCCCCGGTGGAAACCTCGATAACGTGTCCTACAATGTTGGCATCTGTTTTTACTTTCTTGTCTCTTTCTTCTGCCTGTAGGAAAGGGATGGCTAAGCAAGCCATGAATGCAGCTAAAATAAATCGCTTCATTTTATATTTATGTTTTAAATTAAGTTGATGCTTATCGGCAACCGGTGAACTCCGTCTCCGTAAGCGGCTGCGAAATTAGGCTTTTTAACATTATAAGAAGATTATTGTATCTCTTTCTTTAAAGGCAGATGATTAAAATAGCCGATAGTAGGTAGGCGGGGAGAACTTCGATACCTATGTATAGGTATCCTCTTTGAGAGAGAATAAAATGTTTTTTATGCGGATATAACATCTTTTCATTACATTTGTTTTCTTCATTACCATTTATATCGTTATCCGAAATCGGCTGGAAAAATAAAACGGGGGGCGGAAGATGAAATATGACAATCTCCATGTCAGGCGGCAGGACCGTCTGCTCGAAGAATCGCGGGCGTTAGAAATTCTTCGTTCGGCGGAATACGGCGTGTTGTCCATGGCGGATGAATGCGGGCGTCCCTATGGCATTCCGGTCAATTACGTATGGAACGGGGAAAACAGCGTCTATATACATGCCGCTCCCGAAGGGCGGAAACTGAATATACTCAAGAAGAACGACAAGGTTTCATTTTGTGTTGTCGGGCGGGTACATCTGTTACCCTCCAAGTTCACCACGGAGTACGAAAGTATTGTATTGCAAGGTACGGCTCGTCTCGACCTTGGTGAGGAAGAGCGGATGAAAGCCTTGCGGATGCTTTTGCAGAAACTCTCTCCCGATGATATGTCCGTAGGGATGAAATATGCGGAAAAGTCTTTTCATCGTACAGCCGTTATCCGTCTCGATTTTACGGAGTTCAGTGGAAAACGGAAATACGTCGCGCAACCGCAAGAATAATATTGCCGGAGAATTGCCTGTTCTGCGATGGCAGGGACGGGGCAATCTTCCGGCTGTTTTCCTTACGGGTGTTGCCATGGCAACACCCGTAAGGAGGTATCTTGGCTGACAGCTAAAGCTTGTGCCTGTATATACGTGCCACGGCTTTCCGGTATTCGTTTTCCAATTGCAACAGGTTCAGTTTGCTCTGATAGTACAGAGAGGTTTCAGCGAAGTAGGCTATCAGATTGATTTCTCCTCCGTCAAGCGCCCGTTTCAGGAAGTGTAGGTCTTGTTGCGAACGGAAGGCTTCCTGATACTCGCGGATAGAAAGTTGTAATGCCGAAGCCTCACGATAGAGCCTTTCCAGAGAGTTGCTCAACCGGTGTTTCTCGTTCTCTTTTTCATATCGAGTGCTCAACTCCTGCATCTTGGCTATCTTCACTTTGTGCCGATTTTCAAAGAGAGGAAACGAGAAACCCACCACAAAACCGTTGAACGGCACGGCTGCCTCCGTGTTACGACGGTATCCCAGTTCCATTTTCGGAAGCCATCCCTGGCGGCTGAGGTTCACCTGCCTGTCGGCGGCATGGTGTCGGTTGTCGAGTGTTATCAGCGAAGGACTTCCGGAAAGGACTTCCTCGTGCAACCGTTCATAGTCCGGGGGCAGTTGAGGTAGCGGTGGGTTCTCCAATACGCTGAATCCCGGGGCTATATTACCGTTGAGCATGGTCAGTTCCGACCATTTTCCCTCAATGGCTGTGCGGTTGGCGCGCGCCTCATTGCGGGCATTCAACAGTTCGAGCCTGACCTTGTTTACCTCCAGTATGCCGGTATCTCCCATCTCCAGCCGCCTGCGGTACATCGTGTCGAGGACGTTGGCTTGCCGGAGCCGCTCCTCAAGCAAGGCTTGCTGCTGCTGAAGCATCAGCAAATCGAAGCATACCTCTTTTGCTTGCAACAGAAGTTGCTGGCGGAAGTTCTCCCTATCGGCATCGAGTTCGTTGTGTTTGAAGCGGTTCATGCGATGGCGGGTGGCATAAACCGTAGGAAAATCGAAACTTTGCGAAATCACCAGTTCACTGATACTCTCTTTCTTTTCTCTGC
>JBHADT010000020.1:0-12222 GCA_041855205.1 Bacteroides sp.
TTTAAAATTTAAATGCCTACCCAATAGTCGCAGACGGCATTCCGCAGCCTGCTATTTCTTTTATTGTGTCAAAACAAACAAGTTAAACCAGAATAGCCGTTTTATCGGCTGTTCACTATACAAACATTTTCGAATGAAACATGGAATGAGGGCTATCGTACAGTAAATATACTGAATCTTCTTGAAGAGGAATTAAATGATAATCAATATGACAACTATTTGCATACCTTCCTGACGGATGTGTATGCGCTAAAAGCGTTTGTCTATTACAACATGGCAATGCTTTGGGGTAACATTCCACTTATAAAGTCATACCAAGGAGCAGAAACTGGTATGAATGCAAAACAAGTCCCAGCATCAGAGATCTATGCATATTGTCAAGAGTTACTAGGCAGATGTGATTTGTCCCAAAAGGTGGAAGAAGGTCGTTTTGATTCAGATGCCATAAAACTATTAATGGCAGAAATAGCACTGACACAAAAGGACAAGGCAAAGGCTCTTGAGTATATATACCGTATTTCTGATGTAAATAAAAACATATTTGCTTTCAATAGCGAGAATGGTACTATACCTGTTTACACCAAGAACTTCACAACTCTATTAAAAGAAGAAGTAGAGGGGAAAGCCAATAGTCAGGCATGGTATAATCTTGGTGCAGAATATGGAGTTTGGGCAGCTCTTAAACGACAAGGTGCGGCAGAAACACTTACCAAATGCAAGCATCACGAGTTGTTAATGCCTATTCCTCAAAGTGAACTTAATACAAACCCAAATATCAAACAAAATACAGGTTATTAAATTATCAACAATCATAAACATAATTCAAAATGAAAAAAACAGTATTACTCTGCCTTTTAGGGCTTGCAGTGTGTTTATTCACAGCGTGTTCGTCAGGTAATGACGAAATCACTGACAAACCAACCACCCCTGAGGTTCCTAATCCACCTACGGTTTCCAGTAAGAGAATATCTACTGTAAAAGCAGTCTGGGGAGGCGAAGGTTCAGAAGGGAATCTTATAACTCTCTCATATGACAAGCAAGGGAAGATTATCTCTGGTAAAAGTGTCTCTACAGAGAAAGGAGAAACAAATACTTCAAATATCAATTACAGCTACTCAAACACCTCCATTGAAGTTAGAGAGATAGCAAGTGATGGATACTCATATTCCTATAATTACACTTTGAATAGCAAAAAGAGAATTTCTAAAGCTGTTATAACCCATAATAATAACGTTGAAACGTGTGAATACACTTATGATGAGAACGGACAGCTTGTTGGCATTTCCACCGATGGAGAATATGGCTACTCTCTTTTGTGGCACAATGGAAATATTAGCACCGTGATAGAGACTTATACGCAGAATGGCAAAACTTCCAAAACCATTGAAAACTACACCTATACAAATTATTCTGCTAAGAATTTGATAGGAATTGATGGCAGAGGCGTGGCAGGCATTTCGGATTATTTGGATCCTATACTCTTCATGCAAGGGTATTTTGGCGCATATCCTAAGAACACAATATCTACCTACACGAGAAATAACGAACCGACAGAAACGCAGAAATACGAAGTTGACAGTCAAGGATATATAACAAAAATATACGTGTCTGACGGAGATACATATACCATTACTTGGGAGTAGATTCTTAACTTAACTTCACATCAAATTAAAAACTTCCGTACCAGCACCATTTGAGCAATCATTTGGTGCTTTTATTCTCTTGCAAATTATGAGAAGAAGCGAAAATCGTTTTATTCTATAACAATAAAACAATATTGCATATGAATAATGATAATATAGTTGATGAGATAAATGTGTGGCTTAACGAAAGCAAACATAACAAGCCTATATGTGTCCAAGTAGATATATGGGGCAAAAATATTTCTGGCATCGAGAAACATCTTCCTTTTTGCATCATAGATATTAAAGGAGATACGGATAGAATTCATGTAAGGTTTTATAAAGATAATTCATCTGCTCCAAGAGAATATGATGCAGACTTATACTACCTAAATCATTTCTATGAACTACTAAACAAAGAGGGCATCTATATCATCAATGACAAATGGGTATCTACCCATACCGAATAACCTCTTTAAGCACCATTATGAGCAATCATTTGGTGCTTTTTCATTGATGACATTTTCACTCTCAAAACTCTTATATACACCCAAATGTGAAAATGTCACTCCAACTGTAAAATTCAGACCTCAGATGCACTTTTACTCGATTTTTCAGAAAAGTGCGAGGTGGCTTGGATTTGCGGAATAATAGGCATATATTTGTTTCAGATATTTGGGTAATCCCATTGATATAAAGGAAATACGGAGGTGCAGCAATGCGCCTCTTTATTTTCTCGCCCACAGAACATTTTTCTTCAAATTCACTATATATAGACAGGAAAAATATTCTGCCACTTGGCGATTACCCTACTAAGCAGATTTTCTAAATCATCAGATATGCCTTTAATAAATTTATAATCATGGGAATACAACATGAAAATAATCAATGGTGGAAACGCTCGTTATCTGGGCGAATTGCCACAGTTTAAAAATAGATTACCACATGGGGTAATCAACAAGACAAAAACAGATGTTGGAGGTACATACGTTGCAGCAAACTGCAATACAAACTATATCATCGTATGCCCATTCAGAGATTTAGTAGATAGCATAGCAGCAGATGAAAACAATAAATATGAAGTGTTCAGGTGTTATGGTGGGGTGAAAGAATATGCCTATAAATCCTACATTAAGGAGCATAAAGCCCCTTACAAGGTAGCAGTTACTTATGACAGCCTGCCTAAGCTCTTGAAATGGATGCAAGAAAATACTGCTGGGTGGAGTATCGTGGTTGACGAGTATCACATGACATTGGAAGAAATGGATTACCGTTCAGAAGCAATCGAAAGGCTTTTGGATAATATCAGCAAGTTCAACCATTATACTTTTCTCTCTGCAACACCCATTGATGATGAGTTTGAGATACCGTTTATTCGATCTCTACCTCATTACAAGGTTATATGGGATAACTGCCAACAGATAACCGTTAAACGCATCAAAGCTACAAGGCTGCTAAGTGGGCTTACAGAACTTATCAATATATTCAACTCACAGGGGATAAGGCTTCCTGATATACACGGAGAGCTACAAGAGGTGGAACAGCTCTATATCTTCATCAACTCTGTTACCAGTATTAAGCAAATCATAGAGACATTGGACTTAGCCCCATCAGAGGTGAAAATATGCTGCGCAGACAGGATGAGAAATAAAATCATTTTGGATAAGTACCCCATAGAGCCTGTATGCAACCCCAATAAGAGGATAAACTTCTTTACCAAAAAATGCTTTCAAGGATGCAATCTGTTTACCAATAATGGATTAGTCATCGTAGCCAGCGATGCTCACAGAGCAAATACACTTGTAGATATTTCCACAACAATGGAGCAGATTGCTGGACGAATAAGAGTAAACGAGAAATCTCAGAACATATTCAGGCACCTTATGGTTCATATTTACAGCACAAATAATCATATTCTGTCAGATGACGAGTTTACCGCCACAATGAAGAAAAAAGAAGAAGATGCCAGACTGTTGTTATCATTGCAGGAAAAGGCTACACCAACAGAATGTGAAACACTTATTAAACGAGTAAATGTAGAAACGGACATTTTATCCATATCCAATAATCGACTGGTCTATAACGAGCAGAAAAGGCAATCGTTTATCTACAAGCACAAGTTACAGCAGTGCTACAAAAATGGGATAAACTTACGAGTATGTTTTGATAAGTCAGAGAAGTTTGTTCCCACCAATCAAGACACTTGGACGCAGTTTGACATCGTAATGAAGCAAGCATTTACCGTTTCATACGAACAGTTATTAAAAGACTATATAGAGCAACCCAGCACACAATACGAGCAGGAATATCCAGAGTTTCAATTATTCAGGAAATACCTTACAGAAACAGAAATGAACACTTGCCGCTGGAATAAGGAGAAGATGCTAAAGATGGTGGATGACAGGAAGTTGCTTAATAAGGTGTTTATGACAATTTATCAAGAAGATGCCTTTATAAGTAATAAGGATTTAAAACAGAAACTTGCAGAACAATTCAAACGGTTAGGCATTTCTCTCACTCCCAAAGCAACGCTAATAAACAGCTGCCAGCTCTACGAAGTAAAACGATGCAGTGAATACTACTCACCAGATAAGAAAGTTAATGGCTACAAGCTGGGGAAAATGAAACTGAATTTCACTTTTTAACGATGTTCACAATACCTTTCAATCATAATTCGTATCTTTGCAGTACAAGCAAAACGGATTATGGTTGAAACAGAAAAGAAATTTGAAGAAATAGACAAGCAACTGCAAGAACTGTTTGCTGTTTTCAATGGCAGTATTATCTTTCCTTGTAGCTACTTTGTTGGCAGTATTATTACTCGCACGAGGGCTAATAATCAAGGTTTCATGGATTTGATAAAAGCTAAAAACCATATCTGTGCCTTAGCTCTTATCAGGTTGCAAATAGATAATTGCATTTTGCTTTATCAAGCCCAGCTTGTAGAAGATCCTGATATTTTCTTCCAGTACATTGCAGATGGGCACGAAGCCTATTCGTTCAGGGGAAATAAAAAAACGAAGATAGATTTTCACGAGAGGAAGATTGTTGAAGCCTTAAATCGGAAATATGATGACATTAAAGAACTGTACACAACATGCTCTGGCTTTATCCATTTCTCGTCAAATCATATTAGCAGCAGCTATAAGCAGGAGTTTAAGGATGGAGAATTAAACCTTTATATCAACAGGCATTTTACTGTATTCTATTCTGACGAAGCCTATAAAACCGTTTATTCAACCATGCTGTATGTGAACGATGTTATACTTGATTTACTTCAATATTGGAAAACACTTCATTTACAGAATGTAGAACTGGCACAAAAACACGACAACAGCAAAGAATAAGCTAAGGTTCATTACTATACACTTTAATGATAGGCAATACTTTGTCTATACACTTAACATCGTATCTTCCAGCTCACCAAGCGCAAAGTTTTCTCGATACCATTCTCTGTTTATGGTTTCAATGGAAAGTTGCTCTTCCTTGTTTATCACTCCCAAACGGTAGAGTTTATACTGAAACCGTCTGAACATTTCAATATCAGTATCATATCTTCCAATAGCCCAAACCATATCGTACAAATCCTTACATTCCTGTTGCAATTCCTCATAATTATCAGATGCAACGACTTCATCCACCAGCTCATCAAGATTATCTACATTATTAATAGCTGCTTTAATATCAGCTATACTTGCATCCCTGTAAACAAACAATCCGTCTTTCTCCTGCTTGCTCAATTTGATGATGGCACTGCGAAGAAACAACCTATCCAAGACATCTTTACGCGAGTTTGTAACAGGCATAGGCTCACCCACTTTTTTCATTTCTTCTGCCAAAGCCTTAGCTTTATCATTAGAGGTTAAATGAGAATATATCTGTTTAATCATCGTATCGTCACGATGCCCTGTCATCCAACATAATCTATCTGGAGCAAAGCCCCTTTTGAGCATTATCGTAACGAATGTGTGTCTTGCATCATGCGAGGTGATTTTCTCATATACAGGCTGTTTACATTCTTCATCTTGTGAGTTTCGGTAAGTGATTATCCTGTCGATACCTGCTAACTTACATAGTTTCCTGATTGCCAAGTTATAATAACTATTATTGGAGTCCAAGTTATCAACATCAACAGTAAAGCCATTGGCATATCGTTTCTGAAACGACAGGACATAATCATCTTGTAGGATAAATGCAGACTCTTTCTTTTGGCTCTTTTTTGTTTTTAGCTCATAAAAGGTTTGTCCACCCTCAACTAAAGTTGTAACCTCACCTTTCAGGAACTGTACCAAATCACTTACACGCTGACCACAGTGGCATTGCAGTACAAATATATCACGATACTCTGCCAGTTCTCTGCCACTTTTGTGTGAACGGTATTTGGGGTTTACCTTACCTTTCTTATCTTTAGGTGCAACATCCTCAAAGCTAAAATCATCTTGCTCATTTATTCTCAAATTAGCAATAGATTTCACCTCATATTCTTCTAAAGCGAAGCGTCCCTTATCTGGTCTGATGTCCTTTTCCTTATTATATATGACAGGCGATATTCCATATTCCAAGAACGGAGACTCCACAGCCAGCACTTTGCCTATCAAGCGTTCTATCAGCTGGCAGTCAGCATTTATGGCACTTTTACTGGCGCCCTTATCCTTTAGATATTTAACATACTCGTTAAATCCAGCTTGGGTGAAAACATCCAAGGAAGTCTTTCTCTGCTCTTTTAAATATTTAAGAAAAGCATTGAGCCTTGACATATAGTTTTTGTGGGCTGTAGTGCCAGCATACTTATACTCATAAGCCTTTGTTATGAGTTCTGTTGCTTTAATATCGGTTGATTTTTGCATAAATGAACGCAATAAATAGTAGCTTGGTTTATCTTCTGTTGTGCAAAGATACTCCAAAAATTTGGTAAACGACTCTTTCAGCTCTTCCAATTTATCATTTACTACCTTGTTGTTGTAATTATCAATCATGCTCTGCACATTGCTGATAATTGCTACTTGCCGTTTTTTGTCCCACTGACAGGGCAATATCTTTACTCCTGTGGCAAAGTAATACTGCTTGCCCTCCATATACACCACGCAATAAATGTTGGTAGGCTTGTTCGTTTTTGATTTCCGTAAATTGAAATGCACATTATACAGCAGCTGTTTCATTCCCTCATTTTGTCATTAAATCGGTCATTAAACGGTCTTTACAAGCCGATTTTCACCGATTTCTGACGAGAGGACTTTCACAGTCTTATATTGTTATACATCACTGATAACCAGCTATATAAAACAATAAAAGGCCTGTCTCCCGACAAGCCTAATACATATTATACAAAAACATTATGAAAAATTAATATCATGGCGATTCTTTGTCATGAATATCCGTTTTGGCAGTTGGTCAGCAGCCAGAACAGCTATTGTTTCTGCCCTTGCGTTGACAGTAGCGCTCGCATTGCATGCGAATGTCATAGCCCAACAGCGCACCGAGCATGAAGTCCTCTTCGGGCGAAAGCTCGTTGAGCGGACGGGTGACCACCAGCCGTATGGCCTCGAGACACTCGTCACGTCCGAAGAACAGGTTGACAGTGTCTGCTCCGGCCGGCTGAAGGATGTATGGGATATGCTGCCGCTGAAGTCGCTCGATGGCATTTGCAGCATAGCGGCGGTTAAGCGTGTAGAGAATCAGCTGACGAACACCTTTCTGATATTCGTAGATGTGATTGTTGAGCACTTTCATTTCTACCGGCTGTTGTGACATATCTCTCAGGGCTTGGGGCTGTCAACGGATCATTGCTGTGCAAAGGCAGGGCGGGGGCTCAGAGACCCAACGTGGGGAGCCAGGCGTCGATGCGCTCCTCGGTCTTGTCGCCTTCGTTCTCTTCGTCGAGGGCCAGTCCCACGAACTTGCCGTCGACCACGGCATCAGAGTCGTCGTAGGTATAGCCTTCGGTCGACACCTCGCCTACGAGGGTGGCTCCTGCGGCCTGTGCGGCGTCGTAGAGCTCTTTCATGCCGCTGCAGAAGGAGTCGGAGTAAGAGGCTGAGTCGCCGCATCCGAAGATGGCTACCTTCTTTCCCGAGAGGCTGGCCGACTTGACGGTCTTCACCCCGTCATACCAGTCGTCCTGCAGTTCGCCGCCACCCCAGGTGGATGTGCCCAGCAGGATGTTGTCGGACTCTTCGAGCTGTTCGGCCGTGAGGTTGACTACCTCGATGACTTCTGCGCCGGTCTTCTGACCGATGGTCTGTGCGATGCTCTCGCATGTTCCGGTTGATGAACCGTATACTACAATTGTCTTGCTCATATTCTTCTATAATTTGATATATTGTTGTTTTCTGTGGCAAAGATAGGTGTTTTTTTAATATCGTGCAATACCTAAAAATGGGGGTTTCGGCAAAATACCTATTTATTGTGACAAGGGCACTAGACTAAAAATCCCACCTGCGCCAGATGCACAAGTGGGATTTCTTATGTCGAATGTAAAGCCTTGTGGCTAATGGCAACATGCCAGCCGCGGTGCTTGCTTCACACAGGGCTTACTTCAGCAGGCCCCTGTTGTTCAGCGTCACGTTGAGCAGGGTGTTGAACTTACGGTACTGCTCTTTGTCAAGCACCTGGCGCATCCCCTGAAGTTCTCTGCTGGCAGCCTTGGTTACAAGCTCCTTGCGAAGCGGAGCGTCGGCCTTGGCGGCTTTGTTCATGTCATTTACGAAACGGTCGTGGATAAACTCCACTGCCTCGATCTGATCGCCATAAAGGCCAAGAGCCTGTGACAGGCTGTAATAGCTCACTGCCATGTCGTAGTTAGCCTCGGTGGCCACTGCTGCGTCGGCCGACTTGGCGTTGGCGTCTGACTCTGTGTTACCTGCGAAAGCCATGGTCATACTCAGCATGGCTACCATTGTCAATACAATCTTTTTCATCTTTGTTACCTTTCTTTTTACTGGCCTGTCTCTCTTACCGTTCAGGCCTTGATTAAACATGTTATCCTATTGAAACCCACTTGATTTCGATGCAAAGATAGGACTTTTGGGTGTTGCTTCCAAACAAATCGGCATGTTGTGTGCGAAAACAGCTTTAATTTTTGACCTATGTCAAAGATATGGCTGATATTTTGAAACTTAAAGGCTGCGACAATATTTATGGGCGGAAATGTAGGAAAAAGAAAAAATAGTCGTAACTTTGCAAATATTATAATTAAAAAGGTATTAGAGGTACATAAGCGTATTATTAAATTATTAAAGGTATAAGAATATGGAAAAGCAAGAAAATAAATACATCAAGGCATCCTATCAGCTTTACGATGTGACAGACGGCGTCCAAGAGCTCATTGAGCAGACCAGCGACGATGCACCTTTCAGCTTCATCAGCGGCATGGGAATCCTGCTCGAGAGCTTCGAGAATCAGCTCAAGGGGCTCGCCGTGGGCGAACAGTTCGACTTCAAACTGACGCCCGATCAGGCCTATGGTGAGCACGAGGAAAGCAGGGTGGTGGACCTCGACAAGGAGATTTTCACCGTGGACGGTCGTTTTGACCACGAGAACATCTATCTCGATGCCATCGTGCCCCTTCAGAACGAAGACGGCAACCGCTTCAACGGACAGGTGGTCGAGATCACGGACGACAAGGTGAAGGTGGACCTCAACCATCCGCTGGCTGGGCGCACACTCAACTTCCGCGGCAAGATTATTGAGTCGCGCGAGGCTTCCAACGAAGAGGTGGCGGCCTTCGTGAGTCAGCTATCGGGACAGGGCGGCTGCGGATGTGGCGGCAGCTGTGGTGATGGCGGATGCGGATGTGGCGACAACAGTGGAGGCGGATGTGGATGTGACGGCAACAGTGGCGGCGGCTGCGGATGTGGCGGCAACAGTGGCGGAAGCTGTGGCTGTCATTAGAGTGAACGGTAACATCGACAATCAACCAACCCCAAGGCCCCGGCCACATGGACCGGGGTCTAAAGCATGATAACGGCAAATGAAAAATACGTTTGGACATATATTTACGCTGACGACTTTCGGTGAGAGTCATGGCGAGGCCGTGGGTGGCGTCGTTGACGGCATGCCTGCAGGCATAGACATCGACCTGGACTTCATTCAGCACGAGCTCGACCGACGCAAGCCGGGACAGAGCCGACTCACAACTTCGCGCAAGGAGGCCGACGAGGTGCGGTTGCTCAGTGGGGTGTTCGAGGGTAAGTCGACAGGTGCGCCCATCGGCTTCGTGGTGTTCAACAAGAACCAGCACTCGAAGGACTACGACAACATGCGCAACATCTTCCGCCCGTCGCACGCCGACTATACCTATCTGCAGAAATACGGGCTGCGAGACCATCGCGGAGGAGGGCGCTCATCGGCACGTATCACCATCAGCCGCTGTGTGGCAGGGGCGCTGGCCAAACTGGCCCTGAGACATCTGGGCATAAGCATACAGGCCTATACCATGCAGGTGGGCCCCATCAAGCTCGACCGCGACTACCGCCGTTACGACCTCTCGAAGACTGAGGAGAGTCTCGTGCGCTGTCCTGACCCCGAGAAGGGCCAGCAGATGGAGGAGCTCGTTGCTGAGGTGAAGAAGGCTGGCGACACCATCGGCGGCGTCATAGCCTGTGTGGTGAAGGGGTGCCCCGTGGGGCTCGGCGAACCGGAGTTTGGCAAGCTGCATGCCGAACTGGGTGGCGCCATGCTTACCATCAATGCCGTCAAGGGATTCCAGTATGGCGAGGGCTTCGACGGACTGACCGACCTTGGCAGCCAGCAGAATGATGTGTTTATCAACGACAACGGCCGCATCTCCACGGCTACTAATCGCAGCGGTGGCATACAGGGAGGCATCAGCAATGGCCAGGACATCTATTTCCGCGTGGCCTTCAAGCCTGTGGCCACCATCCTCATGCCGCAAGACACGGTGGACGTTGAGGGTACCCCCACGACGCTTAACGTACGCGGTCGTCACGACTCGTGTGTACTTCCGCGTGCCGTGCCTATTGTCGAGGCCATGACAGCAATAGTTCTACTGGACAATTTCCTTCTGAACAAAACCATCCATTTGTAATATTTTGGCAATTAAGAAATAATTAACTATTTTTTTTGCAGTGTAATGGATTTAATACGTATATTTGCAATAACAATCTGGTGAGGGATTTGTGAAAACCCTGAATCGATTTATTTAAGTCTAGTTTAGTTTTTGTGTTGGTTGGGGGCTGTCCGTTGACAGCCCCCACTTTTTGGGTACGCTCGGCATGGGCTTTTTTTAGTGGGTGCAAGTTCCGGGTAGGCCCTAAGGTTAATCAAAATCAGAAGAATGACACAAGTAGGATGTCTGTTTTCTTCCGTTTAAACATTGATGATATGAAACGAAAAGGTAAGGCCGAAGCCATGGCTTCTATTTACAAAGTGGTGATCAAGTATCCAAAAATACATCGTGTAGCAGGATTCTGTAATCTCTCTCATGTGAAGGATTGTCTTTGTGCTAACTCGTAAGATCAAGTAGGCGATAGTGGCGTAGATGTCGACACACTCAATGCCAAGCTGAGAGTTGTGGTGCATGGATTGGGCTTGAGAGGTGTGGATGACACATGAGAGTTAACTTTAGGTCTCTTGACGACAAATGCGCCGCACGACATAGCATGAGAAGGCCTTTCCAGTGCATTCGCTATTGTCTCTGCTTGTTCTTCTACATTTTCTGAGGAAATTAATCAACAACGTAAATGATAACATCAATGGAGTCTCTCTTTCACCTTGTTTGTGACAATCTCATGTATTACCATTATTATTTCAGTCTGAAATATCGAGGGAAGGTAGTGTTTTTTTCGGCATATAATGTGATATGGATAGAAATATTTCAAAGTTTAGTTCTTCTCTTTGCTTGCATAATTTTTATGCTAAACCGTCTGTATTTCCATTATCATCACTGGGGGCCTATAGTGGTTATGGCAATGGTGGTCATTATGATTGTCACACAGATTATCATCCATCTACTGAAGAGGCGAGAATTTTGCGAACGCCTCTATGCTATTTACCTTAGCATGGACGAAGACACACAGAAGCGGATGATGAAGAGAGGTGTCTACTATAATGTCGTACCTTTCATGACAATCGTTGTTGGTTGTTTCCTCATGCTGTATATTCTTCAGTAAAGAAGTGCTAAAGCTGAAAAATGAAAGGACTACTCCCCCCTCATGGGTGACAGGCCGCCATATCCAGAACTGTGGAGTAGAGAAATGTTATAGAATGTTCGATATGGGCATGAGGGTATATCAGGCCAACCACATAAGAACTAGTCTCCCTGATACTGCAATATGCTCAACGGGGATGTGCTACTTCGTAAAGAGAGTGACGAGGTCTTTCTGGATGCTCGTGATGCCTTGTATGAATTGTTAAGAATTTAGACCGTGACGATCATTGCAGGGACAGAATAGATGACAAAACTAATTAATAGAACCTACCTTTGTTTATAGTACTAATCGTTTCATTCGAAAATGTTTGTATAGTGAACAGCCGATAAAACGGCTATTCTGGTTTAACTTGTTTGTTTTGACACGATAAAAGAAATAGCAGGCTGCGGAATGCCGTCTGCGACTATTGGGTAGGCATTTAAATTTTAAAA
>JBHADT010000021.1:0-25139 GCA_041855205.1 Bacteroides sp.
ATTCCAATTTTGATTAGCTTACCAGTTTTCTGACGGATATAGTGTAACCTACCATTGACGATATTCTCTTGCGTCAGATTGGCAATATCGGTAAAATTGATACCGCCACACAGGTAGCTAAATATAAATATGTCCTTGCTCAATTCCACGTATTTCTTCTGACCTATCGACTGGGATGTTTCTGTAAATTTCAACATCTCTGTCTTGGCTATGGCTCGCTTTTGAGTAGTAGTGTCGAACTTAGAGATTTTATATTCATTGAACGGATAATCGGACGTTCGGGCGCATTTGGCATTGATAGCCTTATTATATGTGCTACGCAAAGTACGGAACATCAAACTGATTGTTGTCTCCTTATTCCCATTTGCTCGAAGCCACTTTTCATATCTTTCGAGCCATGCCACATTTATGGTATTAAAGGGTATTTCCAATTTTCCATTAGTAAATCTTTTCAAAGAGTTATAGGAATTAAGGTAAACCAGTCTATTACCACATTTGTTGTTAATCTCACACTGGGCAATTATTTCTTTATAAAAGCAATCTACGGTTTTGGCAACCAGTAGCTTTTCATTTGCTTCAATCAGAGTTGCAGCCGAGTATTCTTTTTGGTCAGCCTTTATTTCAAGCATTTTCTTTTGAAGTTCCAGCTTCTTATCAAGAATAATCTTTTGAAGATACTCTAAATTAGGACATTTAGGTTTCGGTTTATTTTTCTGAAAGTCCCAAAACTTGGGATTTACAGATATTCCCAAACTCTGATATTTCTTCTTTCCGTCTTTACTGATACGAAGCATTAGAGGGTGTTCGCCATTAGATAGGGTCTTGGATTTGTAACAAACCACTGAAATTGTAGCATCCATGTTCATTTTTGGTTTAACTCTCGGTTTAACTCACTCGGTTAAACCAAAGGTAAACCGCCCCATTCAAGCAACAAAAAAAGGAGCTACTTTTTATCGTAACTCCTTGATTTTCATCTGTCGGGGTAGCGGGATTCGAACCCACGACCCCCTGCTCCCAAAGCAGGTGCGCTAACCGGACTGCGCTACACCCCGAATGCTCTCTTTAAAATCGGTTGCAAAGGTAGAAACTTTTTTATTACTTACAAAATTTACCTGTTTTCTTTTACGCTGTGCATGTTTCAGAATCAAGGGTCATGAGATCATAAATTTAACGTGCGTTAGGCTTCGAGTTGAAACAGACTATTCTCGTAATATTTCTTAATTGCATTATTGTTGCTGACTTTATGATATATAACATATCTTTTGATAGGCTTTTTATAGGTTTAATTGTAACATAAAGTCAGAACAATAAATTATATTTGTAATATTAAAAGATATAAATATTTCTTTCTCGAAAGGAGATATCATTGATACATTTATTCATTATTTACCATGAGATTATAGACATTTTGAATTGTCCGATACATTTTTGAAACCTCTAATTTCTAAGCTATGATGAAAAAGGAAATCAAATTCAGTCTTGTTTACCGAGATATGTGGCAGTCTTCCGGTAAGTATCAGCCTCGGATTGACCAATTGGTGCGAATTGCACCGTTGATAGTGGAGATGGGATGCTTCGCACGGGTGGAAACCAATGGAGGCGCTTTTGAACAGGTGAATCTTCTATACGGTGAAAACCCCAACAAAGCAGTGCGGGCTTTCACAAAAACATTTCGTGAAGCCGGTATACAAACTCACATGCTGGATCGTGGTCTGAACGCTTTGCGGATGTATCCTGTACCTGCGGATGTGCGTCGCTTGATGTATCGGGTGAAACATGCCCAGGGAGTGGATATAACCCGTATATTTTGCGGATTAAATGAAGTCCGAAACATCATACCTTCCATTACTTATGCCTTGGAAGCAGGTATGATTCCTCAAGCCACACTGTGTATAACGTATTCTCCGGTGCATACGGTAGAATACTATGCCGCTGTGGCAGACAGTCTGGTCGCTGCCGGAGCACCTGAAATATGTTTGAAAGACATGGCAGGTATCGGCAGACCGGGCATGCTGGGAGAGCTTACAAAAACCATTAAAGAGCGCCATCCGGAAGTCATCATTCAGTATCACGGGCATAGCGGTCCGGGACTTTCGATGGCTTCTATTCTGGAGGTATGTGAAAACGGAGCGGATATCATAGACGTAGCGATGGAACCTCTTTCCTGGGGAAAGGTTCATCCGGATATTATTTCCGTTCAAGCCATGCTGAAGGATAAAGGTTTTCAAGTGCCGGATATTAACATGAAAGCTTATATGAAAGCGCGTGCCCTGACTCAGGAATTTATGGACGATTTCTTAGGCTATTTCATAGATTCCACCAATAAGCACATGTCTTCTTTATTGTTGAAGTGCGGTCTGCCCGGTGGGATGATGGGTTCGATGATGGCCGATCTTAAAGGAGTGCATGCCGGTATTAATATGATTCTTAGAGGAAAGAACGAGCCGGAACTCAGTATAGATGATTTGCTGGTGATGCTCTTTGATGAAGTGGAATATGCTTGGCCCAAGTTGGGATATCCTCCGTTAGTAACTCCTTTCAGTCAATATGTTAAAAACGTGGCACTGATGAATGTGATGCAACTGGTAAAAGGAGAAGAGCGTTGGACAATGATTGACAATCACACTTGGGACATGATCTTAGGAAAAAGTGGACGCCTGCCGGGAGCGTTAGCGCCTGAAATCATAGAGTTAGCCAAGATGAAAGGTTATGAGTTCGTCGATACGGATCCGCAACTCAACTATCCGGATGCTTTGGATGAATATCGTAAGGAGATGGATGAAAATAACTGGGAATACGGTGAAGATGATGAGGAACTCTTCGAATTGGCAATGCACGACCGTCAGTATAGAGACTATAAGTCCGGAATTGCCAAGAAACGTTTTGAGGATGAGTTGCAACGCATGAAAGACATTGCAATGGCTAAAAATGGTTATTCAGAGGAAGAAATTCGTAAACTGAAAAGGGCAAAAGCAGATCCCATTATTGCTCCGGATAAAGGGCAGGTATTGTGGGAAGTATCGGTGGAAGGACCTTCGGTAGAGCCTTTTATCGGGTGTAAATATCAACATGACCAGGTTTTCTGTTATCTTTCCACACCGTGGGGTGAATATGAGAAGATACTGACCGGATTTACCGGGCGTGTGGTGGAGATTTGCGCGCCTCAAGGTTCGATAGTGAACAAAGGAGACGTAATAGCTTATATCGAACGGAGCGAAATTTTTGCTTAAAAGGAGTCTTTTATCTAATCTCATTTACGGATACGGTAGCCCGCATCTGTAAATGAGATTTTTTATTGTCCGGACAATTTCATTAAGGAACGCATTACGATTAAAGCATAGTTCCTCCGACCGATTGACCGACATGTAGTGAACCCGTAAACGATATTAGTTTACAGTCTGTTAAATCCATTTATTAATTGCTTTCTTTAATTCCTCCTGCGTGAAAGGCTTAGTTATAAAGTCATTGCATCCGCATTCGAATGCCCTCTTCCTGTCATTTTCATAAGCTGAGGCCGTCAGAATAATGATGGGTAGTGAGGGAAAAAGCTCTCTGATGATTCGAGTTGCATCCAAGCCGTCAAGATTGGGCATCTTTATATCCATCAGAATAAGATCGGGACGGATGTCTGCCAGCTGATTGACGGTTTCTATTCCATCTCTGGTACGTTCAAGTCTATAGCTATCTCCCAGAATGTTTTTAATCAGAATGAAACAACTGTCCACGTCTTCCGCCACAAGAATCGTTTTCGTTCTCTCTTTTTCACATACCTCTTTCGGACAAATAATCTCTGTTTTCTTGATGATGGTGTCGGGTTTCAAAGGCTCATTTACAGTCTTCTTAGCCACCGTCTCCAAATATTCCTGTTTGATTTTCTTTTTCTCATGCTTATATGCAGGGAGTGTAAATGTAAAGGTACTTCCCACTCCAAGTTCGGAAGACAGAGAGATTGTTCCTCCCAGACGCTCCACGATGGTTTTGCAGATGGAAAGTCCCAAACCGGTTCCTTGTATAAAAGTGTTTGCCTGAATGAAGCGATCGAATATCTTATCAATCTGTTCGGGAGGGATTCCCATTCCCGTATCTCTTACATAAAACAATATGTTATCGCCCTCTTGCTTGTAACCGAAGCAGATATAGCCTTGTTGGGTAAACTTCAACGCATTTCCTATCAGATTGGTAATTACTTGAAGCAACCGATTTCTGTCGGTTTCTATGCGGATATCGGGATCGGAGGATTCAAAAATTAACTCTATTCCCGGAGGACAGCGGAAGAGATGTGTGTTGCGTACCTCCAGACAGAGTTGATGCAGCCATACGGTGGAGAATTTGAATTCGCTCATTCCCGCTTCAATCTTAGACAAGTCGAGAATCTCGTTGATGAGTTGTAGCAGGCGCTCGTTGTTGGCTTCCACGATAGAATAGTATTCTTTACGCTCTTCGATGTCGGTACTCTCTGCTATAATGCGCGAAAATCCCACAATAGCGTTCAAGGGGGTGCGTATTTCGTGACTCATGTTTGCGAGGAAAGCCGACTTCAGTTGGTCTGAAGTTTCCGCCTTTTCTTTCGCTTTGATAAGTTCCCGTTTCATCAATTCGAGTTCGGTAATATCCCATTCGATGCTTAGCAGGAGCGGAGGGAAATCCTGACTTTCTATTCTCAGCTTGCGTTTATCCAGGAAAAGCGGATTTTCATGGCTGTCTCGTGCTTCCTCCATCCAGTGCATTTCCTCGCCGGTTTCGGCAATGTGTATGTCTTCTTTTCTTTTTTTTTCAGCTTGTTCAGGAGGGTAGAAGTCGAAGTCGTTTTTTCCTATCGAGTCTACTATAGATATGTCCCTGTTGTATGACGCGCGGTTTCTGTAGAGATATTTGAAATTCTGTTCCACATCTTTCACCACAATGCTTGCAGGAAGGTTTTCGAGCGTTTTATCCAGAATCTGGTTGAAACGTTTTATCTCGGTCTCATGCATGATGCGTTGAGATATATCCTTGCCGCTGATCCAGATGATTTCTTCGCCTTCGTCGCTGGTTACCTGATAGGCATTGCATTCGTATGCCAGTATTTCGGGACGCAGAGGAAAGGGTTTATGAATAATGAACGTTTTCTCGGGATTCCGATGCTGAATGAACTCTACCATCTCTTTCCAACTCTCTTTTGTATGTATGAGAGATTTCAGTCCATAGATGTTGAGTTTGGTAATATCTTGTGAATCTTCAATCAGGTGATGTTCCCTGAATTGCCGGTTGCAAAACACTAGATTTCCGTTTTTCCGTACCGCAATGATGTCTTCGGTAGAGTTGTTAATGGCATGTGTCAGCAGAGTGATGTCGTTGCGCCTTTGCTGGATATCGGTTATGTTTTGTATGTATCCTTCGAGTAGAATGTTACCGTTTCTTTGCCGTTCGCGTGAAAAAGCCTTCAACCGGATATAGAAAATATTTCCCTTGAATCTCAGACGGTAATCGATACTCTCTTCCATATTCCCCTGAATATTCTTTTGCAGCCAGTTGCGGAACCGGTTCTGATCTTCAGGGATGATTTTGGACAGGTAATCCTCACATGAGATAAACTGCTCTTCAAGGGTACACATTACGTTGGTATGTCCTATGTAGGAGAACATGTCCGTCTTGCTGTTGTATTTCCATTTTCCTATCAGCGCGGCTTTTTGAATTTCGAAGAGTTCATGGGTTCTTTTTTCCAGTTCCAATTTACGTTGGCTACGTTCGGTGATGTCTCTGTACTGACAGAGTACCATTCCATCATAGGACTGCATGATACACTTGAAGTAGTATACCTCGTCTCTCAGTGCGAGGCTATAGTTTTGAGTGGAGATGACTTTGTGCAGCAACACCCGCTTGAACTCCGGGTAAAAACTACTGTATGTCTGTGAGGGAAGCAGGTTGAACAGATTCTTACCTAAAAGTCTTTTCTCTGTTATAAACCATTGCGCTGTACCGGAAAGGGCAATGTCTACGCAGGTACCGTCTTTATCGAGTAACACTAAAGTATCGGCGGTCAGCCTGAGCAGTCTTTCTGCGTTTTCAGGGTTTTTAAGTATGTTTTTCATTGATAGATTGGTTTGCGTTGCTTGGATGTTTATTGTCGTTGGAATCAGCCGGCTGCCCGTCGCGCTTTTTCCCAGTTGCCATCGGCTTTTCCTCTGCGTTTGTACAGGTAGCGGAAGCCTTTGATTACATTGATGTTCATAAACAGAAAATAATAGGGGATGAAGAGCAGCTTGTTTTTGATTTGCTTCCGGGACAATCGGTAGCCCCATAGCCCTGCAAGGTAAAACAAGATTTGCAAACCCAACAGAATGATATAAGGTAACGGATGCCGGGAGGCAAATATAAGGAGTAGATTTGCCGGAAGCAGCAGGAACAGTAAAACGGGGGTTACAGACCATCTTAATACGCGATGTGACACGTACTGAAAGCTTAATATTCCGTAGCGGAAAGGATTCAGCAAGGGTAACAGCCTTGCTACGGACTGCAAACCTCCGGCGGCGATACGCACTTTTCGTTTTTCTTCTTCAATCATATCCGCCGAGCCGCTTTCGGTGGCATAGGCTTCCGCGCAGTATGCGATTATATATCCTTGCATGGCAATACGCAGCGAAAGGATGAAGTCATCGAGCAACGTGTCCGTGCTCATTTCCCGAAACAGTTCCCGGCGAATGGCAAACAACTCTCCGGCAGCTCCTACCGCAGAATACAGGCGAAAGTCAAGCGCTTTCAGTGTCGATTCGTATTTCCAGTACATACCTTCGCCTCCCGATGCTGCGTTGCTTTTCGTTTGGATGGCCACCCGCTTTTCTCCCGCCACGCATCCCACTTGGGGCAGTGTGAAGAGGCGGGCTATTTCCCGCAAGGCGTCTGTGTTCAGCAAGGTGTTGGCATCGGTAAATACGACCAGAGGGGTATCCACAAACTTCATTCCCCGGTTGATGGCTGCTGTTTTTCCCCTGCGTTCGGGCTGGTGGAGGACCGTTGCCTGTTCCCAACGGGCAAGGCGCTCATTCGTGCCGTCATCACTACCATCCGTTATCCAAAGTATGCGAAGCTTTTCCGTGGGATAGGAGAGTGCAAGGGAATTGCGCATTTTCTCATCGACAATGTCTTCCTCGTTGTATGCGGCTATAAATAACGTAATGTCCGGTAGTGTTTCATCGTCCGGATAAGGAAGTGGAGCGGAGGGACGGATGAATTCCTTTATTTTGACCAAAATGAAGAGTATGATTCCGTATCCGATGTAGGTATAGAATACTACAAATACAGCCAACCAGAAGAGAATCTCGTATGTGTTCATAGTCATTGTCTTGATGCTTTATTTTCCGACACAAAACTTATCGTTTTGTTATATCAATTCTCCAAAAATATGTATAAACTTTAATTGAAACAAGAACTTGAGTGTAAAAAAACAGAAAAAACGGTTTTTTGATGTTTTTTTGCCATTCGTTTTTTTTCGGCATGAATCTTAAAAGGGTTGTTTAAAGCCTGCCTCCATTGACAAAGTGTCAAATCCGGCTGTCGAATGACATTTTGTTTTCCCGGTTTGCCGAGAGTGCGTTATTTCCGTACGTAAGTCGATGCGAACGGAATTTCGCGAATGAATTGTTGTAACTAAAAGATAAACAAGTTAATACATAAATATTTACATCCGAAATAGAACGGATTTTCCATTTAGTATCATGAAACAGCCCCTTGCAAAGCTAAAAAACGTCAGCTTTTATAGTTTATTTGTGGGGAATTCGAGTAAAAAAACATGTTTTTGTGGAACCAAAATACGGGAGTTTCAGAAGATAGACACCTGCTTTCCGGAAGTACGACACCTGCACGGTATCTCGTTCGGCTAAGTTTACAAAGAAAAACTTTTCCCGTTGGGTTTCGCGCAGGTATGTGAATGGTAAGCAATATTTATCTAAATATGTCTTTTTAATGTAATATGAGATATTTTACTATCTTATTGTTTGATGAGCGGAATGATTAGCGCCTTTGTCTTGAGTGTATATCGACGAATGTGTAAATTATCTGTTGCCTGAGAAAGGAGCGGTGGCATTCGAAAATCAGATAAAAAATAGTGTGAAAATAAACGATGCGCAACGTCGTGTTCGTTAACGAAAATAATTACGGAAATTTATCCGTAATTCCTCTCTTGTTTGCTCTTTATTCAATTTCTTTTTTGCTACTTTTGCGCCAAATTCATGAAACTATTAGTTAGATGTAAACACATGGCAAATGTAATTAAATTACGGAAGGGCCTTGATATTAACCTGAAAGGCAAAGCTGCCCCGGAATTATTCTCCGTGAAAGAGCCGAGATTCTATGCGCTGAATCCTGATGATTTCACGGGCATTGTTCCCAAGGTGGTGGTTAAAGAGCAGGAATATGTGATGGCCGGGGGTCCCTTGTTTATTGACAAGAATCATCCCGAATTAAAAATCGTTTCACCTGTCAGCGGCGTAGTGACGAGTGTCGAGCGTGGCGCTCGCAGAAAGGTGATGAATATTGTCGTGGAAGCAGCCGACGAACAAGACTATCAGGAGTTTGGCAAGCAGGATCTCTCTTCGATGACTGCAGAAAACGTGAAAGCCTTGTTATTGGAATCGGGTCTGTTTGCATTCATCCGTCAGCGCCCTTACGATGTGGTGGCGGATCCTACGATGATGCCGAAGTCAATCTTCGTTTCAGCTTTCGACAGCAGTCCGTTGGCGCCCGACTTCGAGTATGTACTGGCGGGACAGGAGAAAGAGTTCCAAGCAGGCTTGACGGCTTTATCGAAAATGGCTCCTCTTTACCTTAATCTGAACGTGAAGCAGAAAGCTTCGGCCTTGACATCCGCCAAGGACGCCCGGATCAACTGTTTCGATGGTCCGCATCCCGCAGGTAATGTGGGCGTACAGATCAGTCATCTTGATCCTATATCGAAAGGCGAGACCGTGTGGGTCATCGGTGCGGAAGCCGTAATATTTATCGGACGCCTGCTGGAGACGGGTCGTGTGAACATGACGCGTACCGTGGCTCTGACTGGTTCGGAGGTGTTGAACCCCGCATATTGCAAACTGCAAGTGGGCGCTTTGCTTACCGACGTGTTCAAAGGAAAGGTTACGAGCGGTAAGGAATTGCGCTACATCAGCGGAAACGTGCTCACCGGCAGAAAGATAGCCGCCAACGGTTTTTTGGGCGCTTTCGATACGCAGCTGACCGTTATTCCCGAAGGAAACGACGTGCACGAAATGTTTGGCTGGATCATGCCCCGTTGCAATCAGTTCAGCGTAAACCACTCGTATTTCAGTTGGCTCATGGGAAAGAAGAAAGAATATGTGTTGGACGCCCGCATCAAAGGCGGCGAACGTCATATGATTATGTCCAACGAATATGATAAGGTGTTGCCGATGGACATCTTGCCCGAATATCTCATCAAAGCCATCATAGCCGGTGATATCGACCGCATGGAGGCATTGGGTATCTATGAAGTGGCTCCCGAGGACTTCGCCCTGTGTGAGTTTGTTTGTTCATCCAAGGTAGAAGTGCAGCACATCGTACGTGCCGGATTGGACATGCTTCGTGAGGAAATGGCATAAGTGAGTTTGGCGGTTTCCCGAATCTTTAAACGGACGGATACGCCGCGAAAAAAAACGGGAAACAGATAAACGAGTAATATTAATAATAAAGAAATAAATGAAAGCGTTAAGAAATTATCTCGATAAGATAAAACCGCATTTTAAAGAAGGCGGAAAACTACACGCGTTCCACTCTGTGTTCGATGGGCTTGAAACATTTTTGTTCGTACCCAACAAGACCTCCCGGACGGGAACACACATTCATGATGCCATCGACAGCAAACGCATCATGTCGATGGTGGTGATTGCTTTGATGCCGGCTCTGCTGTTCGGTATGTACAACATCGGCTATCAACACTTCAAAGCTGTCGGTATGCTGGAAACGGCAAGTTTCCTCGAACTTTTCGCCTACGGGTTCCTTGCCGTACTGCCCAAAATCATCGTTTCTTATGTGGTGGGACTGGGCATTGAGTTCGTGGTAGCGCAATGGAAGAAAGAAGAAATTCAGGAAGGTTTCCTTGTGTCTGGTATGCTGATTCCCATGATTGTCCCCGTAGAATGTCCTTTGTGGGTATTGGCGGTAGCCACGGCTTTCTCCGTAATATTTGCCAAGGAGGTTTTTGGTGGTACGGGTATGAACGTATTCAATGTGGCGCTCATTACACGCGCCGTACTTTTCTTTGCATATCCTCTTAAGATGTCTGGCGATGCTGTTTGGGTATCCAATCAAAGCATTCTGGGGTTGGGAGAAACCGTGGACGGACTTACAAAAGCCACTCCTCTGGGCGAAGCTGCCACTTCGGGTGCGGTACCTGAGTTCTCGTGGGATATGATTATCGGTTTGATTCCGGGTTCTATTGCCGAAACCAGCGTGATAGCCATTGGTCTGGGAGCTATTCTGCTGTTGATTACCGGCATTGCAAGCTGGAAAACTATGCTCTCTGTTTTCGTGGGAGGTGCTTTTATGGGATATGTGTTCAATCTGATTGGTCCCGATACGCCAATGGCTCACATGCCTTGGTATCAGCATCTCGTGCTGGGAGGTTTCTGTTTCGGAGCCGTGTTTATGGCAACAGACCCTGTGACATCGGCACGTACCGAGACAGGTAAGTACATTTTCGGTTTTTTAATCGGTGTGATGGCTATCGTCATCCGTGTGTTGAATCCGGGATACCCCGAAGGCATGATGTTGGCTATTCTGTTGATGAACATCTTTGCTCCGCTCATCGACTATTGCGTGGTTCAGAAAAACATCACTCGTCGCATGAACCGTGGTAAAGTTAAAGCCTGATATAAATAAAAAGAACGAGTTTATGAATACCAATAGTAATAGTTACACTATGATTTACGCTTCGGCGATGGTTGTCGTCGTTGCGTTTCTGCTGGCCTTTGTGAGTTCTTCACTGCGTACCACACAAAACAAAAATGTGGAAAAAGACACGAAGAAGCAAATTCTGGCCGCTCTGAACATCAGAGACATCAAAGGCGACGAAGTGGAAGCCAAATACAATGAATACATCAAAGGCGATATGTTGTTGAACACCGACGGAACCTTGACCGAGAATACGGCCGCTTTCTCTACGGCTTATGAAAAAGAAGCCAAAGAAGAGGGACGTCTGCACGTTTTTGTGTGCGAAGTGGAAGGTGAAACCAAATATGTTTTCCCCGTATACGGAGCAGGTCTTTGGGGAGGTATCTGGGGGTATGTATCGCTAAACAGCGATAAAAACACTGTGTACGGTGTATATTTCTCTCATGCCAGCGAGACTCCGGGATTGGGAGCCGAAATTGCTACCGAACATTTCCAGTCCGAATTCAAAGGAAAGAAGACATTGGAGAATGGTGTGGTAACCTTAGGCGTAGCCAAAAACGGAAAGGTGGAGAAAGCCGAATATCAGGTCGACGGTATCTCCGGCGGCACAATTACATCGGTGGGTGTAGACGTTATGCTCAAATCTTGTCTGGAGAGTTACAAGAGTTTTTTAACCGCTAATCAAGAGGAGGAATAAAACGTATGGGACAATTATTTTCGAAAAAAAATAGAGATGTGTTTTCCACACCGTTGGGAATGAATAATCCCGTAACCGTGCAGGTGCTGGGTATATGCTCCGCATTGGCTGTAACGGCCAAACTGGAACCTGCCATCGTAATGGGACTCTCGGTGACGGTGATTACGGCTTTCTCCAATGTGGTGATTTCCTTGCTGCGCAAAACAATCCCCAACCGCATCCGCATCATTGTGCAATTAGTGGTGGTAGCGGCTTTGGTTACCGTGGTGAGCGAGATTCTGAAAGCTTTCGCTTATGATGTAAGTGTGCAACTCTCCGTGTACGTAGGGCTGATTATCACGAACTGTATATTGATGGGACGTCTGGAAGCTTTCGCTATGCAGAATGGTCCGTGGGAATCTTTTCTTGATGGTGTGGGCAACGGACTGGGATATGCCAAGATACTGGTCATCGTGGCTTTCTTCCGTGAACTGCTGGGCTCGGGAACACTGTTCGGATTCAATATTCTGAATCATGAATGGTTGAAAAACATTGGTTATATGAACAATGGCTTGATGCTAATGCCTCCTATGGCGCTGATTCTGTGCGCCTGCATCATCTGGTATCAGCGTGCCCGCCATAAAGAGTTACAAGAGAAGTAATAATGAATAAGCAGTTCTTTTGCTTATTGTTAACGACTAAAAACATCGTATGGAACATTTATTAAATTTATTTGTCCGCTCCATCTTTGTGGACAATATGATATTCGCGTTCTTCTTGGGTATGTGTTCTTATCTGGCCGTATCCAAAAACGTGAAAACAGCCCTCGGACTGGGTGTCGCCGTCACTTTCGTGCTCGTGATAACGCTACCGGTCAACTATCTGTTACAAACTAAAATTCTGGCGGCTGACGCTCTTGTAAAAGACGTAGACCTAAGTTTTCTCAGCTTCATTCTCTTTATAGCCGTTATCGCAGGTATAGTGCAATTGGTAGAGATGGTTGTCGAGCGGTTCAGCCCTTCCTTGTACGCTTCATTGGGTATCTTCTTACCGTTGATTGCCGTAAACTGTGCCATCATGGGGGCTTCGCTCTTCATGCAACAGCGAATCAACCTTAGTCCAAGTGACTCGAAATACATTGGCGACGTAGCTGATGCGGTTTCGTACGCTTTAGGTTCGGGTATCGGCTGGTTACTTGCTATTGTAGGCTTGGCCGCCATCCGCGAAAAAATGGCGTATTCGGATGTTCCCACTCCACTAAGGGGATTGGGTATCACATTTATCACTGTGGGATTGATGGCGATTGCATTCATGTGTTTCTCTGGTTTGAGTATCTAAAAAAAGAATAGAACAATGGATATGAATTTAATATTAGCGAGCATCGGAGTATTCCTTGTAGTTATTCTTTTGCTTGTTGTTATTTTGCTGGTGGCAAAGAATTTTCTGGTACCATCGGGTAATGTAAAACTGACGATCAACGGTGACAAAACACTGGAGGTGGAGTCGGGAGCGACCTTATTGAATACCTTGTCGGTTAATGGTGTGTTCCTCTCATCCGCATGTGGCGGTAAGGGTTCGTGCGGACAATGCAAATGTCAAGTAATGGATGGAGGAGGAGAGATCCTTCCCTCAGAGATTCCTCACTTCAGCCGCAAACAGCAGAAAGATCACTGGCGATTAGGTTGCCAGGTAAAGGTCAAGGGCAATATGGATATCAAGATCGACGAATCGGTACTTGGTGTGAGAGAGTGGGAGTGCGAGGTAATCTCGAACAAAAACGTGGCTACTTTCATTAAAGAGTTTATTGTGGCATTGCCTCCGGGCGAACACATGGACTTTATCCCCGGTTCGTATGCACAAATCAAGATTCCCAAATATTCGATGGACTATAACAAGGATATCGATAAGAGCCTGATTGGAGACGAATATCTGCCGGCATGGGAAAAATTTGGTCTGTTCACATTGAAATGTCAAAATGAAGAAGAAACCATCAGAGCGTACTCTATGGCAAACTATCCTGCCGAGGGAGACCGCATCATGCTGACCGTGCGCATTGCCACTCCTCCTTTCAAACCGAAAGAACAGGGAACCGGTTTCGTGGATGTAATGCCGGGTATCGCATCTTCTTATATCTTTACGCTAAAACCGGGAGATAAAGTAATCATGAGCGGACCCTATGGAGATTTCCACCCGATATTCGACTCGAAAAAGGAAATGATGTGGATCGGCGGTGGTGCGGGTATGGCTCCTCTGAGAGCCCAAATTATGCACCTGACCAAAACACTGCATACAACAGACCGTAAGATGTCTTATTTCTATGGTGCGCGCGCGTTGAATGAGGTGTTCTATCTGGAAGATTTCTTGCAGTTAGAGAAAGATTTCCCGAATTTTACGTTCCATCTGGCGTTGGATCGTCCCGATCCCGTTGCAGATGCCGCTGGAGTTAAATATACACCGGGCTTTGTGCATCAGGTGATATATGAGACATACCTGAAAAATCATGAAGCTCCCGAAGATATCGAATACTACATGTGTGGTCCCGGCCCGATGTCGAAAGCGGTAGAAAAGATGCTTGACGACTTGGGTGTGCCGTTCTCTAACCTGATGTTTGACAATTTCGGTTAATATCTTTTATAAGAAAAGTTCGCCCTGAAACGTTCTCCCTGAAAAAAGAACTGCTTCAAAGCCGGTTCGTGTAGGGGTGAATTGTGTCAAGGCTAACTTGAATGTAAGTCCCTCTCTTGTTGAGAATTTCTAATCTTAGCAAGAGAGGGATTTTCTATAATCTGCCGGTTTCTCTATCTTTGTTCCCGGAACAATTGAAAAACGTTACATTATATTATAATGAATATTGACGAAATCTTATCGAATCTCGGTTTTAAACAGCTAACCCCCATGCAGGAAGCAATGTTGGAGGCTTCCCGCAAGTTGAGGAACATAGTGCTGCTCTCACCTACGGGGACAGGAAAAACCTTGGCTTTCCTGCTTCCCTTGATGGAAGTACTACGAAAAGACACCGTGGATGTACAGGCTGCCATTTTGGTGCCTTCCCGCGAACTCGCTCTACAGATAGAAAGTGTGTTTCGTGCTATGAAAACTTCTTTCCGGGTGCTTAGCTGTTATGGAGGACGTCCGGCAATGGATGAGCATCTTACCATGAAAAAGCTGCAACCTAACGTGATTATTGCCACTCCGGGGAGAATGAGGGATCACATACGAAAAGAGAATTTTGATGCAAGAACAATCCGTTTCCTTATTATAGACGAGTTTGACAAATCTCTTGAACTGGGATTTCAAGATGACATGGAAGCGATTATCGGAGCTTTTCCTTCTTTGGAAAGACGTATCTTGCTTTCGGCTACGGACTCTGCAGAAATTCCTCGTTTTGCGGGGGTAGAAAACGCAGCCGGAAAGGAGGATTTCATGAAACTCAACTTTCTGGAGGGAGATGATTTTACGATGCCCCGTCTCAGCTTGTATAAAGTTACTTCTCCCCAGAAAGACAAACTGGATACTTTATATCGTTTGCTGTGTGTGATAGCCGGCAGCTCCACACTGGTGTTCTGTAATCACCGTGAAAGCGTTGAGCGCGTAACTAAATTTCTGAAGGCGAAAAAGATTCCCTGCGATATGTTCCATGGCGGAATGGAACAAATGGATAGGGAGCGTGCATTATATAAGTTCCGTAACGGAACTCATACGGTGCTTGTTTCTACCGATCTTGCTGCGCGAGGATTGGACATTCCTCTTATCGAAAATGTAGTACACTATCATTTGCCCGTTAATAAAGAGATCTATACCCATCGGAACGGGCGTACCGCACGTTGGGAAGCGGAGGGACAGGCTTTTCTGATCCTTCATGAGGAAGAAATTCTCCCCGAATATATATCCGGAGAGATTATAACCTTTGAGTTTCCCGGCTCTGTCCCGAAACCACCCTTACCGATATGGACTACATTATATATAGGTAAAGGGAAAAAAGATAAGATTAGTAAAGCCGATATCGTGGGTTTTTTATGCAAAAAAGGAAATATGATACTGGAAGATATAGGTAAGGTGGATGTGAAAGAGCATTACTCATTTGTCGCAGTACGCCGTTCCAAGGTAAACCAGTTACTCAATCTTATCGGGAGTGAGAAGATTAAAGGGATAAAGACTCTTATTGAAGAGTCAAAATGAGGTGACTAATTGTCTTTTTGTTTCTTTTCTTGTGTTTATCCTTTTTATAATAGGTGTTTATAAGTTTATTTCTTATTGATTTTAAGATTTATTTGTATTAAAAAGAATTATTAAGGATATATATTCTTACATTTTAAAGAGGAGTATCCCTCTTTGGTATCCGCGTATGACAAAATGGTGTATATTTACTGTATAAACCAATAAAAAGATAGCGAAATAACTGTATACATCTAAATTTTACATAGAAAGGTTTGGTGAGCGGAATTTATTCCGTAAATTCGCCTTGTCAAATAAGATAAACAACAACGAATTGTATAACCAAAACAAACTTCAAATGAAAAAGCATAATTTTAATGCAGGACCTTCTATTCTCCCGCGTGAAGTGATTGAGGAAACAGCAAAAGCGATTCTTGATTTTAACGGTTCCGGTCTTTCACTCATGGAGATCAGCCATCGTGCAAAAGATTTCCAGCCTGTAATGGATGAAGCTGTCTCCCTCTTTAAGGAATTGTTAAATATACCGGAGGGGTATTCGGTACTGTTCTTGGGAGGTGGAGCTAGTTTGGAGTTTTGCATGGTTCCATTTAATTTTCTTGAAAAAAAAGCGGCGTATCTGAACACCGGTACATGGGCGAAAAAAGCATTAAAAGAAGCAAAGGGTTTCGGAGAAGTGGTGGAAGTGGCGTCATCAGCTGAAGCAAATTTCTCGTACATCCCCAAAAACTACGA
Source organism: Bacteroides sp. (assembly GCA_041855205.1). GTDB lineage: Bacteria > Bacteroidota > Bacteroidia > Bacteroidales > Bacteroidaceae > Bacteroides. The sequence continues at coordinate 16,463 of JBHADT010000021.1, forward strand.
AATACCTTCGGACGTGGATTATTTCCATATCACGACCAACAATACCATCTTCGGTACAGAGATAAAAGAAGATTTGGATGTGAACGTACCGGTGGTTGCGGATATGTCATCCGATATTTTCTCCCGTCCGGTTGATGTTTCCAAATACATTTGTATATACGGTGGAGCGCAGAAGAATCTGGCACCGGCGGGAGTAACGTTTGTTATAGTGAAAGATGAAGCTGTAGGTAAAGTTTCTCGCACTATACCAACAATGCTGAACTATCAGACGCATATTGAAGGAGGTTCTATGTTTAATACGCCCCCTGTTGTGCCTATCTTTGCTGCTTTGCAAACATTACGTTGGATTAAAGCCCAAGGCGGGGTGAAAGAAATGGAACGCAGGGCGATAGAAAAAGCAGATATGCTATATGGAGAAATCGACCGTAATAAACTGTTTGTAGGAACGGCGGCTAAAGAGGACCGTTCACGTATGAATATCTGCTTTGTAATGGCTCCTGAATATAAAGACTTAGAAGCCGATTTCCTGAAATTTGCACAAGAAAAAGGAATGGTCGGCATTAAGGGACACCGTTCGGTAGGAGGATTCCGTGCTTCTTGTTATAATGCGCTGCCTAAAGAAAGTGTGCAGGCTTTGATAGATTGCATGCAGGAATTTGAGAAACTTCATTAATCCATATTATCACCACAGAGTATTTTGAATATTAAGACATTCTTGTTTTCTTGGAGTAAGAATAGTTTAATCAAGAGTGTTGAATATTAGAAATCTTCTGTGGTGTTTTCTTTTTAAAACAGCTAATGTATGAAAGTATTAGTAGCAACAGACAAACCATTCGCTAAGATTGCTGTGGATGGAATTCGCCGGGAAATAGAAGCTGCCGGTTATGAACTCGTATTATTAGAGAAATACACCTCTAAAGCTCAATTGTTGGAAGCTGTAAAAGATGTGAATGCTATTATTATCCGCAGTGATATCATTGACGCGGAGGTTTTAGAAGCCGCAAAGGAGTTAAAAATAGTAGTACGTGCCGGTGCGGGATATGATAATGTTGATTTGGAGGCAGCAACCGCCCATGGTGTGTGCGTAATGAACACTCCCGGACAGAACTCCAACGCAGTGGCTGAACTTGTGTTCGGTATGTTGGTAATGGCGGCGCGAAATATGTATAACGGCACATCGGGCACGGAACTGAAAGGGAAAAAGATAGGTATCCATGCCTATGGCAATGTAGGTCGTAATGTGGCTCGTATCGCTAAAGGCTTTGGAATGGATATTTTTGCATATGATGCTTTCTGCTCGAAAGTAATGATTGAGAATGATGGAGTTAAGGCTGTAGACTCTGCGGAAGAACTCTATTCGACATGTGATATCATCTCTTTGCATATTCCGGCTACAACGGAGACCCAAAAGTCTATTAACTACGGTTTAGTGGGCAAAATGCCTAAAGGTGCTATATTGGTGAATACAGCGCGTAAGGAGGTAATTAACGAACAGGAGCTTTTAAAACTAATGGAGGAGCGTACGGATTTGAAATATCTGACGGATATTATGCCTGCGGCTCATGATGAATTTACAGCCCAATTTCCGGGAAGATACTTTTCTACTCCTAAGAAGATGGGAGCACAAACCGCTGAAGCCAATATCAATGCCGGTATAGCCGCTGCTAAACAAATCGTAGGCTTCTTGAAAGAGGGATGTGAAACGTTTAGGGTAAATAAATAATAATCATTCTTTTTATGGCTGTCATAAAACCGTTTAGAGGAATTCGTCCTCCAAAGAATTTGGTTGAACAAGTGGCTTCCAGACCTTATGATGTATTAAACTCTGAAGAAGCACGCGAAGAAGCAAAAGGCAATGAAAGGTCTTTGTATCGTATAATAAAGCCGGAAATAGATTTTCCCGTAGGTACTGATGAGCATGATGAACGAGTGTATGGGAGGGCTGCGGAGAATTTCCGTATGTTTCAGCGGGAAGGTTGGTTGGTGCAGGACGATAAAGAAAATTATTATATCTATGCACAAACCATGAACGGGAAAACCCAGTATGGATTAGTGGTAGGAGCATATGTACTTGATTATCTTGATGGGGTCATAAAGAAACACGAACTTACCAGACGTGATAAGGAAGAAGACCGGATGAAGCATGTGCGGATAAACAATGCAAATATAGAACCTGTTTTCTTTGCTTATCCTGATAATGAAGTGTTAGATGCAATAATCGCCCGATATACTTCTCAAGAACCGGAATATGATTTTATTGCTCCGGGAGACGGTTTCGGACATACATTCTGGATTATCGACCGGCAGGATGACATAGACACTATAACGGCTGAATTTGCCAAGATGCCTGCTCTGTATATTGCTGATGGACACCATCGCAGTGCAGCAGCGGCTTTGGTAGGGGCGGAGAAGGCCAAACAAAACCCCAATCATACTGGAAATGAGGAGTACAACTATTTCATGGCAGTATGTTTTCCCGCCAATCAGTTGACTATTATTGATTATAATCGTGTCGTTAAGGATTTGAACGGCATGACATCCATACAGTTTCTTGATGCTCTAAGCAAGAATTTTGTTGTCGAGGAGAAAGGAGAAGCTATTTATAAACCTGAAAAGCTGCACAACTTCTCTTTATACTTGGAAGGGAAATGGTACAGTCTGACTGCAAAACCCGGAACTTACAATGATAATGACCCAATTGGAGTATTGGACGTAACTATCTCCTCCAATCTCATATTGGATGAAATATTAGGTATTAAGGACCTGCGTTCTGATAAGCGTATTGATTTCGTTGGTGGTATAAGAGGATTAGGAGAACTTAAAAAACGGGTAGATAGCGGTGAGATGAGAGTAGCTCTGGCTCTTTATCCCGTGAGTATGAAGCAACTTATGGATATAGCAGATACCGGAAATATTATGCCACCTAAAACAACATGGTTCGAACCTAAACTGCGTTCGGGTTTGGTAATTCATAGTCTAGACTAAGTAAGGCTTTCCGGGAATATTTTGGGATAGCAGTTTAAATAACTATAACTCTTTGATTTTAAAGAAGAATCTTCTCTTTACAGTAAATGTGAAAGAGAAGATTCTTCTTTTTATGCTCTTATTTGCTTTCTTTTATAAAATATTATTTATTTGCACATTGTTTCATTATAGTCTTTAAGATTATAAAAGTAGTGCTAGCTTTGTTACAATTATGATTGGATGCAGCACTCGTCTTTTATTTATTATATTGCTTAATTCCTTATGATATATTTAGATATAAATGAGATTTGTTTATAAAAATATGTTATAAGGCATATTTATGGATTTGGTTATTATAATCAAAAACAACTATCTTTGCGACGTTATCCTGAAAACAATCTTTTTACCTTAAAAAAAACTAATACCTATTGAAAACTGAAAAAGGGACTTTGTGAAAAGTCCCTTTTTTGTATCTATAACTTTTTGTAACTCAATTTTCTATTTCAGGCTAGTGAGACTTTGTGCATGAGAAGTATAAAATATGGATATTGATAGACCTTCCCTTATAATGTAAATCCTTATTAAGAAATAAAGTTTGTCAGATGATGATTCTTGATAAACGATTATGCTACCTACAACAGAGGCAGTGAGAGAGTTGTGGTTACCTTACTTGAGATAAGTTTATTCGAGATGTTCGAAAAGAAACCGTCACATTGCTTTAAGCTGCTAATAAACAAACTTCTATAAGATAAAGAAAATATTATTCGTACCGAGTCCGTGTGGTTCCAAGTATGAAACAGGTTTGCTTCGAGAATCGTACCCATGCGGTTCGGGTACCGTACTTATGTTGTTTTCCCGGTATATTACGAAAACAAAAAATCTCCTCTTATCCCCCGAACCAGCGTTAATCGACATCATCGCTTTCCGGTGAAAAAAAATAAGTAGAAAGTTTTATATTCCTCTTTACTCATCCAGTCATATATGAGTTATACGATGTAGAGTATTGTATCCCGTATGAACAGTAATCTTTATCAGATTTCCTCTAATTGCTATAAATGATGGTAGCATAAATAAGTAAGGCTCCTATATAAATATAAGGGAGTTGTCATATCTGGATTTTGCCTTTAAACCTGTTATTAATAAGGTTTATTGCAAAGACTTCAACATATTGGACAACAGATATGAGGCGTTGAGGTTTTGAGCTACTCCTTCTTGAATTTTATAGGAATATGTAATTTCTTCCGATAGTTCGATTTCGAAACGATAGTTTGAATAGATGTTGCTATTTTCATCTTCGAGTTTTGCCAATTCCAAGTCGTGTGTGGCAACGATTGCAGCCATGTTATATTTGGATAGTTCTTGCAGGAACATGACAGAGCCTTTCAGCTTGTCTTGTGAGTTCGTTCCTTTCAGTATCTCATCGAGTATTATCAATGTGCAATGATTGGACCTAACGTAGCGTATCAATTGTCTCAGCCTGATTAGTTCGGCATTAAAGTAAGATATATTCTTGGAAAGATCGTCTGTAGTACGCATGCTGGAAAATAGCGAGACGATGGAAAATTCAAAAGATTCGGCGCATACCGGCACTCCGTTGGTTGCCAAAACATACGTTACGCCGATTGTTCGAAGAAAAGTACTTTTACCTGCCATATTTGCCCCTGTGACGATGGCTACATTCGACCTTTTCAGGGTAAAATCGTTCGGTATGGCTTTGTCGTGGTTCAGAAACGGATGATAGACGTTTTTTGCCCGGATTATAATGCCGGAATGCTCGTTCAAAACCCTCGCCGGAGCGTTGTACGGATTGTTATATGCATATGTCCCCAGACTTACCAAAGCATCAAGTTCACCGATAGAATCGACCCAACATTTTACATGATACAGGTACTTGTTACTCCATTTTATGAACATTCTTATCAGAATGATATCCAGAAGGAAGATGCCATTCAAGATGATATACATGATTGCGCTTCCTCTTTGTTCAAAGAGGTTCAATATTCTGGACAACTTATGAAATGCGTCCAGACTGCTTGCCTCTTTCTCGAAGAGTTTCCGTTTCAATCCAATCAGAGTCTCTGAATGAAAATTCGTACTGTGTATGTTTTTCAAAATATCGAGATATCCTTTATATGCTTTATGCAGTATCTCTGTATAGTTACTTGTCTTGGCGGAAGTCTTATTGACAAGTATTGTAATCAAAATCTGTATGAAAAACATACTTGAGAAATATGTCCATGACAGAATACCCGTTGCTCCGGATAGCAGAAAAAATATTGTCAGGGAGATAGAAAGATATGGGAAGAAAGCGGGTATCTTCACCACGTTACTCTGCTTATGCTTATGGATATATTCTGAAAGAATGTCCAAATTGCTTTCTATGGAAGGACGTGCCAAGAACTGTATACGCCAATCGAGCATGGAAGAGAGTTCCGAGACGGCAATCCGGTTATTCTCTATCTCTTCTTTGTCGGTATTCAGGTAAGACAGTTTCTTAGCCAGCCTTTCTTTTCCGCTTCGGGTGATGGTTCTGTTTATACGGTTGAATAGAGAATTATAACCGAAGATATCCAAATCGTAGGAAAACTCATGTTGCGGACTGATGTATTCATCTCCATTATCGAAAGGTGTAAAATCACCGTTGAGATAGCAGATTTCATTCTCACAGATTCTGCGCATGCGGCTAAGGATATCTATTTTGCTTCTGCAACGGTCATCAGCGATGTATGAAATGATATATAAAAGTCCGAAGACGAAAATTCCCAGTGCATTTCCCGCACCGGCGTGTTTATAATAGAGAAAGACAAAGAAGAGTGCCGCTCCGAAAGAAAGAAGCTTCCCGTATAGATACAACGTGCTTATTCTTGTTAATCGATTTTCTTCTGTTTCGAATAGTTCGATTTTCTCCTTATATATTTTGTTGACCATATTTTGTTAGTAAGATTTAGAACGGAAGTTAGTTAGAAACGGATATTCTTTCCCATAGAAAACGAGGGATGAGTTTCCAGAAAAACACCCAAAGACGATAACGGCCGTCTATGACAGCGACCCGTTTTTTGCGACTTAACGCGCGCATGATATGCCGGGCGGTACTCTTTGCGGACATCAATATCGGAAATGTGCCGCTTTTCAACAAGTCGGTGGCTACAAATCCGGGACGAATGTCGGTAAAGTATATCTTCAACTCCTCCATATGCGCTTGTTGCGCTAATGCTTCTATATATGTATTTTGAAAGCGTTTAGTAGCAGAGTAGGCAGGAGCAACGCCGAGACCTTTGGTGCCGGCAATGGAGCTGATAACGGCTATGTGTGCGTAAGCGTCTTTTTCGCTCTTTTCCCGAAGTTTCTTCTTGAAATAATTGAAGGCGGCAGTCGTCATGCGTATAAATCCTTCCACATTAGTTCGGGCAGTATCCAGTTCTATCTCCGAAATAAGATTGCGATTCTGAAAACCGATACCCGAGCTGAGTAAGAACAAATCCATTCCTCCGGTCCTCTCTATCAGGCTTGTCAGGTACTTTTCCGCATCACTTTGTGTAACATCCAAGACTTGAATCTCCACCTGTGAGGGAGCCTCGCTTTGCAGTTTCTTCAACTCTTTTTCCCTTCTTCCGGCAATACCTATACGCCATCCTTGCCGGATGAAAAGCAATGCCACTTCTTTACCTATACCGGATGTAGCCCCGATGATGATTGCCCGTTTCATGTTTTCTCTCATTCGATGATGGTTGCCACCAGTTTTCGTCCTCCGCCACGGTTACGGAACTCGCAAAGGTAAATCCCCTGCCATATACCCATGTTCAACCTACCGTTTGTAATGGGGATAGTGACGCTGCTTCCTGCAAGTACGGCTTTGGCATGAGCGGGCATGTCATCGTCCCCCTCGCACGTGTGTGTATAATAAGATTCTCTTTCTTTTATCAAACGGTCGAAAATGGAGGTGAGATCCGTCTGTACATCAGGATCGGCATTCTCATTAATGGTTAATCCTGCGGAAGTGTGTTTGATGAACAAATGTAAAAGACCCGTCTCAGGGAGCGGGGAGAGGTTGCGAAGGATTTCTTCTGTTATCAAGTGAAAGCCACGTGAACGGGGAAGTAATGTAAACTCTTTTTGGAGCATAGTATGGGAGGGGATGGTTATTCTTTCATGTGACGGAAGTTTACCGCTTGCAGGAAGCATACGTATATCTTACTGATATTGTTCACAAAGATAGAGAATCCGTACGATATGCGAAAAATCGTAACAGAGTTTTTGCCACTTGACAAAAGATGAACTATATTTGCTTCTGTGCAAGTCAGCACATAAAGGTCATGATATCCCGGCGTATTAATTCAATAGATATAAAGAATAATGGAAAAGGTAATTATCAATTCGTACGAAGATTTTGAAAAACTTATAGGGCAACAACTCGGGACATCCGACTATGTGGAACTCTCTCAGGAACGCATCAACTTGTTTGCCGATGCGACGTTGGACCACCAATGGATACATGTGGATACAGAGCGAGCCACTCGTGAAAGCCCTTTCCGCAGCACCATAGCTCATGGTTATCTTACACTCTCTATGCTACCTTATCTTTGGAACCAGATTATCGAGGTGAACAATCTAAAAATGATGATAAATTATGGTATAGACAAGATGAAGTTCGGACAAGCCGTCTTGGCAGGTCAACGTATCCGCCTGACTACTTCGTTACATTCTTTATCCAATTTGCGCGGAGTTGCAAAAGCAGAAATCAAATTCTCGATTGAAATTGAAGGACAAGCCAAGAAAGCATTGGAAGGAATAGCGGTTTTCCTTTACTATTTCAACTGATCTCTGACAACACGTCGGCATAGTCGTTTATCAATCGCATGTAACCATGAGAAAACTTGTATGTCCCCAATGCAAGGTAGGGGTGTTTTTCGTCAAAAACTCACGCGGAGAACGTTTATCCGTGTATGTATCAGATAAAGGAGAAGTATATGCAAAAGATCCGTCAATTTCATTGGATGGTTATGATTTGACCGAAGTTTATTGTTTGGGATGTTCATGGCACGGTTCGCCGAAGCGTTTAGTGAAATGGTAATCAGAGCAATGCGTGATCGACTCATTTTCTCTTTATTTTCCAAACAATCGTAACAAGGGTGAGCAAAACCAGAACACCAACCAATAAATCGTGTATCGTACGCTGTTCATATTCTTCGCTTTGTCTGAGTTTTTCTCCTTTTAATATCACTTCATTCCCATTGCTTGCAGGAGCGTCAAGCGTCTTTTTCATGGTTTCTTCAAATGCAATGCGTTTTTCTCCGCTTAAGTTTTCAGAGATGAAATGCTGCAGTTTCGTGTTGTCGCAAACAAATTCGGTACAGGCGGCTCCATATAACCGGGTAACTTCCGCATGTATTTGGGCAACGGTTTGGAGTTGTTCGGGTAGAGCTTTCCAATAGCCTTTACGGGCGCTTTCAAGCATAACGGCTGTCATTGCTTGATAAGCCGCAGGATTTACGCGCTCGAAATAATCGCGCACTCCCAGTTGATTCTCATCTGCCACGTACATCCGGTACAGCTCGTTGTATATTTCCTTATCCATCACGGAGGGGCGCATAACGTGCCATCCGAATATGTTGCGGAATATCTCTCCGAACATCTGTGCCGTACCTGCCCCTCCTTTCATTCGTTCTCGTACAAAGACGGGATTCAATATGGTGGAACGTGTCTCCACCGCTAC
>JBHADT010000022.1:0-6870 GCA_041855205.1 Bacteroides sp.
AATGAACTTTAAAGAACAAGACCAATGGATACAAAGAAATTACGCTTCGAGACTTTGCAACTGCATGTAGGACAGGAACAACCCGACCCGGCAACCGATGCCCGCGCGGTTCCTATTTATCAAACGACTTCGTATGTTTTTCGTAATTCCGCCCATGCGGCGGCGCGCTTCGGTCTGCAAGATCCGGGAAACATTTACGGCAGGCTCACAAACTCTACGCAAGGAGTGTTTGAAGCCCGCGTGGCTGCGCTCGAGGGAGGGATTGCCGGACTTGCCGTGGCTTCGGGCGCTGCTGCCATTACTTACGCTTTTCAGAACATAACCCGTGCGGGCGACCACATCGTATCTGCAAAAACCATATACGGAGGGACGTACAATCTTTTGGCGCATACACTTCCTTCTTATGGTGTTACCACTACATTTATAGACCTTTCGGACATATCCAATCTGGAGCAGGCGATACGGGAAAATACGAAAGCCGTCTTCTTTGAAACGTTGGGTAATCCCAATTCGAACATCATAGACATCGAGGCGGTGGCGCAGGTGGCTCACAGACATGGTGTCCCGGTGATTGTGGACAATACGTTCGGTACTCCTTACCTCATCCGGCCCATCGAGCACGGTGCGGATATCGTGGTGCATTCCGCCACGAAATTTATCGGCGGACACGGTACTTCGCTGGGCGGTGTCATTGTAGACAGCGGAAATTTCGACTGGGCTGCATCCGGCAAGTTCCCGCAGCTGAGCGAACCCGAGGCTTGTTATCACGGCGTGCGATTTACAGAGGTCGCCGGCGCTGCCGCGTACATCACCCGTATAAGAGCAGTTCTGTTGCGCGATACGGGAGCAGCCATCAGTCCGTTCAATGCCTTCATTCTGTTGCAAGGATTGGAAACCCTCTCCCTGCGTGTGGAGCGTCACGTGAAAAACGCCCTGAAGGTGGTGGAGTTCTTAAAGAATCATCCGAAAGTGGAGGAGGTAAATCATCCTTCATTGCCGCAGCATCCCGACCATGCGCTGTACGAGAGATACTTCCCGAAAGGAGCGGGTTCCATCTTTACGTTCCGTATCAAAGGCGGTTCGGCAGAGGCGCAGGCTTTCATCGACAGTTTGCAAATATTCTCTCTGCTTGCGAATGTGGCCGATGTGAAGTCTTTGGTAATACATCCGGCTACCACCACTCATTCGCAACTCAGTCCGGAAGAGCAGCAGGAACAGGGCATCACGCCGGGCACAGTGCGCCTTTCCGTGGGAACGGAGCACATTGCCGATTTGCTGGATGACATTTCTCAGGCATTTGATAAGGTTAATTAATAGACGACTGGTTTGGACATAGCTGTACTATTATCAGGAGGTGTCGACAGTTCTGTTGTCGTGCACCTCCTTTGCGAGCAAGGTTATCGTCCGTCTCTATTCTATATTAAAATAGGGATGGACGATGCGGGGGATATGAGTTGTAGCGCAGAGGAAGATTGGGAGATGGCTTCGGCTGTTGCCCGCAGATACGGGCTGCCGTTGGAACTGGTAGACCTGCAACATGAATATTGGGAACGGGTAGCGGCATATGCCATCGATAAGATAAGCAAAGGATTCACTCCCAACCCCGATGTGATGTGTAACAAGCTTATCAAGTTCGGATGTTTTGAAGAGAGAGCCGGCAAGGATTTCGACCGCGTGGCTACCGGGCACTATGCCACCACGTGGGAACAAAACGGCAGGGTGTGGTTGGGAACGGCACTCGACCCGGTAAAAGACCAAACCGATTTTCTGGCGCAAATCAATCAGCTACAGGTGTCTAAACTGATGTTTCCTTTGGGTATGCTCATGAAGCACGAGGTGAGAGAAACAGCCCTGCGGACCGGACTTCCCACCGCACGCAGACGAGACAGTCAGGGGATTTGCTTTTTGGGCAAGATAAACTACAACGACTTCGTCCGTCGTTTTCTCGGAGAGCGCGAAGGAGATGTTGTGGAGTGGGAGACAGGCAGAAAGTTGGGCAGGCACAAAGGATATTGGTTTCATACCATCGGTCAGCGAAAGGGATTGGGATTGGGCGGAGGTCCCTGGTTTGTGGTGCGCAAGGATGTGGAGGGGAATGTGCTTTATGTTTCCCGCAGTTACGATATGCAGTACGGTCGTGAGTTTCTGCTGCGCGACTTCCACTTCATTACGGATAATCCGTGGAAGTTCTCCGGAGAGGAACGTGAAGTTACGTTCAAAATACGCCATACCCCCGAATTCACAAAAGGAACGTTAAGCGTGGCGGACGGAGGCTACCGGATTGTCGCCGCTACCGGCTTGCAGGGCATAGCCCCGGGGCAATTCGGCGTGGTGTACGATTCCGAATCCCGTCTCTGTATAGGCAGTGGCGAAATAGCCGTTCAGATGTAATACTCCACCAAATCCACTATGCCGGCCTTCATGGCATATTTGGTTGCCTCGTGCACATTGTTCACCCCCAGTTTGCGGAAGATGTTTTTCCGGTGGCTGTTCACCGTGTGGAAACTGAGGTGTCGTTCGGCTGCTATCTCTTTGGTGGTTTTGCCCAGCGCTATCTCTTTCAGCACATAACGTTCGGCAGGGGTGAGCGGCGTCTCCTGCATGCTTGTCGTGTGCGAGGCTTCTTTACTCCCTCCCGATAGCAGCAGGTTGCTTACGTAGTTGCAGATAAAACGCTCTTTGCGAAGGGTATGTTGCAGGGCGGTCTGTATCTCTTCCTTCGAGCTGTCTTTCAGTACCACCCCGAAAGAGAGACTGCTGAACAGAATCTGCCTGAGAAACCCGATGCTCAATTCATCGGAAAAAAGAAGCCAGTCTGCCTGCTTGAAACGTTCGTGCAGTACCATCAGTTCTTCTGCACCCGAGAAATCGAACAACGTATAATCTACAATCACCACAGCCTGCGGATACAAACGCAACCAGCGAATCAACTCCGCCTTGTTGTTTGCTTCCAGCAATGTGGGGATTTCTTTTTGCTGACCGAGCAGGAACATCATTCCCGCCCGTGTAATATCCTGATTGTCCGCAATTATAAATTCTCTCATAAGCGTTTCGAAGTCTGTTCCCATTTCCTGCCGGTACGGTAGAGACCTGAACCCCGGGAAGCCGTGCCGTGAACATTAAGGCTAAAGACGACCGGAATGACTTGTTTTGCGCAAAGATAAGAAAATAGACCAAACCCGGATACCGGTGCAAGCAAATAAGGGAAGGTTTGGAAAGAACAGCGATTTTCAGGTGGTTTTTTGGAATAAAATTCTGCCCGGGCAGGCAGATAATCTTGCTTGCGGCAAATATGTACGGAGATGTTCAGTTGAGCACCACATTCTCAAAGTATTCCGAGAGCAACCGCTTCGCCCGTTCCAGCTCCTGGGGCGTATTCTCTCTCACATGGTTCAGTTTGTATTCCCATCCCATCGCCTCATACTTGTGAACCCCCAAGCGGTGATAGGGCAATATCTCCACACGCTGTACCAGCCGGCAGTGTCCCAGCTTTTCGCCCAAAGCGCGGATATCTTCCTCTGAGTCGCTATATCCGGGCACCAACACGTAGCGCAGCCAAAACGGGCGTTCGTGCCGTTCCAGCCATTCGGCAGTGTCGAGCGTTTGCTTGTTGTCCCTACCCGTAAGCAGGGCGTGCCGTCCGGGGTCTGCTTGTTTGACATCGAGCAATACGAGGTCTGTCAGCCCCCAAAGCTCTTCCACGTGTTTGTTCCGGATTCCTCCGTTGGTGTCCAGACAGATATGGATGCCATGAGCTTTCAGTGCTTTGAACAGCGGAATCAACGTTTCGGCTTGCAGCGTAGGCTCTCCGCCGGAGAAAGTGATGCCGCCCTTTTTTCCGAAGAACGGTTTCTGGCTGATTGCCATTTGCAGAATCTCTTCGGCAGGAGTGGAGATTCCTCCCTGTGTGTCGATGGTGTCGGGGTTGGCACAATATAAACAACGGAACGGGCAGCCTTGCAGGAATACCACAAGGCGCAGACCCGGTCCGTCGAAAGTGCCCATGCTCTCGTAAGAGTGAACCTTAATCATAGGCTTGTATCTGCCGGTTTACATTCGTTCGTGGAACGAACGGTTGATTACCTCTAACTGATGTTCGCGGCTTAGTTTGATGAAGTTTACGGCATAGCCCGATACGCGAATCGTGAGTTGCGGATACTTCTCGGGATGTTCCATGGCGTCTTCCAGCATTTCCCGGTTCAGTACGTTCACGTTGAGATGGTGCGCACCTTTGGTGAAGTATCCGTCCATCATGGTCACCAGATTTTCCACTCTCTCCTCCGGAGTGGGACCCAGCGATTTGGGAACGATGGAGAAGGTGTTGCTGATGCCGTCCTGAGAGTCGCGGTAACGCAGTTTGGCAACGGAACTGAGCGATGCGATGGCTCCGTTCTTGTCGCGTCCGTGCATGGGGTTGGCACCCGGAGCGAACGCCACGCCTTTGGCGCGTCCATCGGGGGTGGCTCCCGTCTTCTTTCCATACATGACGTTGGATGTGATGGTAAGCAGCGACAGTGTGGGACGTGCGTTTTTATACACCGGCAACTTCTTCAATTCTTCGCTGAAGTAGTACACCAAGTCCACTCCCAGATGGTCTACACGGTCGTCGTTGTTGCCGAAACAGGGGAAACTGCCCTCGATGTCGAAACTTTCGGTCAGACCGATTTCGTTGCGGCGGGCGGTGACTTTGGCGTTCTTGATGGCGGACAGCGAGTCGATGGCGATGGAGAGTCCGGCTACGCCGTATGCCAGGTTGATGCGCGGGTTGGTGTCGATAAAAGCCATCTGCGCTTTTTCGTAGTAATACTTGTCGTGCATGTAGTGTATGATGTTCATCGCCTCGTTGTACACGCGCGCGATTTCCGTCAGCACTATCTTGTAGTTGCACATTACTTCCTCGAACTTCAGTACCTCGCTCGTCAGCACCGGAATACCTTTAACCATCACGGTTCCCGTGTTTTCGCAACGTCCGCCGTTTATGGCAAGCAACAGTGCCTTAGCCAGGTTGGCTCGTGCGCCGAAGAACTGAATCTGCTTGCCGATGGCTTGGTAAGACACGCAGCAGGCGATACCGTAGTCGTCGCAATTGCGCACCTCGCGCATCAGGTTGTCGTTCTCGTACTGGATGGAGCTGGTATCTACCGACACCTTGGCGCAGAACTCCTTGAATCCTTCCGGAAGTTCCGGACTCCAGAGTACGGTCATGTTGGGTTCGGGCGACGGACCGAGGTTGTACAGTGTTTGCAGGAAACGGAACGAACTCTTGGTCACCTTCACGCGTCCGTCGTTGAAACGTCCGCCGATGGCCTCCGTCACCCATGTGGGGTCTCCGGCAAATATGTCGTTGTACGACTGCATTCTCAAGTGGCGTACCATGCGCAGTTTAATGACGAACTGGTCGATAAGTTCCTGTGCGAACACCTCGTCTATAATGCCGTGTGCCAAATCGTACTCGATAAAGATGTCGAGGAACGAGGAGACGTTGCCCAGCGACATGGCTGCGCCGTCTTGTTCCTTTACTGCGGCGAGGTAAGCCATGTACACCCACTGAACAGCCTCTTGCGCCGAAGTTGCCGGACGGCTGAGGTCGAGCCCATAATACTCGCCTAATACCAGAATGTCTTTCAGCGCCTTGATCTGCTCCGCCACTTCCTCGCGCAGGCGGATGCGCTCTTCCGTCATCGGTCCGGTCAGGTTGTGCAAATCCTCCTGTTTTGCCTCGATGAGGCGGTTGATGCCGTAGAGAGCCAACCGGCGATAGTCTCCGATGATGCGTCCGCGCGCGTAGTTATCGGGCAACCCGGTGAGGAAACCCAGCGAGCGGAACGAGCGAATTTCCTCGGTGTAGACATCGAATACGCCGTCGTTGTGCGTCTTGCGGTAGTGAGTGAATATGTCTTTCACCTTCTCGTCTATCTCCACACCGTTTTCGTGGCAGGCTTTGGCTACCACGTTGATTCCTCCGAACGGCTTGATGGCACGTCTCAGCAGTTCATCGGTCTGCAAACCGACAATCAGTTCGTTCTCCCTGTCTATATAGCCGGCTTGGTGAGAGGTGATGGTGGATACGGTATGTGCGTCGAGCGAGCGGACGCCATTGTTCGCTCTTTCCTCTTCGAGCGCTTTCAGGCAGAGGTTCCAGATGTGCTTGGTACGTTCGGTGGGACCTTGCAGAAACGAGGCGTCGCCACTGTACGGCGCTATATTTTTACTCACGAAATCACTGACATTGATTTCCCTGCTCCAAACTCCTTCGACAAAGGCTTTGTTCAATTCCATAATTTCTGGTTTTTAAGGTGGATTAACTATGAATTATATCATCTTTTAGAGCGCGCAAAATTACGGAAAAGATTCCTTTCTACCTGAATTAAATCTGTATTTTTATGTTGTTCAACATAAAATAGCAATATATAGGTATCCGTTCGCATGGCTTTTATTGATATATAAATTAAGGTAAAACCGGACATATGCTGCCGCGATTACGGAATGTTTCGAGGAGAACAAAATGAGTGTCAGAGAAAAGCTTTGATAATCAAACTGTTGTACCGTACCCATGTTGCTCCCGAACCATACCCGTATGGCTTTCGTACCGTGCCTGTATGGTTTGGATGGCATACCCGTACCGTTCTTTTAAGGTTTCCGATAATGCCGGATTATGTGTCCGAAAAATCGCCAGAGCACTCTTTGATTTATTTTTTAGAGGAAAACGAAAAAAAATATTCTTACTCTTATTGCCAATTTCAAATAAATGCCTACCTTTGCATCCGCAATCGGGAGAGATTGCTTGATACAGAGAAATGGTGCGTTAGTTCAGTTGGTTAGAATACATGCCTGTCACGCATGGGGTCACGGGTTCGAGTCCCGTACGCA
>JBHADT010000023.1:0-17689 GCA_041855205.1 Bacteroides sp.
AATATAAAAAAGATGTGTGCAAAAATGACAAAAGAAGGCATGGATTGGCTAATTAGGCTGTTTTATGAGCTTACTGCCGCTTTATTTAAGTGCCGCAAACACATAAATCAAAGAAATCTTCAAAATATCGCAGCTTAAAGAGAATGAACCGATTTGTATAGCGATGAACAAAAAAGGAGGTGCATCGTGCATTACGACACACCTCCATTCATCTTGAAGACTTTCGTGTAATCCTGTTTATCAGTTCAACCAGCGCGGGTCTCCGATGCGTTTGTCTTTCAATGTCTCGTTGCTTACAGTGAAATCGCCATTGGCGGCATCTTTGAATCCCGGTTCGACGGTTACGCCCGATGCGTCCGTTACCTTGCCTAATCCGCCTTCGGGGATTGCCAGCAGTGAAGGAGCGTTGAAGTAGTAGTTGCCAGCGAACACAAGGTTGTCTGTCTTGGTGTCTTGGCTGAAGAATACCTTGTCGCTCATCTGGGCGAAGATGCACTTGCTGATGTTGGCGGTGAATTCTTTGCTGCCAGCACTGTTCGAACGTATGTAGAACAAACCTTTACTTGTAGCCTCAAGTCCGTACAGTGTGCAGTTGGTAACATTTACGATGTTTCCTTTGGTGGCATGTCTGTCGAAACGAATGAAGTCGGAACCGGCACAGCTGTTGTACACGGTAGAGTTTTTCAGCGTGAACTCGGCAATGAACGACTTCTTCTTCTGATAGTCCACAAAGCGTTTTCCGCTCGCCATGTCGTGAATCACACAGTTGTCGATGGTAAACTTGTTGATGGTCCCGATCTGCGTATCGTTCGATTCGGTCAGGAAACTTCCGTAGCCGGTCACCTCACAGTTTGTCACCAGAATTTCGCCGCCATTACTGTTGTTTACCGTAATCGTATTACCGCTTCCTTGCAGAATGAGGTTTTCCAGTTTCAGGTTGTTGCTTCCATTCAATATGAAATTGGCATTCAATACCGGACGGTTGCCGGGATAAAGTCCCTTGATGGTGATGTCTTTGGTTAGAGTCAGTGTGAGTGTGTAAGCCACGCCGCTTTCGTTGGTGAAAGAGAATTCGTTGCTTCCGTCTTTTGCCGGCAGCAATACGATGGTAGCGTTCTCTTCCGCATTCTCAACGATTGTTCCCAGATCATCGCCCGGATATACGGCGGTGGCTCCACCCAGGTCTACCAGCGTGGTGAACGTGATGATTCCGCGGGTTTTTCCGTTGGCGCGCATCAGTTTGGCTGTATATTTCGTCTCACCTGTAAGCCCGGTGATGGTGGCCGCTCCAGCTGCAATTTCCCCGGCGGTTACATTGTGCGTAATATCTCCCGGAGTAAGCACGATGGTGGCGGCTTCCTCGCCTGCCGTCCAGCGGAGTGTTACTTCCGTCGCTTTCAAATCGTCTGCCTGCACGGGTTGGAATATCTGTTCCGAACCGGTTTCAAAAGCGATACCCGTCCATTTGGAACTCTTCTCCGTATTTTCACTTACAGACTGTACGCGTGCGGAGTAGCGTGTTTCGCTCTGCAAGCCGGTCACCAAATACGGCAAGTCGGACGCACCGACGCCGGTGATGACCTTCACGGGAGTTCCTTCGAATACGGGTGTCAGTACTTCATCCTCATTCCCGCTCAGGGCAATGTTCGGATTCTCATACACCTCGATGGTGTAAATGCCCTCCGGGGTAGCTTTCCATTGCAACCGGACGTTCACCTGATTGATGATTTTAGCTTCCATATCGTATGGCGAAAAAGCGCGGGCATAATCGATGGAAGTTATTTCTGTCGATTGATCGTCGCATGAGGTTGTGGCAAACAGCATCGATAACCCCAATGCATATATGTATCTGTTCATATTGTTCATAATGATTTTTGTTGCACGTTCGGTTAATTCTTCAGCATTCCGTTGCTGCTGTCAATAAACACTCTCCAGATAGGCCATACCTGATTTTCATCCGGATTCTTTGTGTAAAGTACGTTTATCAGCTCTTCTTTCAGATTGTTTTCCGAAATCCATGATTTCTCTTCCAAATCGCTATACGTCAACTTCAGAGCCTGACCTTCTTCGTCGGTGTCACCGTAGTTCAAACCATAGATAATCAGCGATTCTCCATCTTCGGCATAGCGCGTGTAGAGTTTTTGAGGTAAGTTGCTGTATTTGCCTTCGCGCACTCTGAGTTGCATCATCTTGTTTTTGGCTTCATCCATCTTTGTTTTTAGCAGATTCCAGCGGATGAGGTCGGCTTTGCGCAACTGTTCGCCTGCAAACTCAAGCGCACGTTGTTCTACAATCGCATTGAAGAATGCTTCCTTGTTGGCGGTAGCTTGAGTCATGTAAGCGTTTACCTTGGCAGCCGGCAGTGCGCGGTCGAGTACCGGTTTCAGGTATTGAGCCGCATTGGCGGGACCTTCCAATTCGTTGATGGCCTCTGCTGCCATCAAGTACACATCTGCCAGACGCATATATTGCCAGTTCACGCCATCGTCATTGGTAGAGGTCACGATTCTGTCCATCCATTCGTAACGGAATTTACCGAAGCACCATTTGTTCAGGCTGCGCAATACTTGTTTGGATTTTCCTTGTACGGCGTCTCCCCATTCGTAAGGAACGCAAGTGATGTCGCGGCGAATATCCTCCACGTCATAATCGTAGAAAAGAGTGGGTACGGGACCGTTGATTCCACCTTGTGCCTGTTTGGTATATTGATCCGAGGATTTGTGTTTTACTCCAAAGGTATAGAGTACACGTCCGCGACCGGCAGAAAACGGAATTTCCCAAAGAGATTCTTCTCCGGCTGTTACGTTGTCCTTACACAATTTAAGGAAGTTGTCTTTGAACCCTCCCAGTTTGTTATAACCGGCTGTGATGATTTCCAAGCATTCGTCTTTGGCTATCTTGTACATGGTTTCGCGTTTCAGTTCGGCATCGTTGCTCAAACGAATACCGTCGGCACGCTGGCTGTATCCGCCTGCATAGAGAGCGATGCGTGCACGCAGCCCTTTCACAAACGAACGGCTGACACGTTCTACGCTTCGTGTACTGGTGCTTTGGTTGGGCCAAGCTACAAGAGAAGCTGCTTCCGCGAGGTCTGCCAGCAACTGCTTGTAGATTTCATCACGATCGGTGCGGGGGAGGTAGGTGTTTGCCGCGCTGTTCGGCTCGAAACGTGCGGGAACATCGCCCCAACCTTTGATGAGATCCAAGTACAGGACGGCTCTCAAGGTGAGGAGCTCACCCAGATAAGGAGCCAGACTCTTGTTCTCTTTGATGCCGGACTGTGCTCTTAATGCCTTTATACCAATGTTGGCGCGCTCTATGGCTTCGTACATCTTGGCATAAGCGTTGTTCTCAGAGTTCATCTGTTTGTTGGTATACTCGGTAGCATAGCTGGCAAGGTCGTATTTATCTCCGTCCGGCATCTTGGCAGGAT
This sequence comes from Bacteroides sp., assembly GCA_041855205.1. Lineage (GTDB taxonomy): Bacteria > Bacteroidota > Bacteroidia > Bacteroidales > Bacteroidaceae > Bacteroides. The sequence continues at coordinate 3,434 of JBHADT010000023.1, forward strand.
CCATGTTGTTGATCCATTCGATGTCCGTATTTATTCCATAATAAGGGATGTAACGTCCGCGATAAGAGTTGGTCTCTCCGAACGAGTGATAGATACCCACAAGCGCAGCTTCGGCAGTCTCTGCGGAACTGTATATGACTTCGCTGTCAAGGGCGGATTTGTTGGGGGCATCCAAGTCACACGAGGTCATTAAAGCCGGAAGTGACAATGCAGATAAGAAGTATAGAGCTATTTTTTTCATTGTTTCCATGATTTTTGTTTAGAAGTTCAGATTTACACCCACTACAAACTGACGGCTTTTGGGATAAGCGGAATAGTCTACTCCCGGAGTGAGGTTTGTTTTTCTCACGGTAGATACCTCGGGGTCGTATCCGGAATAGTCGGTCAGACAGAATACGTTGTAGGCTGTTACATAGAATCTTAAACTTTGCAATTTAGCTTTGTTCGTGAGAGTTTTAGGCAGGGTATAACCCAATGTCAAGGTGTTGAGACGCAAGAAAGAAGCGTCTTCTACCGCCCAATCCGTAAAGACCATACTTTGCACATACGGCGACCACATGGTGGTATTCTCGTTCATGGCGGCAAGTTTCACGGGGTCGTTGCAGAGCGTTCCGTCCTCGTTGAGGTTTGTCCAACGCTTACCCTCTGCCATGGTGCTGATGAGGTTGCGATACTGATATTTGCCTGTTGAAGTAAACTCAATCTTGTTGGCATTGTACACATCGTTACCTACACTCCAGTTGAAGTTGGCGCTCAGGTCGAAGCCGTAGAGGCGGGCATTGATGCTGAAACCTCCGGTGTGTACGGGGTTGGCGTCGCCTATGATTTCCTGGTCGCTATTGCTGATCTTATTGTCTTCGCTACCATCGATGTTCTTTAGTTTAAGCATACCGGGACGAAGTCTTCCTACGATGGAAGAAGCGTCGGCGACACCTTCTTTCAGTATCCATCTTTTACTGCTTTCGTCATAACCTTCGAAGTCGCTAACTTCGTATCTGCCGTCCGCACGATAACCCAGCATCTTTCCTACGGAACTTCCTTTGGCAATCCAGAAGTCGTTTCCGATTTCTGTAGAAGCCCAACGGGTGTCTTGTCCGAAGTCATCCATGATGCCCAAGTCATTGATGCGGTTCTTGTTGAAACCGATGTTACCACTGAAACTCAAGCCGAAGTTCTTCTTGTCTATGGCGGTCCAGTTGAGCGTCACTTCGAGACCTTTGTTTTCCGTCTCACCCATGTTGCGGTATTGAGTTTCGTAGCCTGTTCCGCCTACGGGGAAGTTAATGAGAAGATCTTTCGTAGTGTTCAGGTACACTTCCACGCTACCGGTAAGCTTTCCGCCCAGCGTTGTGAAGTCCATACCGAGGTTACGGGTAATGGTTGTTTCCCATTTCAGGTCTGAATTCGCCATTGTTTTAGAAGGCGCCCAATAATTGCTGGCACCGTTCACCCAAGTAGTGGAGTTGTTGATGAATACCTGCGAGAGTTGTCCGGTGGGGATGTTGTTGTTTCCGGCTGTACCGTAGCTGAAGCGGAGTTTAAGGTCGTCCAACCAGTTTTTCGACCACTTCATGAACGGTTCCGATGAGATACGCCATGCGAGGGCGGCGGAGGGGAAGTAACCCCATCGGTTCTTTTCGGAGAATCTGGAAGAGGCGTCGGCACGGAAAGTAGCGCTCAACAGGTATTTGCTTTGATAGTCGTAGTTTACACGACCGAAGAATGAAAGCATTTTGTCATCCGGATTTTGGAAATTGTCGATGCTGTAAGGTGTTCCCATGTTGGTAACGCTCCAAGCTCTGTCGGCGGAGTAGTCTACCGGGAACCCGTGAACTTCATTGGTCAGCTTGGATGATTTGGTGACAAGCCATTCGTGTCCGACCATCGCGTTGAGATGATGACTGTCTCCTTTGAAGAGATTATTGAAGTCATAACTGAGCGTATTGGTGCTGCGGAAGCGATGGCGGTCTGTCGATTCCAAACGAACGGCCGGTCTGCTTTTGTCTTTTTCCGCCGGAACATTGCGTACGTAGTAGGTGGTGGTGCCCATGAAACGGTTGTCGGTATTGCGATAGTCGTCATATCCGAGTTCCGCTTTCACTTTCAGGTTTTTGAACAATTCCCATGCGATACTTCCCGCCATGTTGAAGGTTTTGCGTTCTTGCTCGCGGTCGTTGTCGTAGAGTGAGGTGATGGGGTGATAAAGATTGCCCAAATCGTCGTCGTTGCTACCGGCCTCAGACGTCAAGTTCGACAACGGTATAGGTGTATAGATTACGGAATACCTCAGACGTCTGTCCGTGTCGTACGCGCCATTTACATCGTTGGCTCCTCCACCGCGGATGTCTGTCTCGGAGTAGCGTGCCTGAAAGTCGAGGCTTACGGTTTTCACCGGTTTGGAATTCAGTTTCAGGCTGAAGTTATCGCGTTTGAACGTAGAGTTTTCCATGATGGCTTTGTCGTTCATGTGCGCATAACTGAAAGCGTATCTGATTTTCTCGCTTCCGCCGTTGATGTTCAGACTCTGATTGAAGGTATGTCCTGTGCGTCCGTAGGTGAGATCCTGCCAGTCGTTTCCTTGAATGTTGTCATAAAGGTCTATATCCTGATAGCTTCCAAAGAAGTTCTCGTAGGAACTTAGGTCGTTTTCGTCTCTCAGCAGGGCAAGCTCGTATTGCCATTTGGCATAATCTTTCGGGCTGAGTACGTCCAGTGTCTTGGCTATTTTCTTCCAGCTGTAATAAGCATTGTAGTTTACGCTTACTTTTCCTTCTTTGCCCGACTTGGTGGTGACGAGTATTACACCGTTTGCTCCGCGCGCTCCGTAGATGGCGGTAGACGAGGCATCTTTCAACACGGTCATGTCTTCGATGTCCGACGCGGGAATGTCGCTGATGCTTTCTACGGGAAATCCGTCAACGATGAATAGCGGTTCGTTGCTTTGCGTGATGGAGCCTCCTCCGCGTACACGGATTTTCATTTCCGCATCGGGCGAACCTTCGGTGGTGGTGATTTGCACACCCGCTAGCTTACCGGTAAGCGCTTCCGTTGCGGAAGCCACGGGAACGGCGGCGAGGGTTTCGGAGTTGACGGTGGCCACGGAACCCGTAAGGTCTTTGCGTTTCACGGCTCCATAACCGATTACTACTACTTCATCCAATGCCTGAGAGTCGTCTTCGAGCGTGACTTTGATGTTTCTTTGACCCTTCAACGCTACGTCCAGCGATTTCATGCCTACGTATGAGATGGTGAGGGTGGCATTGGCAGGCACGCTGATGGAAAACTTACCGTCCATGTCGGTAATGGTTCCGTTGGCGGTATTGCCTTTTTGAACTACGGAAGCGCCGATGACGGTTTCTCCCGTTCTGTCTGTTACGGTACCTTGTACGGTTACATTTTGCGCCGATACGCTGACGGACAGCAGCACTGCCATAAAGGATAGCAGCGAGACGCGCATGTTCTTCATTTTGTTAGACATTCTTTGCATGTTAATTATTGATGTTAATAGATATTGGTTTGCTTCGTTGTTCTTTGTTCTCTTGCGTTGGCGGAATGTGCCCGTTTTGGCACGGATGAGTTTCCCGGCATACGGGAGGGATGAGAGAAACAAACGGGCACGCTTTCCTGTGTGCAAATGTATAGGGATGTTAACAAGCGTATGTGCAATTATTGTTCTTACGGTGGTATTTTTTGTTTTCCCGGTGTGCAGATAGTGTTAAAACAGAGGGGAGTCCGTACATATGAATATTCCCTTGAGTACGGAGGTTACGAACAATCGTTCACCTTTTTCTTTATATTTGCCACGGATTGTTTTAAAAATCATCGTTCCCTATGAACAGTCCGGATTTTGTTCGGTGATTTTCCCTTCGGAGAGGAAGTCGTGTTTCCGAACCGGACGTGTTTGGGAACCCGGATGAGACTTTTTATTAATTTAAATGACCGGAGGAAATGAAAAAAGTATGGTTATTGTCAGCCGCAGTTTTAATGCTGACGGCTTGCGGCGCGCGTAAGAGCGACGGACAGGCGACGGAAACCGCCGACCGGGAAGCGGAACAATGCGTAGGCGGACAAAAGGATGAACACGGTTGCCTGCCTGCGGCGGGTGAGACGTGGAGCGAGCTTCGCGGCACCTGTCTGCAAGTATTCAACGAGGGAATACGCCTCAACCCTATCGAAGTGAAAGAAGGGGAGGCTGTTATCAGTGCCTTTGTCCTGTTCAATGACGACCGGACAAAAGCTGAAATCTTCTTTCCTGCGGACAGACCGAACGTTATCCTGGATAAATCGACGGATGGTGTGTACCGGAAAGAGGACTGTTGTTACGACGACCGTACAGGTGTTTTGAGCATCGGCGGCAAAGATGTGTATAAGGCGGAAGATACCCTTTCGGAAACCCTCATTATCTTCTACGATGAGAAAACGGGTAATGAGCCGTTGATGAAAGCGGTGGAAGAGTATGGAGCCAAACTCGTTTACCGTTACGAGCAAATGAAAGGTATTGCCGTTGTCGTAGCCAAGGAGAAAACGGAACAGGCAATAGCCTATTTCGAGAAGGTTAAGGGTGTTTTGGGTGTGAATAAGAACGAGATAAACCAATTGCACGGGCAATAAATGCAGTGACGACTACGCTTTGCTTCGCCCGATGAACGGGCAATGAAAAACTGCAGAAACAGCGGCATAAATCTGTCAGACGATGGGTTTGTGTCGCTGTCTTGTTATCTCCGTGAACCGCACGGGCGTGGTACTTGTGCCGTGCCCGTGTGGTGCGAGTACCGTGCCCGTACGGTATTGTTGACTTTCTTTCTTGTTGCTAACACGTTGTGGATTAGTCGTTTGCTTGTACTCCAATCTTCCTGCTCGCTCCTGCGGGATAAATCTCTGCCGGGTCGGCATGCCCTGCCCGGAACCGGATACTTTATCCGGTGCTGAGGCTGTTATGAAAGAGGGTTTTCTTTCCCTCTTTTGCGTTCATCTTCTTGCCTTTTCTGTTTGCAAACTCGAATATTTTTATATCTTTGCGGCTTCTTTTTTCTAATTTAATACTTATTAAGAACTTATGAACCGCAAAAAAATCAACCTGTTTTTCCTGCTGATTGCAGTGGCGGGAATGACTTCTCTGAAAGCACAAAACCTTCAGTTGCACTTCGATTCCCGTCATGCGCTTTATGGAGACGAAGCCGCGTCGAGCAATTACATGACCGCTACTTTCGAAATGTTTAAGCCCGATAAATGGGGTTCTACTTTCATGTTTGTTGATTTTGACTTTAACTTCAACAAAGGAGGTATCGGATTGGCATATACCGAGATTGCCCGCGACATCAAGATTAAAAATTTCCCCCTGATGCCGCATCTCGAATACAACGGCGGACTCGGACTGGTGCGCGGAACGGCATACAGCTATTCCATCCCCAACGCCTATATGGGAGGTTTCTCATATCCTTTCAAGTGGGGTGATTTCTTCATGAGCACTTACCTGGCATATAAATTGAACGACTTCAAGAAAACGAGCCACGACCTGCAATGGACGTTGACATGGAACGCAAACCTTGCGAACAATAAAATTTCGATCTCCGGTTTTGCCGACGTGTGGACGGAAAATAAAGACCGCGTGGGAGGCGGAGAGTCGGGAAAAGGAGTCGTATTCCTTAGCGAACCGCAATTCTGGTACAATGTGACGCCCAACCTCAGTCTTGGAACGGAAGTGGAACTCAGCTACAATTTCGTGGGTGGCGTTACGGCGAAACGCTTTTATGCCGTGCCCACACTTGCCGCCAAGTGGAATTTTTAACTTTCGTTCGGTTATTCTCCTTAATTATATATAGTATCTATGTTAGACAGACTATTTAAACTCAAAGAAAACAAAACCACCGTACGCACGGAGATTATCGCGGGAATCATCACTTTCCTTACCATGTCCTACATCTTGGTGGTAAACCCCAACATACTTGGCGAGACAGGTATGGACAAGGCGGCTCTCTTCACGGCGACAGCTGTAGCCGCCGTGTTCGGTACGCTGTTTATGGCATTCATCCCCAATCTGCCCATTGCCCAGGCACCCGGCATGGGACTCAACAGCTTCTTTGCCTTCTCGGTGGTGCTGGGCTTGGGTTATTCGTGGCAGATGGCGTTGACGGCAGTGTTTATCGAAGGAATTATATTCCTGATTCTGACCCTCTTCAACGTGCGTGAACTGATTGTGAAAACCATTCCGCTCTCCATCAAGGAGGCGATTCCCGTGGGCATCGGTATGTTCATCGCCCTCATCGGCATGCGCAACGCCGGCCTGGTGGTGGCGAACGAGAACACCATCGTCTCACTGGGCGACATCGCCGATCCCAACGTGTGGGTGGCATTCATCGGTCTGGTGGTTACCGCCGTGCTCTATATCCGCAACGTGTATGGCTCGTTCTTCATCGGTATAGCCGTTGCTACGGCTTGTGCCGCGATTTTCGGTTTGGTACACCTGCCCGAAGGAGGCATATTCTCGCTTCCGCCGGATGTGTCTCCGCTCTTTTTGCAATTCAGCTTCGATAAGATTTGTACGCTGGATATGGTCATCGTGGTGTTTACTTTCTTGTTCGTGAATCTTTTCGACACCATCGGTACGCTGTTGGCGGTAGCCAACAAGGCGGGACTCACTGATGCCGAAGGCAACTTTCCCCAGATTAAGAAAGCGCTTTTTGCCGATGCGCTGGGAACTACTTTCGGAGCCGTTGTGGGAACAAGCACGGTGACTTCATACGTAGAGAGCGCTTCGGGCGTGGCAGCAGGCGGACGCACCGGACTGACGGCGGTTTCCACTGCCGTAATGTTTGCATTGGCGCTCTTCCTCGCCCCACTGTTCCTTATGGTTCCCGCTGCCGCCACATCGCCGGCGCTTATCATCGTGGGACTGTTCATGATTTCTTCGGTGGTGAAACTCAATTTCGATGACATGAGCGAAACCTTACCCGCCTTTCTGACGATAACGATGATGCCCTTTACCTTCAGTATTGCACACGGCATCGTGTTCGGAATGCTTTCCTACGTAATTATCAAGATGTTTGCGGGAAAGTCCAAGCATGTATCCCTGACGATGTGGGTTATCTTCGTGCTGCTTATGCTGAAGATGTTGCTCGAAGGCATGCATGTAATCTGATTGTCCGTAACACACTCGTTCATCATAAGGTGCGCTCTTTTCCGGGCGCACCTTTTGTTTGTTCATGCATCGGCGGGCTTTTCTCCCGGATGCTCGCTGAAGAAAACGCCTGCCGTATGCGGACAACTCTCGAAGTTTTCGTACCTTTGCACATTCATTCATCGGGCTGAGATCGAGTTCAAACCCCGGATACCCGATACATATCTGAATTATATGCTGACTAAAGTTATTGAACAAGCCAAGATAGACCGCTTTGCCCGATGGATGGAGCAGGCGGATAAAGTGGTAGTAGTCTCTCACGTAGGTCCCGACGGCGACGCAATCGGGTCGTCTCTCGGATTGTCTCACTTTTTGCAGACACAGGGAAAAACCGTTCATGTGATTGTACCCAACGCTTTCCCCGATTTCCTCTCATGGATGCCCGGTAGCAAGGATGTGCTGCTTTACGACCGTTACAAGGAATTTGCCGATGAACTCATTGCCGATGCCGAACTGATATGCTGTCTGGACTTCAATACCCTGCAACGGGTGGATAACATGGCGGAAACCATACGGACAGCCCGGGGCAAAAAAGTGTTGATAGATCATCATCTGAATCCCGAGGGATTTTGCGACGTCATCATCTCGCATCCGGAAATTTCCTCTACATCAGAACTGGTGTTCAGGCTCATCTGTCGTATGGGCTGTTTCAGCGAAATCGGCAAAGAAGGAGCCGAATGCATATACACCGGTATGATGACCGATACGGGCGGTTTTACCTACAATTCCAACAACCGCGAAATCTATTTTATCATCAGTGAACTCCTGTCCAAGGGTATCGACAAGGATGCCATCTATCGCAAGGTTTACAATACGTATTCCGAGAGCCGCCTGCGTCTGATGGGCTATGTACTTTCGCGGATGAAAGTCTACCCCGAACATCATGCTGCGCTGATCTCATTGACAAGTGAGGAGCAAAGTCACTTCACATATATAAGAGGCGACAGCGAAGGGTTTGTTAATATCCCCTTGAGTATTAAGGGGGTGTTGCTGTCATGCTTCCTGCGGGAAGATACGGAGAAACCGATGATTAAGATCTCCCTCCGTTCGGTAGGCTCTTTCCCATGCAATAAACTGGCGGCGGAATTTTTTAACGGCGGCGGGCATCTGAACGCTTCGGGCGGAGAATTTTACGGGACGATGGATGAGGCGAAGGTCCTTTTCGAGCAAGCCATCGAAAAGTACAAACCCTTACTCGTTTCATCGAAATAGAATATCTTGGCGCAAGGAGTGCGTTTCATCCCATGTTGCACACGCAATGTCTCTTGCTGCCGGGTACGAATGCTGTGAAATGCTTGTGGGAGTTTTATTCGTTACATCATAAATAGCAGAGATTCTTTAAGATATATCTCTCCGTGTCGCTTGCCTTCGGATAAAGGTTAAAAGATACGAACATTCTTTCTCTCTTATTGCTCTTTTGGTGAAATGAAATACTTTTGTTCTAAATAATTAAATCAAAGCGATGAAAAAAACGATTCTTTCCTTTTTTGCTTTTCTGCTGTGCGGTGTGGCTTTCCAGGCGTGCGACAACACAAAGACTTACGCCGAAATGCTGGACGACGAAAAGAAAGCGATAAAAGAATACATCAGTGACAATAACATTACGGTCATCTCTCAGTCGGAATTCTATAAAAATGACTCGACTACGAATCTGGCAAACAACGAGTATGTGCAGTTGGCGAGCGGTGTTTACATGCAGATTGTGGATAAAGGTTCCTCGAACCCCGCGGACACGGTGAAAAATAACGATTTGGTGCTGGTGCGTTTCAAGGAATACGGAATCATGAGCAATGATTCACTGTCCAATTTGGGCTTGTCCGATGTGGTAGATGCATTTAAATATACCGTGACCACTTCTTCCATAGCCGGAATTTTCACGCAAGGTTATATGTACCGTACGTATAGTTCTACGGCTGTGCCCGCCGGTTGGCTGGTGGCACTGACATATGTGCGCGATAAAGCACATGTCAAACTGATTGTGCCTTCGAAGATGGGACACAGCACGGCACAGCAACGGGTTTACCCTTATGCTTACGACATACGTAAATTCCAAATATATAAGTAATGACTTTAATTAAATCGATTTCAGGGATTCGTGGAACAATAGGCGGAAAGGCGGGCGAAGGACTCAACCCGCTGGATATTGTCAAGTTTACATCCGCATATGCCACGCTTATCCGAAACACAAGCACGGTAAAAAGCAACAAAATCGTTGTAGGACGAGATGCCCGTATGTCGGGCGAAATGGTGAAGAACATAGTGGTAGGCACCCTGATGGGAATGGGCTGGGACGTAGTAGACATCGATCTGGCTTCCACACCCACAACCGAGCTTGCCGTGACCATGGAGGGAGCCGATGGAGGCATTATACTCACCGCCTCGCACAATCCCGGTCAGTGGAACGCGCTGAAACTGTTGAACGAACGCGGAGAGTTTCTCAACGCAGCCGAAGGCAATGAGGTGCTGCGCATCGCCGAGGCGGAAGACTTCGACTATGCCCCCGTGGAGCGTATGGGTTCTTACCGGAAAGATATTTCTTATAATCAGAAACATATAGACAGTGTGCTCGCATTGGATTTGGTGGATGTAGAAGCCATACGTAAGGCGGACTTCCGCGTGGCTGTCGATGCAGTGAACTCGGTGGGAGGCATCATTTTACCCCAACTGCTCGAACGTCTGGGTGTACGGCATGTGGAGAAACTCTATTGCGAACCCACAGGCGATTTCCAACACAACCCCGAACCTCTGGAAAAGAATCTGGGAGACATCATGAAACTGATGAAGAGTGGAAAAGCTGATGTAGCTTTTGTGGTGGACCCGGACGTAGACCGCTTGGCGATGATTTGCGAGGACGGCACCATGTATGGTGAGGAATACACGCTGGTAACCATCGCTGATTATGTGCTCAAGCATACCCCCGGAAACACCGTCTCCAACCTTAGTTCTACACGTGCCTTGCGCGATGTAACACGTCAATACGGACAAGAGTACTATGCGTCTGCCGTAGGCGAAGTCAATGTCACTACCAAGATGAAAGAGGTGGGGGCTGTTATCGGTGGCGAAGGAAACGGTGGGGTTATCTATCCGGCAAGCCACTACGGGCGAGACGCTTTGGTGGGTATAGCGCTTTTCTTGAGCCATCTGGCGCATGAGAAAAAGAGAGTTAGCGAGTTGCGTGCCTCATATCCTTCGTACTACATGGCGAAGAATCGGGTGGATTTAACTCCTGAGACGGATGTGGACGCCATTCTCGCCAAGGTGAAGGAGCTTTACGGGAATGAGGAGATAAACGACGTGGATGGTGTGAAGATTGACTTTCCCGATAAATGGGTGCACTTGCGTAAGAGCAATACGGAACCCATCATTCGGATATATAGCGAAGCCTCTACACCGGAGGAAGCCGATGCGATAGGCAGCGAAATAATTAAGGTTATAGAAGATCTGGCTCGATAGGCATTCATCTGAAGAACTTAGTCTCAATCGGCGGTATTGTAGGAACAGACTGTGGATTCTGCCATATTATAATGATTGTTGTTCGCATGAAAAGAGTGGTTTCAATTGTTTGTAGCTTGTGTGTTGCCTTGTTCGTTTCGTTGGGAATGTATGCGCAGCAGAAAACCCTGCACGACTTCGTTGTGAAGCGTATCGATGGTGAGGACTTCAATCTTTCGTCATTGAAAGGAAAGAAAGTATTGGTCGTGAATGTGGCGTCTCGTTGCGGATTGACACCTCAATATACACAGTTGCAGCAACTCTATGACGCATACCGGGAGCGAGGATTCGTGATAGTGGCTTTCCCTGCCAATAATTTTATGGGGCAGGAACCGGGAACGAATGAAGAGATAGCAGCTTTTTGTTCTTCGACCTATGCGGTGACTTTTCCGCTGATGGCTAAAATATCGGTCAAGGGCAACGACATGGCTCCGGTTTATCGTTGGCTTACCGAAAAAGAACAGAATGGTAAGGAAGATGCTCCCGTACGGTGGAATTTTCAGAAATATATGATTGATGAGGAAGGACATTTGGTAAGGGTGTTGGTTCCGAACGATAAAGACTTTGTCTCAAAGATTACAGAGTGGCTGGAAACAAGGTAGTTGATGCGAGAGAGAGACTCCTTGCTTTTAGAAATCTTTCGATAATGTGAAGAATGAACTCCGCAGCGGTTTGCCGACCGCTACGGAGTTCATTTCGTTTCAGGCAATCTCAATACAACCTTCCGCATGAATGAGTAAGAGGATACTCAGCGTGTTACGGAATCAGCAGCGACGAATCGCCGTAACTTAGGAAACGGAAATCGTGCGTGAGTGCATAGTCGTAGATAGAACGCCAGTTATCCTCCTTGACGAATGCGGATACCAGCAGTAGCAGCGTACTTTGCGGTTGGTGAAAGTTGGTTATCATTGCCTGTACCATCCGGTAGCGATACCCTGGTGCGATGATAATCTGGGTGGAGGTGTGGAGAGTTTCCAGTTTGTTCCGATTCAGATAGGCTATGATGGCTTGCAGGGATTCTTCCGCCGGGATGTCTCCGGTATGCAGGGAACTTTCGTAGGGTTGCCATTGTTGAACAGCCAACTCCTCTTCCGTGGCATCGGGATTATTGAGCAGTGTGACCCCGATGTGGTAAAGACTCTCCAGTGTGCGTACTGAAGTGGTACCTACGGCAATGGCTTTTCCACCGTGTGCCAGCAGACTTTGTAGGGTGTTGCGCGATACGGAGATGTATTCCGTATGCATCTCGTGTCCGGCTATCTCTTCGCTTTTCACGGGTTTGAAGGTGCCTGCTCCCACATGCAGCGTCAGTTCTTCGAGGGCTATACCCCGATTGCGCAGTGTATCCAATACGTAAGGCGTAAAGTGAAGTCCCGCGGTGGGAGCCGCCACCGAACCCTTAATTTTTGAATATACTGTCTGATAAGTTTCTTTATCGCTTTCCTGTGTGTCCCGGTTCAGATAAGGCGGGATGGGTAATTCTCCGAACTCTTCCAGAATATCGGCGAAGGTGATGTGCGGGTTGTTCCAACGAAAGTCCACCCAATGAACCGTTCCCCGACACTCTCCCCGTCGCGCGCTGAGTGAGACAGCTTCCCCTTTGATGTTTAGTTCGGAGTGGAGTTCTCCCTCTTTCCACTTTTTCAGGTTTCCCACCATGCAAAGCCATGCCACATGTTCCGTTTGCCCGAAGTTCAGGGCATAGTCGTTCGGTAGCGCCGGTTCCAGGCAGAATATCTCGATTACGGCCCCTGTGTTTTTGCGGAAGTGCAGGCGGGCTTGGATTACTTTTGTGTTGTTGAACACAAGCAGGCTACCTGCAGGCAGATAATCAGGAAGTGCGGAAAAGCGGGTTTCGGTTATCTCCCCCCGGCGATAAACCAGCAGTTTCGATTGGTCTCGCCCGGCGAGGGGAAATTTGGCTATTCGTTCGTCCGGCAGGGGATAGTTGTATGCGCTGATGCGGATGTCTTTGGGAGAATCTTTCATGAGATGTTGTGCTTATGGGCGACAAAATTACATATATTTGCCGTGAATTTAATGTAAGCGATACATATTTCATTGTCAGAGAGGCAGGTTTCCCCTGTCCATGTACTCCGAATATTAAGATGCAGGTTCGTTTGTTCTGTGAGGTAAATAGATAGTTGTTTTTTCGTTCGGGTGGTCTCACTGTAGCCAATCTTTCGCCTTTGATATACATGTATGTCCGCTATGCAAGAGTGTGTGGAGTGCTGTTTTTATGCCTGGGATGTGCCTGTTGTATATGCGGAGAACGACACCTGCACGGTACCCGAACCATACGGGTATGGTATTCGAACCCAACGGGCACGGTTTCCGGAACCATGCGGGTACGGTACGACGAATGTTTTTGCTTTCTTTTTATGAATTGATTTCCACCTGTTTATCTCCACGCCGCCGACTCCTTTCCGGGCGTATTGAGTAATTTTATTCCGGACTCTGGTTTAAGTTATATTCAGTTCACGTTAAAATACATCCTTGCCGTTGCTTGCTTTATGGTTTGAAAGTAACGAATATTATCACATCCCATACATCATATCTTGCAGAGTTGGCGTATCTTTGCCGGTGACTTGCCATGCCATGCAGGGCAGGCAAACATAAAGAACCAGACAGTATGAAGATAGGAGATAAGGTGCGCTTCTTGAATGAAGTGGGAGGAGGAACCGTAAGAGGTTTTCAGGGAAAGAATATCGTGTTGGTGGAAGATGCCGACGGGTTTGACATACCGATGCCTCTGACGGAGTGCGTGGTGATAGATACCGATGACTACAACCGGGGTAAGGTGGATGACGGAAGCCGGGCGGAAAAAAGTTCTTCGGGTGAGGAACCGATAAGAAATACCGGAAAGGTGGATACGCCTCACATCTCCGTCTATCGCCAACCTGAAGAGCGGGGCAAAGACGTGCTGAACGTGCTGCTGGCTTTCCTCCCCGCCGACATAAAGGAGATTAGCTCCACCTGCTTTTCCGCTTATCTGATAAACGACAGCAACTACTACCTCTATTATACCTACCTCTTGGCGGAGGGTAAGGCATGGACATACCGCTCGGGCGGGGTGGTGGCGCCCAATACCAAGTTGCTGCTGGAAGAGTTCGACAAAACGGAGCTGAACGAGCGCGAGCGGCTGGCGGTTCAGTTCGTGGCGTTCAAAGACAACCGTCCCTTCAACCTGAAACCGGCAGCAAGCGTAGAACTTCGCATCGATACGGTGAAGTTCTATAAACTGCACGCTTTCCGCGAATCACCCTATTTTGATGTTCCGGCACTGATATACGATGTGGTGAAGGAAGACGAGCCTGTAAAAACCGTGAGCGTATCCGCCGAGGAACTCCAAGCTGCGTTGCAACAAAAAAAGAGCGCGGAGCAGGCGCCATCCAAGTCCGCCGCAAGACAAGAGATGCGGAAAGACGTTTTGGAGGTGGATTTGCACATATCCGAACTGCTGGACGACTATCGTCATATGAGTAACGCAGAGATACTGAACTATCAGCTGGATAAGTTCAGAGAAGTGCTGGAAGAATACAGGAAGAAACGCGAACAGCGCATCGTGTTCATTCACGGCAAGGGAG
>JBHADT010000024.1:0-10086 GCA_041855205.1 Bacteroides sp.
CATTTGGCCACTCTGGTATTTGCCCGACAACACACAGCCAAACAACGCCTGACGTGGTTCCGTTTCACTTTGAGCCTCTTGTCGGATTCGAACCAACGACCCCGAGATTACAAATCACGTGCTCTGGCCAGCTGAGCTAAAGAGGCATTCGGTTAAAAAAGCAACCGTTACGTTCCTCCACGAGCGAAACGGCTGCAAATTTAGAGATTTATTTCGGTTCCGCAAAATTTTAGCGGATTTATTTATTGCGCAGCTTTTCCTTGTGCTTAACCAGTTGCTTCTCCAAGGCTTCCAAACTCAAGTCGACGGCTTCTTCGAACGTATCGCACACCTTACTGGCATAAAGTTCGCCACTGGGTATCACGACCTGAATGCCGGCTTCCTTATTCTCCGCCGTTTCCGGTTTCACCACTTTTAACGACACCTCCACTTTCTTTATATCATCGTAATACTTTTCCATTTTCGCAACCTTCTTCTGAATAAAAGATTGCAACTGCTCTGACGCGTCAAAATGAATCGATTGAATTCTTACTTCCATACTAACCTCCTTGCTTTTAAGCTCTGGGATGAGCTTGGTTATACACTTTCTTAAGTTCTTCAAAAGTGGTATGCGTATACACTTCCGTAGCCGCCAAACTCGCATGCCCCATCAACTCTTTTATGGCTCCCAACTCCGCCTCGTTGTTCAGCATCGTGGTAGCGAAAGTATGGCGCAAGACATGCGGACTGCGTTTCTTCAGCGTTACTACTTTCGAAAGACTCCGTTTCACAAGATTCTCCACGATACTACGGGAAATCCTTTCGCCGTTTTCACGAACAAAAAATGCCCCGCAGCAATTCTCCACTTCTT
Organism: Bacteroides sp.; assembly: GCA_041855205.1. Taxonomy (GTDB): domain Bacteria; phylum Bacteroidota; class Bacteroidia; order Bacteroidales; family Bacteroidaceae; genus Bacteroides. Next base: position 851 of record JBHADT010000024.1, read on the forward strand.
CATTTCGTCTTTCGAGATAGCCTCTCATCCCTTTCTCAAGCTCTATATAAAAAGGTATGATACGCTGTTTATTCCTCTTACCCGTGACTTTTATCACAGACAAGAAAAAATCAACATCCGTATCATTCAAGGCTATCAGCTCGGCAAGTCTCATTCCCGTAGCATAGAACATTTCAAGAATAAGTCTATCCCGACAGCCCTTAAAGCCGACTCCAAAATCCGTTTCATCCAACAGCCTGTCCATTTCTCTTTCTTTCAAAAAGACAGGCAATGTTTTTTTACATTTGGGACGAACCACTTTAGACAAAGGGTCAACCTGTATTTCACCTTTCATCAAAAGATATTTATAAAAGGTCTTCAAGGAACTCAGCTTCCGGTTTATGGAAACAGAAGAATATCCGGCGTCCATTAAAACAACAACCCATTCCCGCACGCATTCCGCCTTTACAAGCGGAAGGGTGGAGTATTGGGGCTGCCCAGCCACAAACTCTTCAAACTGACTGATGTCATTCCGATAAGCCTTCACGGTTTCTTCGGAATATCCCCGCTCATATTGAAGATAATCAAGAAAAGAGTTTGTCAAGCACATACGCCGCATTCGGAAAAATCATGCAACGAATGTATGAAAACAATTCAATAATTCAAAGGAAATTACGAATTATTAATCTTCTACCTGCTGAAGTTTCTGAACGTAAATAGCACGCTCTTTCTTGAGTCTTTTCGTTACAGACGGTTTGTCAAATTGCTGTCTGTTTCTCAGCTCTTTCACAATACCGGTTTTCTCAAATTTTCTTTTGAATTTCTTCAGCGCTTTTTCGATGTTTTCGCCTTCTTTTACAGGTACTACAATCATTTTGTTTTTAATATTAATAGTAATGGGTTAAAAAAATAATTCCGAACAAATTTGAGCGGCAAAATTACGTATAGTTTCTTTATTCACAAAACTTTCGAATGAAAAACTACAAGAACGCAATCTCCTCCGACACAGGAATCCCGGACAAGACAGGCTTCCAAACGACGCTATGCCTGATGAACGGTCACTTGCGGGAAAGGGAAATCGATTCCCAACTCATTGAATCTCGCGTATATTCTTTTATTAATATCGAAATACACGTTCCAGTAGTCGGCATTGTTTACCCATACACGCACAAGCACGTTCACACTGCTTTCCGCCATTGCGGTAAGAGCCACAAGGGGTTCGGGTTCGGCATGCACACGCTCATCCTCCCGCAGTATATCGCGAATCACGGCCTCCACCCGTTCAAAATCTTCGCCATAATCCACGCCTACCACCCATTCCACCCGCCGGTTGGCTTCCCGACTGTAATTCGTCACGGTACCGCTGCTCAGCGCGCCATTAGGTATATAAATCACCTTGTTGTCTCCGGTGGTGAGGATGGTATGAAATATCTGTATCTCGCATACGGTACCCGTCACTCCCTGGCTCTCTATAAAGTCTCCCACCTTGTAGGGGCGCAACAGAAGCACAATGAGCCCCCCGGCAAAATTTTGCAGGTTGCCTGAAAGCGCCATACCGATTGCCACACCCGCCGAAGCGAGCAAGGCGGCAAAAGAAGTGGTCTCTATCCCCAGCTTGCTGATAACCGCGATACCGAGCAGTACCATCAGCAGGATGTTCACCGCACTCTTCACAAAGCTCTGCACACCCGCATCCATCTGCCGTTTCGCCATCAGACGGGCTATCAGCTTATTCAGCAGCGACATCAGAAAGCGTCCGACGACAAATACCACAGCGGCGGAAAGTATGCGTCCGCCGGCATTTATACTCATATCGGTCAGATATTCCAGTAGGGTCTGCAAATGTCCTATTTCTTTTTCGACAACCGCCGGGGCGGCAATAAGCGCGTTACACAATGACAGCATCATATTATCCGTTTTTATTCAGTCATCCATGCACATCACACGGAAGGATATATTATATATTATTATAAGGTATCTTAGCCAAAGTCGGGCAACCCGGAAGCGGGGCAAAAATACAGTATTTCAGCAGATTATTCAAAACAATCTTTGTTTCTTTCGCCCGAATCGGCTACTTTTGCCGCGATTTCAACTAAGGGGTGCCCTAAAGTAACGGGCTGAGATCATACCCATCGACCTGATCCGGGTAGTACCGGCGTAGGAATAAGTAGAAAAGTTGGTAGTGTCCCTAAAAAGTGTGTAAGCTCCAAAATTCGTATCTTAGAGGTGCGAACTAAAAAGCAGACAGAATAATGGAACTTACACGTGAACAAATTTCGGAATTTATCCTCAAAGCAACAAGTAGCTCTGATAGTTTTAATCAGCTTATCGAGATAATCCTCAATAGCTTGATGGAGCACGAAAGGAGAATGTTTCTTGGTGAAGCGACAGACAGTGGTAATGGCTTTCGCCCACGCCGCTTCTGTTATGGGCATTATGAGTTTCATCTCAAAGTGCCTCGCACTCGCCAAGGTAGTTTCTATCCCGTACTCTTGGCAGTGATTAAGCGAGAAGATGAGGAGCGTGCTCGCCTTTTCACAAGTCTTTATAGCAAGGGCTTAACCACGGAGCAAATAGGCGAAGTTGCCGAGGATCTCTACGGCAAACATTACAGCAAACAGCAGGTGAGCTACCTCTCAAGGGCTTGTGCCGAAGAGGTCGAGGCTTGGTTAAATAGAGAACTCTCTAATCGATATTTGGCAGTATTCATTGATGCTACCTTTAGCCCTACTCGCAGGGAGGATAGCGTGCGCCGAGAGGCTTATTATACCCTCCTTGGACTCTTGCCTGATGGTAGGCGTGAGGTCTTGGGCATTGTTAATCACCCCACCGAAGGAGCAATTAATTGGAAACAGGAGCTTCTCGCCTTGCAGGAGCGAGGCGTTAGTAAGATAGACCTTATTGTATCAGACGCTCTTACGGGAATAGAGAATGCCGTAGCAGAGTCTTTCCCCATGGCAAAGCATCAATTATGCGTGACACATCTCAAGCGGAATATGGCTACGTTAGTGCCTCATAAGAAGCGAGGAGTGCTCATGGAGGAACTCAAGGAGATATTCCCAATGGGGCAGAAAGGAAAGTCGGTGATGCAACAATACCAACTATTCTGTAACTTTGTGGAGAAATGGAGCAAGGCATATCCCAGATTTAGCAAGTTTAAGCATGAGCGCAACATCGCCCATTTCACCTACTTGCAATTCCCGCCTCAGGTGCAGAGAATGATATACACCACCAATTGGATAGAGCGTCTCAATAGAGATTACAAGCGTGTCTTGAAGATGCGAGGCGCCATGCCATCACCACAGGCGGTACTCTTCCTACTCGGAGAAGTCGCTCGTAGCAAAACTGAAACAACTTACTCTAAGAAGCTACCATATATAAGCGAGTGGCTGGAGGAAGAAAGCTCTAAGCAATGACAATCAAAAAGCAAAATAGTAAACAGTATCAATAGTCATGCCTCGAATGGATAAGAAGATTAGCTTACACACTTTTGAGGACACTACCGAAAAGTTCCCCTTTTCTGTATTAACCTTTAATTAGTTAGAACAAGAAAATGAGAAAGCGAATTACAACAGCCTGCCTGTTTGCGGCAGCGCTGGGTTTCTGTGTGCAGTCATACGGAAAAGACAGTTTACAGGTAATCAATCTGCAAGAAGTGGAAGTTGTTTCCAATCGTGCCACAAAGAACACTCCCGTGGCGTTTACCAATATAAACAAAGAAGAGTTGAAGAAGCAGAACACGGGACAAGACCTCCCGTTCCTGTTGAGCACTACCCCTTCGGCAATCGCCACGAGCGACGCGGGCGCGGGAATCGGCTACACCTCGCTGCGCATACGCGGAACGGATGCCACACGCATCAACGTGACCGCCAACGGAATTCCCATCAACGATGCCGAAAGCCATGCGGTGTTCTGGGTCAATATGCCCGATTTCACTTCCTCCGTGAAAGACATACAGATACAGCGCGGGGCGGGCACATCGACCAACGGAGCGGGTGCTTTCGGAGCAAGCATCAACATGCAGACGGGAGAATTTATGAATAAGCCCTACGCCGAGGTGAACGCCTCTTACGGTTCGTTCAACACGCACAAGGAGACAGTCAAAGCCGGTACGGGACTGATTGACGGGCATTGGACTTTCGACCTCCGCCTTTCCAACATCGGCACGGAGGGCTATCTGCGCAGGGCGTCAGCCGGACTGAACGCGTACTATGCCCAAGGAGCGTATTATGCAGACAACACCTCGGTGAAACTGATTGCCTTCGGAGGCAAGGAGCGCACTTACCATGCATGGAACTATCCGGGGAAGAAAGAGATGGAGCTCTTCGGGAGGGATTACAACTCCTGCGGGTTCATGTACATCACCGACGCGCAAGGAGGAATACACCAGCCGGACATCGCATATGATTATGGGATGGATGAAGCCGCACAACTGTTGAAGGCAGGCGGAAAGATGCATTTCTACGATGACCAGACGGACAACTACGTACAGAAGAATTACCAACTGCTCTTCAACCACAGTTTCTCTTCGGCATGGAACCTGAACATCGGACTCCACTACACCGAAGGAGACGGATATTATCAGGAATACAAGATAAAGCGCAAACTGATGGAATACAACTTGAATCCCTATGCGCAGAATGGGGAGACGATAAAGGAAAGCGACCTTATACGCAGGAAAGCGATGGACAACGCTTTCGGCGGAGGAGTGTTCTCGCTAAGCTACCGTAACGATGTGCTGAACATGGTACTCGGCGGAGGGGTTAACCGGTACGACGGCGATCACTTCGGAAAAGTCATCTGGGTAAAAAACTACCTCGGAGAGCTTGCGCCCGACCACGAATATTACCGCAACAACGCCACCAAGAACGACGGCAACATCTATCTGAGAGGAAATTACACACTGGGCAAAGGCTTTAGCGCATATGCCGACCTGCAATACCGCCACATCGCCTACAAGATGAGCGGCAACAACGACAAATGGTACGATGAGGGCAACTCCCTGCAACCGCTCCACCTGAACGAGAAGTTCGATTTCTTCAACCCCAAAGCCGGCATCTTCTGGCAGATAGACAAGAGAAACAGTCTGTACGGCTCATTCAGCGTGGCACACAAGGAACCCACACGCAACAACTACACCGATGGCAAACTCCACGAGCATCCCAAGGCAGAACGGCTCTTCGACTATGAGTTGGGGTATTCTTTCGCCAACGGATGGCTGAACCTCGGCGCCAACCTCTATTACATGGATTACAAAGACCAACTGGTGCTCACCGGCGAACTGAACGAGATAGGCGAAGCCATGGCTGCCAACGTGCCCGACAGCTACCGCATGGGCATCGAACTGATGGCAGGCGTGAAATTTCCCTGCGGGTTCCAATGGGACATGAACGCCACGCTGAGCAAAAACCGCATCAAAAACTTCGTGGAAACGCTGAACGGCACCGACGACAACTGGAACCCGCTGCCTGCCGTGCGCATAGAACACGGAACCACACACATCGCCTTCTCGCCCGACCTCATGCTGAACAACCGCTTCTCCTACACGTACAAGGGGTTTGAAACCGCCCTGCAATCGCAATACGTGGGCAAGCAGTACATGAGCAACATGGACATCGAGGCACACCGGCTCGACGCCTACTTCGTAAGCAGCCTGAGCCTCGCATACACGTTCAAGCTGCCGAGAGTAAAATCCGTAACCGTGGGCTGCACCGTGTACAACCTGTTCAACGAAAAGTATGAAAACAACGGATGGGCATCCAGCAGTTACACCAACACGCCGGACAACCGCAACAACTACACCGGATATGCGGCACAGGCGGGAAGAAACGCATTGGCGCACATCTCGTTGAGTTTCTGACAGCTCCCGCACGCCGGCGCCAGTTTTCCGAAGGCTCTTATCCACTTTCGCACACCTTAACCCCGGACCCTCAAATAAACTCTTTTTCATCATGACGCAAATGCTCGAAATAGCGGGAACCATCATCGGTCTCATCTACCTCTGGCTGGAGTACCGTGCAAGCATCTACCTTTGGATAGCGGGAATCATCATGCCCGCCGTCTATCTCGTCGTCTACTACCGGGCGGGACTGTACGCGGATTTCGGCATCAACGTATACTACCTGCTGGCAGCCGTATACGGCTGGGTGATGTGGCGGTACGGAAGCTTTCTGAAACGGATGTTGCATCTGCGCGAAAAGAACACCCATGAAGAAACGCGGGAACTGCCCATCAGCCGGATGCCTTCGAAATACTTCCTGCCGCTTCTGGCGGCAGGAACCGCCGCCTTTGCCGGTATCGCTTTCATCCTCATGCGATACACGGACAGCGATGTGCCCCTGCTCGACTCTTTCACCACCGCATTGAGCTTTGCGGCAATGTGGATGTTGGCACGCAAGTATCTGGAGCAATGGTGGATATGGGTTATAGTGGATGTGGTGAGCGCAGGCTTGTATGTGTACAAGAACTTACACCTTACGGCCGCACTTTACGCGTTTTATGCCATTATCGCCGTATCCGGCTATTTCAAATGGAAAAAGATGATGCCCGCACCGGGCTTCAGCGAAGGGAAACAACAATCCGTATGCGAACATCCGGAAAGAAGACAACCGGACTCAACTCTCTAAATCCGAAACCGACATGACGACACCCAAACTCTCGCCCGCCCTCCGGCAGATGCTGAACGACTATTGCCGGACACACGAAGCCGTGATTCTCGCCAATGGCGACTACCCCTCTCATCCCCTGCCCCTGCATTTATTGAACGAGGCTTCACACGTCGTGTGTTGCGACGGAAGCGGAGACGCGTACATCGCACACGGGGGCACGCCGCACGCCATCATAGGCGACGGAGATTCGCTTTCCGAAACAAACCGTGCACGCTACGCCGGCATCATACACCGCATAGCCGAGCAGGAAACCAACGACCAGACCAAAGCCGTCCGTTTTCTGCGCGAAGAAAGCAAAAAAAATCTCCTGATTGCCGGCGCCACGGGCAAACGGGAGGATCATACGCTGGGGAACATCAGCCTGCTGATAGAATACATGCGCGAGGGCATACAAGCAGTCATGGCAACGGACTACGGCATTTTCGTCCCCTGCCGGGGAACGCGCTCATTCCCCTGCTTCCCCGGACAAAAAGTATCCATCTTTAATTTCGGCTCCTCCCTGCTCCGCAGCGAAGGGCTGGTGTATCCCACATCGGGGTTCACCAACTGGTGGCAGGGAACGCTCAACGAAGCCTCTGCAAACCGTTTCACCATCCATGCGGACGGTGAATACCTCATCTTTCTCAATTATCCGGAAAACGAAGCGGCGGAACCATAAAGTTCCGCCGCTCTATCATCAGGGGTATTATTGGTTCAACAAATACGCCTTGAATGCCGTAAACTCCTTCGACATGGGCAGACTTTTCTTTTCGCCCTGCATGAAAGCTTTCAGCTTGGCGGGAATCTCCACCGTCTCACCGATGATATTCTCCACCGTCTCGAGGAATTTACCCGGATGTGCCGTCTCGAGGAATACGCCGGTTTCTCCCTCACGCAGCCCTTCGCTCAATGCGCGGAAGCCGCATGCCCCATGCGGGTCGAGCAGGTAACGATACCGCCGCCACGTGTCGCGCACGGTGTCGGCTATCTGTTCGTCGGTATAGGTGGCGCCGCTGATGTCTGCCGTAATCGCCTCGTGACTGCCGCCATACAAGTCGAGTACACGGGCAAAGTTGCTCGGATCGCCCACATCCATGGCATTGGCTATCGTAGCCACCGAAGCACGCGGCTCGTATTTGCCCGTTTGCAAGTATTGATAGAAGACGTCGTTGCGGTTGTTCGCAGCGATGAAGCGTTTCAGCGGCAGTCCCATCCGCTTGCCGAACAAGCCCGCCGTGATGTTTCCGAAGTTTCCGCTCGGCACGCACATCACCGCATTGTTTGCCTTGCCCAGCCGTTTGAGTTGGGCATAAGCGTAGAAATAGTAGAACGACTGGGGAAGGAAACGTGCCACGTTGATGGAATTGGCAGAGGTGAGCTGCATGTGTTCGTTCAGTTCCTTGTCCATGAATGCGGCTTTCACCAATGCCTGGCAGTCATCGAACGTACCGTCCACCTCCAGTGCGGTGATGTTGCGCCCCAGGGTAGTGAACTGCTTCTCCTGAATCTCGCTCACCTTTCCTTTGGGATAGAGCACATAGACGTGAATACCTTCCACACCCAGAAAGCCGTTTGCCACGGCGCTTCCCGTATCGCCGGAGGTAGCCACCAGCACATTCACCCTCCGCTTGCCCTGCCTACCTATAAAGTAACCGAGCAGACGAGCCATGAACCTGCCCCCCACATCCTTGAAAGCCAGTGTAGGACCATGGAAGAGTTCCAGCGAATAGATGTTCGGAGCCACCTCCACGAGCGGGGCGTCAAAGTTCAGCGTATCGTACACCAGTTGTTTCAACGTTTCGGCAGGCACATCTTCGCCGAAAAAGGCGTCCGCCACGCGATAGGCAATCTCCTGGAACGAAAGAGAGTCTATTTCTTCAAAGAAAGCGGGAGAAAGAGGTTTGATGGAACGGGGCATGAAAAGCCCCTTGTCAGAAGCCAACCCCTTCACTACCGCTTCTTCGAGGGTGGCATCGGGGGCTTGCAAATTGGTACTGTAATACTTCATGGCAGTGTATATCAAATCGTCAGATTATTCATAAATTCATTCATAAACCCGTCTTCTTTCAGTAGTCCGTACACGCCGTCGAGGGCGGCTTCCTCGTCGAAGGTCTGCACGCCGTCGGGCGTAATGCCCGGATGCCAAATCAAGAAAGGGATGGGTTCGTTGGTATGCGTGCGCAAGGCGCAGGGCGTGGGATGATCGGGCAATATGGCGATAGCCACCGGAGTTTCCCACTTCTTCACTTCCTCGTAAATGGGAGTTACCACCAGCTTGTCGAGGTCTTCGATGGTACGCAGTTTCAGGTCGATATTACCCTCGTGCCCCGCTTCGTCGCTGGCTTCGATGTGAAGATAGACGAAGTCGTCCGTACGGAGCGCTTCCAGCGCAGCAGCCACTTTGTTCCCGTAGTTCGTGTCATAAAGTCCCGTAGCGCCTTCGACGGCGAGCCTGCGCAAACCCGCATAGTAACCGATGCCGTGAATCAGATCTACCGCCGAGATAACCGCTCCCCGCTTCAACGCCGGATAGCGCACGGACAGGGGCTGCATCTTGGGTCGATAGCCGGGACTCCAGGGCCACAGACTGTTGGCAGGGTCTTTTCCCCC
>JBHADT010000025.1:0-31415 GCA_041855205.1 Bacteroides sp.
CATGGAAATAGCCGTTTTAGTCTTTGAATGGTGGATAAAGCTTAATAAAATAGCGGTAATCATATGGTGAAAAGGTTCAAAGGAGAAAATACCGACCATTTTCTTTCTTTGGACTGCTACTTAAATCTTTCTTTTGTATAAATTACTAAAACGTTAAAGTAGTAAGGAGACGAGACTGTGGTTGTGGATAAGTCAAAACTGATTGCAAGATTTTTTTTATTTATCAGCAGTGTTTTCTGTCTGTTGGCGATACAATCGTGCGATAGCGGAAAGGTTGAGCTATGTAATTTAAGATGCGAATATGCGATTGACCCGATAGGAATCGATACTCCTGTCCCGCGGTTTACATGGTCGTATAAAGCATCCTCTGGACGTGATTTTCGACAAATAGGCATACAGCTTCTTTTGTCCGAAAGTAAAGAAGAGCTGCTGAGTAAGAAAACTGGACGAATATGGCAATCACCAATGATTGAAACCGGCGAAACCTGCATAAGTCTCGATTCTCTCTGTGCGCTTCGATCGCATACCGCATATTATTGGCAAGTGGTTGCATGGAATGAGGCCGGGGATAAAGTAAGTTCCCCCATAGCGACATTCGAAACGGCCTTTATGCCCGCAACCGGATGGCAGGGGAAATGGATATCGGATAATCGGTCAGTGAACACATCGGAAGCCCCTATGTTGCGGAAAACTTTTGAGATAGACGGAGGGAAACAGATAAGCAAGGGCAGACTGTATGTCAGCGCAGCAGGATATTACCACATATCAATCAACGGGAAAGCTGCTGATCCGGACGCTTTTCTTTCGCCGGGATTCACACACTATGACAAACGCAATCTGTACAATACCATCGATGTAACTTCCTTGCTTCAACCGGGAAAGAATGTGATTACAGTCGTGTTGGGTAATGGATTCTACAATGCATTTGAGCCGGTTGCCACATGGTGCTACGAGCAGGCGCGTTGGCGGGGCAGGGCTTCCGTGATTAGCGAACTGCACATCTTCTATTCCGACCAAACAAAAGATATAGTTGTTTCCGATTCGACTTGGAGAGTTGCTTCGTCTGGTCCCTACGTGCAAAACAATATATATAGCGGAGATACTTATGACGCCCGGCTGGAGATAGAGGGATGGGACAAGCCCCAGTTTGACGATTCCTCATGGGCGCAGGCCAGCATTGTATGCCCGCCTTCCGGTCGAATGGTTGCCGAAGCTTCTCACACGATCCGGAAAATGAAAGAAATAAAGCCTGTTTATATACAATCGTTTGGTGATACGATATTTGTATGCGATTTTGGAGTGAATCTTTCCGGAACATGCCTACTCAAGATTAAAGGAGAAAGCGGTACGCGGGTCGAGATGCAGTATGGCGAGCTTTTAAAGCGGGATGGACGCATCGAAATGAGAAACCTTGATATCTATTACAAGCCACTCGAGGGTTTAGCCTTTCAGACCGATGTATTTATCCTTAATGAAGACTATCAGGAATTCTTAGCTCGTTTCTCTTATAAAGGTTTTCGCTATGTAGAGGTGCGGTCAGACCGGCCGTTGGAGTTGAATGAAACGAACATTGCCGCCATTGAGTTTCATTCTGATTTAAAACCGGTCGGTCAGTTTGAATGCTCCGACAGCTTACTGAATAAAATCTGGGAATCCGCTAACCGATCGTACCTTTCTAATGCTATGAGTATCCCGACGGACTGTCCACAACGCGAGAAAAACGGATGGACGGCAGACGCTCATATCACCATTGATTTAGGACTGATGAATTTCGATGGCATCAGGTTTTACGAGAAATGGGTTGAAGATATTATTGATAATCAGGATGCCCAAGGGAGAATATCGGGAATCATTCCCAGTTCCGGATGGGGATATGACGATTGGATAGGCCCGGTGTGGGATGCAGCTATGTTTATCGTTCCAATGGCAATATACCATTATTATGGAGACACAAAGTGCATAAGTCGAGTTTATGAAACCTGTCGCAGATATCTTGGCTATCTATCCACGCGTGAAGATGGCGACGGTTGCGTTACTTATGGTATTGGAGATTGGGTACCTTATCACACAAAAACCCCTACTGAATATACCACCTCCTGTTACTATTATCTCGACCATCTATACATGGCCCGTTTTTCTGAGTTGTTGGGATATGACGGAACAATCTACAAAGCCAAAGCCGAATACCTGAAAACGCTGATCAACAAGAAGTATTTCGACGAGCAGAAAGGAATCTACGCCAACGGTTCTCAGACAGCCCAAGCATTGGCCTTATATCTCGGTATAGTTCCCCGGGGAATGGAACAACTGGTTGCAGACAAGCTTTGCCGGTCTGTAGAAGAGAATGGAGGTTATCTTGATTTCGGAGTGTTGGGTAGCAAGACCGTCCTGCGAATGTTATCCCAATATGGTCATGCCGACGTCGCTTATCGAATGGCTACCAAACGAGATGTTCCATCGTGGGGGGCATGGATGGCGACGGGTAACGGTACTATGGCGGAGACCTGGGTTCTCTCCCCCGATTTCCGTGACGCTTCACTCAATCACATGTTTTTGGGAGATATCAATGCATGGATGTATAGCACATTGGCCGGAATCAATTTTGACCCACAGCAGCCAGGATTCAAGCATACATTCATTCGCCCTTGCTTTGTCAAAGACCTGAACTGGGTTCGGGCAGAATATGAATCCGTACGTGGATTAATTCGCTCGGAATGGATTAGAAAAAAGAATGGAGAGATATGTCTATATGTAGAGATACCGGTAAATACAACCGCGACTATTGAAGTAGGAGACAAACGAATTTCCGTTAAACCGGGACAACATAAGTTCGTTTTCTGAAGAACATCTGTAGGTCTACGGTAGGAACATTCCACATTAAGTGTAAGACCCTTATCGCTCTTGAATGACCAGAGTATTAAAAGAAACCTAATAAACCATCTATTCAAATGAAGAACAAGCTTATTTTTTATTTGCGGATATGCATGCTTATCATCATGTCCTTTTGGTGTGCAAACACAACATTGGCTCAGGTATCATCGACGGATGACCATGTAAAAGGCCTGATTCTCGACCGCATGGGGACACCTGTTATCGGAGCAACGATAAAGAACTCTCATACAGGGAAAGGGGCGACAACCAATCTTGAGGGGCGATTCTCTATCGAAGCAAGAAGCGGGCAAAAACTCGCCGTGTCGTGCGTGGGGTTTATCTCGAAAACAATAACCATAGGGAACGACAAAGAGTACATGATTACGTTGGACGAAGATACGAAACTGCTTGACGAGGTTGTCGTTATCGGCTATGCCACACAAAAAAAGAAACTTATCACTGGAGCAACGTTGCAGGTAGGAGGCGAACGTATTAAAGAGTTACACACGATGAATGCTCTCACAGCACTGCAAAGCATGTCTCCCGGGATGCAAATCACCAAAACTTCTGGCGAACCGGGCTCTTCATACAAGGTTTATATCCGTGGAATGGGCACTATAGGGCATGCCGACCCGCTGTATATCGTAGACGGAGTGCCTGGGAATATAGCCAATATATCTCCATCTGACATCAAGTCTATTGATGTTTTAAAAGATGCGGCTTCCGCAGCTATATATGGGGCACGCGCTGCCAATGGTGTCGTACTGATTACGACTCATCGCGGAGAAGGCAACGAAAAGGTATCTATAGCCTATGATGGATATATAGGTTTCTCTTATGCACCGGATTATCGTTGGTATTCCGATGCTACAATGCAAGCGATGTTATCCGATGAGTATTCACGGAACACATATGGATATGGAATTGATTTCTCTCAACTAGTCCCCAATTGGGACCGTATCATATCGGGAGAATGGAAAGGTACAAATTGGTATAAAGAGATTAAGAACCCTGGCGCTTTCTCCCAAAACCATGCAATCAATATCAGCGGAGGAACTCGTAAATCATCTTATTTCACCAGCTTCTCGTACTCTTCTCAAGAGGGTACTTTAGGCAAACCAGTTGAAACCCATCAAGACAGATATACATTCCGGGTTAATGCCGACCAAACGCTGTTCTCAAGACACGGGCGAGATGTCGTTCGTGTAGGTGAAAGCATTAACTTTGTTTATGCGAATAAAAATGGCTCGCTGGGTGGACGCTCTACCGAAGGCCTGGGAGCGTTGGGAATGATTATGGGCGGAAGTCCGTTTATGCCGGTTTATACCGATCAAGGCGACTTTCATGGACCTATAGCCTATGCACCGTATGCGCCGAACCCAATTGCTTACCTGGTATATAACAGTAACAACGCCAGGAAAAATTATCAGTTGAATGCGAATGCTTTTCTAACAATAGAGCCATTGAAAGGGCTTGTATTCCGCTCGAACTTTGGAATGACAATGGATGGTGAAGAGAGCAGATATTATATTCCGGAATACAATCTTGCCCCGGAGTACACTTCAAAAGAAACCAAAGTAGGGCAGGACATTTCTCTTGGCATGAGTTTGATAACTTTTGAGAATACCATAAACTACCGTTTCTCATTGGATGAAAAGCAGCACAACTTCGATGTACTATTAGGAACAAGTGCAGAGAAAACCGGGATGGGTTCAAGTGTAGGAGGCTATAATACCAACTCTATATTTGAAGGGTTCAAGCATGCCTACCTCATCAATACTCCCAAAGTCTCTGAAACTTCGACTCGGGTGGGCGGATCGCCTTGGGGACGCTCGGCTCTCCTTTCATTCTTCGGACGCCTCAACTATGACTTCAAAGAAACTTATATGTTGTCGCTTATAGCCCGTTCTGACGGGTCCTCCAATTTCGCTCCCAATAAGCGATGGGGATTCTTCCCCTCAGTTTCTGCCGGTTGGGCGATAAGTAACGAACGATTTATGGAACCTCTGAAAGAATATATTGACCTATTCAAAGTTCGAGCCAGTTGGGGGCAAAATGGCAATCAGGCTATAGCTCCTTTCCAATATTTGGCGAAGATTCGTGTGGGAGGGCAGAACTCCAGCGACTATTCGAGTGTGGAATACAGCTACTACTACCCCGGAGTAGATAAAAACAGCTATACCATTGCTTCATATCCCATGAATCTTCCCAATCCTGATATTACATGGGAAACCTCCGAACAGTTAAATATAGGGTTCGATGCGCTACTGTTACGCAACAAGCTCTCTATCAATTTTGACTGGTATCGTAAGACTACGAAGGATTGGTTAGTCACAGCACCAGTATTGGCATCATACGGAGCTAATGCACCTGATATAAATGGTGGCGACATTCGGAATACTGGTATAGAGTTGGCCATAATGTGGCGCGATAAGTTAGGCGATTTCCATTATGATGCAAGCATTAACTGGGCGTATAACAAGAATCGAGTAATCCGGATTGCCAACGAAGAGGGAATCATACATGGCAGCGCACGTACTGTCGGTACGTGGAGCCCGGAATTTTACAGAGCACAAGTGGGCTATCCGATAGGGTATTTTTGGGGATTGAAGACAGATGGAATCTTTCAGAACCAAGATGAAATCGATGCTTACCGCAATGCGGAAGGGCGTTTAGTTATGTCCAATGCAGTACCTGGTGATATAAAATATATTGACCAAAATGGTGATGCGGAAATCAATGAGAAAGATCGGGTATTGATTGGCAATCCTAACCCGACCGGAATATTCTCATTCGCTTTTGGAGCCTCATGGAGAGGACTTGATTTCCGTGCCTCCTTTTCAGGTGTCTACGGTAATCAGATATATGGCGGGCAGCACGACCCACTCGACCGTTGGCATGGAGAAGGTACATCCAATAAATGGCCGAGACTTGGACAGTCGGCATATACAAATATTGTTTCTGATCTTTATTTATGCGATGGCGACTATATCAGACTGAATGACCTCACCGTAGGCTTTGACTTTGCAAAGCTGATGCGCAAACAGAGTATCTTCTCACAAATACGCCTTTATGTCACGGCGCAAAACCTGTTTACATGGACGAAGTATACAGGACTTGATCCGGAAATCGGGTCAGGACCAACAAGATGGATGAGCGGTATAGACTATGGTTTTTACCCAAACTCACGTACGTTTCTATTCGGCCTAAATCTTAAACTTTAATACCCGGAATAAAATGAAAAAGATATTCATAACAATTATCTCTGTGCTTGCTTTCAGTTGTGCAGACTTTTTAGACACCGAACAATTGACACAGAAAGATTCGTCGAATTATCCTCAGACTCCTGAGGAAGCCTATACTGCACTCATGGGAGTTTATAATGCATTTGGCTCCCGTGTGGGCGGTGGAGAAACAGAACATTCCTTCATCGTGCTTAACCTCATGGCCGACGATATGTTGGGAGGGGGAGGAAAAGATGACCTGACAGCCCATGCAATAGACTTGTTTAAACTGACTTCGAAAACGATGTATACCGATCTTTGGGAGTGTACATGGCGCTCTGTATACAGAGCAAACTTACTGCTAAATTCTCTTGATAACATCACATGGCCCTCGGTTGAAGAAAAGAACAAAATGGAAGGACAAATACTTTTTCTGCGAGCCTTTACATATTTCAGACTATGTTCCTTGTTCGGACCGGTACAACTAATTACCAGTCCGGCTCCGGTGAACTATCCGCGCGCCGAAGCAGCTGACATATACGGTCAGATAGGTTACGACCTAAAACGCGCCATTGAGTTGCTACCTCCTGTCAAGTTTCAAGATATTCCTAAACAAGAACATGGATTGGCTACACGATGGGCTGCTCAAGCTTTGATGGCTCGTGTTTTTCTATTTTACACTTGTTACTATCACCAGGATCGGATGGGAGATATAACGAAGGAGGAAGTAATTAAATGGGTTGACGATTGTATTGCTCACAGCGGACACGATTTACT
The DNA here is from genome assembly GCA_041855205.1 of Bacteroides sp. Taxonomy (GTDB): domain Bacteria; phylum Bacteroidota; class Bacteroidia; order Bacteroidales; family Bacteroidaceae; genus Bacteroides. The sequence goes on from JBHADT010000025.1 coordinate 6,873, forward strand.
CTCCGATTTTCGGAATCTCTGGCCCTACTCCATAGTGATGCCGGGCAAAACAAAGTCCGATTATAAATACGCAGCTGACAACAATCTGAATTGGATTGGTGAAAACGGAGATAATAACGAAACCATCTTTGCCATCAAATGTTCTACTTCAGCAAAAGGAAATAACTACGACCGTAGAAACAGTGTGAATCTTCATTTCGGCTTTCGAGGTAATCAAGATCTGATGCCTTTTGGCTCGGGCTGGGGAAAAGGCCCTGTGAGTAGCAAGTTCTACAAGGAATGGTCTAATGAGGATTTACGGAAAAAAGGATCTGTATTGGACCTATCAGATGTAGCGACCGAGGGTGAATCCACTACAACAAAATATAAATGGGGGTTAGCGTACCAATGGCATGAAACAGGTTATTGGTCTAAGAAATATATGCCTGTCAACGTATATGATGATAAAGGAGATATCGTTTCCTATAGCTCTATTTTGTGGAATATGCCCAACGACCCTCAATTCAACAGCACACAAGATATCGTGTTGATACGCTTTGCTGATTTACTGCTAATGGGGGCAGAATTGGGCGGGGCCAATGCACAGCAGTATATGGACAGAGTGCGTATGCGCGCAAAGCTTCCAACCATACCAGCAACCTTGGAAAATATAAAAAATGAGCGTAAATACGAACTCGCATTTGAAGGAATAAGATGGCTTGATATTTTACGCTGGGGAGATGCTGAAGCAATTATCAATAGCATGAATGGGATAGTGTTAAAAAATAACAGCCAAAATGCAACATATAAGATAAAGTTCCGTCCGGAAACCGGAGGATTCTTACCTATTCCGGAAGCGGAAATAACATTATCTAACGGAGTCTTAACTCAAACACCCGGATGGAATCAAAATGACGCCATGCTGCAGCCCGGCGAATAAATAATATTGGTTATGAATCTTACAGTAAATCGACAACTCTGTTTATTCCTCATGGCTTTACTATATTGGGGAGAAATAGAAGCATCTTCCAATAGTATTTCTTTAAATGGAAGATGGCAGCTCCAATACTGGGAACAGCCGTTTAATGCTGTGCTGAGCCCTCAGGATATCAGACATATACAGATAGAGAATACGATAGAGGCATCTGTCCCGGGAAATGTTGAATTAGATCTAATGCAAGCAGGTCTAATTCCTGATCCGATGATCGGTAACCATGTAAATACATTGAGAAAATATGAAAATTATCAATGGTGTTATACGAAAATATTCGAAACTCCCCCTCTGCAGCCGGGACAACAAGTAGAACTTTTCTTTGGCGGGATAGATTGTCTGGCAAGTATTTGGTTAAATGGAACAAGAATCGGCGAAGCCGCCAATATGCTAATCGAACACAAATATAATATAACTAACCTTCTGAAGAACGATGAAAACACTCTACAGGTCATCATCAGATCAGCTGTTATGGAAGCTCAAGAACATATACTGGGCACTTTCAGCATTGGTAATTTTCCCGCTGAAGAGTCTGTTTATATTCGAAAAGCTCCACATACATACGGATGGGATATAATGCCACGTCTGGTTAGTGCAGGACTATGGAGAGATGTCGAATTACGGATACTTAACCCGGTTCGTCTGAAAGATGTAAACTGGATGACTGTCAGCATTGATACGACCTCTCGTTCCGCACGTATCTTTACCGATGTGCAGGTAATTATGCCTTTCGAAAAATTTGATCGGGTGAAGGCTAAGTTTACACTTCGCAGAAAAGGAAAAGTCGTTTATCAAAGCGCTCAAACGGTGAACACTCCGGCTTTCCGCCATATACTCGAGTTAAATAATGTAGACTTCTGGTGGCCCAGAGGATATGGCGAAGCTGCCTTATATGAGGCTGAAGTACAGTTGGTTGATATGGATGGAAAAGAACTTGATTCTTATCACTCAAGATTAGGAGTACGCACCATAAAGTTGGACTGGGAGGAGATTAATCTTCCCGATAAACCCGGAAAATTTCGCTTTATCGTCAATGATGAGCCTATATTTATCCGAGGTACCAACTGGGTTCCTATGGATGCATTGCACAGCAGAGATAAGATTCATCTGGACACCATAATTCGGATGGCAAGGGATATTAACTGCAACATGATACGTTGTTGGGGAGGAAATGTATACGAAGACAATGAGTTCTTCGACCTTTGCGATGAAAGCGGTATCCTTGTATGGCAGGATTTCGGAATGGGCTGTACTTTCTATCCGCAACGTTCTGATTTCATCAGAAAGATTGAAGAAGAGGTTCTGTCCATTGTGCTAAAGCTACGCAAACATGCTTCATTAGCTCTTTGGTCTGGTAATAATGAAAACGATCTGGCGATGCGATGGACGTTAAAACCGTTCAACATTAATCCTAACAAAGATATCATTAGCCGTGAAATTATTGCTCGGATTCTTTACGAATTTGATCCGACACGTCCCTATCTTCCCAGTTCTCCGTACTATAGTCAAGCAGTTTGGGAGCATGGAGGAGGAGACGAATGGCTGCCTGAAAATCATTTGTGGGGACCACGCGGCTACTATAAAGACCCATATTACACAAAGGCAGCCTGCTCTTTTGTAAGTGAAATAGGTTACCATGGGTGTCCCAATGTAGAAAGCCTAAAAAAAATGATGACAAAAAATGCTGTTTATCCTTGGGTGAAAAATAAAATATGGAATGATGAGTGGGTAACCAAATCCACCCGCCGCTTCGAATCCCAGGGGGATACTTTCGATCGTAATAACCTTATGCTGAATCAGGTAAACCTACTCTTCGGAGAGGTGCCTGCTGAACTCGAAGAATTTGTTTTTGCCTCTCAAGCCGTACAAGCTGAGGCTATGAAATTCTTTATCGAACTGTGGCGTGGTCAGAAATTTAATCCTAAAACAGGGATAATCTGGTGGAATCTGCGAGATGGATGGCCAATTATTTCAGATGCCATTGTTGATTATTACAATTCAAAGAAGATGGCCTACCATTTTATAAAAAATGTTCAAACAGATCTTTGCCTCTTTATAAACGAACCTACTAAAGACTCCTATCTCTTGATTGCCGCCAATGACACTCGTTATCCTCAAGAAGGACAAGTCACGATAGTGGATGTGGCATCCAATAAAGAGATATACAAGGGTAACTTCGCGGTACCTTCCAATGGCGTATGTCAAATTACCTCATTGCCCCGACAAAGAGGACAAGGTATGCTCCTCATCAAGTATAAAGTTGGGTATAGGGAATACGGTAACCACTATTTATATGGAGAAGCTCCATTTAAACTACAAGAATATAAGAAGTTACTGAATCAAACAGGATTATATCCCCACATTAAACAATAGATATGGAAGAGAATTTATTAGGCATAGATATCGGAGGTACCAAATGTGCCGTCATTTATGGAAGAAAGAAAGGTTCAGATTTGCAGATCGTAGATAAAACGAAATTTGAAACGACTACGGTTGATGTAACCATCGAGAACATGATCAGTGAAACTCAGAGAATGATGATGAAGCATCAACTCACATCTTCTACAGTCTGTGCTATAGGAATCAGTTGTGGAGGCCCTCTTGACAGCACCTCAGGTACGGTTATGTCTCCTCCTAATCTACCGGGTTGGGATAATATTCCTATTGTGAGAATCTTTGAAGAGCGGTTTGGAATAAAAACAGGCTTACAAAATGATGCCAATGCATGTGCATTGGCCGAGTGGAAATTCGGCGCCGGAAAAGGAACCCGAAACATGGTCTTTCTGACCTGTGGTACAGGACTTGGAGCGGGAATCATTCTTAACGGCTCTTTATACTCGGGGACAAATGATAATGCCGGAGAAATAGGACATATTCGTTTAACAAAAGACGGACCTGTAGGATATGGAAAATCCGGTTCTTTCGAAGGGTATGCCAGCGGAGGAGGAATTGCTCAATTGGCTCGGAGTTTTGTAAAAGAAGAATTAAAGAATGGTAGAACTGTCGCATGGTGTTCTTCTCACGAAGATTTGAAAAATATAACGGCCAAAAAGGTAGCAGATGCTGCTCAAGCAGGGGATAAACTTGCATTAAAGATATACGAAATATCGGCATCTTATTTAGGTAAAGGGCTATCCATACTCATAGACATTCTAAATCCCGAACTAATTGTCATCGGTAGTATCTATGCACGTAACAAAGAGCTCATGGAACCATACGTTTTAGAGCAAGTGGCTATCGAGTCTCTAAAAGAAGCGAGAGATGTTTGCAGAATAGTCCCAGCAGCGCTCGGCGAACATATAGGAGACTATGCGGCCCTTTCCATCGCTGCCAACTTAAACGCTTAAAAGAACCGTCATATGAAGAAGCTAATTATAGAAAGTGCTGAAGCCATACGAAAAGAAACTGCTCTGTTTTGGAATGACCAGCAAGCCATATCAGCTATAGCAAACGCGGCCACATTGCTTTTCGAAGGCTTGAGAAATGGAAATAAAATAATCTGTTGCGGTAACGGAGGCTCTTTATGCGATGCCACTCACTTTGCCGAAGAGTTGACCGGTCGTTTTCGCTGCAACAGACAACCTCTTCCTGCCATCTCAATCAATGATTCGGCATATATAACATGTGTAGGAAATGATTTTTCTTTCAACGAAATCTACTCTCGCTATGTCGAAGGCATCGGAGAAGAAGGAGATATTTTGTTAGCCATCAGTACGAGCGGTGAGTCGGAAAACATTGTAAAAGCTGCTGAAAGCGCTCGAAAAAAAAAGATGAAGATCCTTGTTCTGACTTCTACCGGGGAAAATCGACTATCCACATTAGGAGATATCGTAGTGGCTGCCCCTCGTAGTGACTATTCCGATCGGGTACAAGAGATGCATATTCAAGTCATACATATTCTGATTCAGGCTATTGAGAAACAATTTTGTTTTGAATAATTCGATTTAATAAAATATAATTTATGAAAACGCTGCGATACTTTCAAAAAAGCCTCCTTACAACATTATTTATTGTAAGCCAGATTGCTCTTTGGGGAGCTTGCTCGGAGATTGATGAAGGCATGAACCACATTCCAAGCCGATTTTATCCGGTAGAAGTAAAGGAATCTACAAACGTAGAATTAATTGGGGTAGGAGTCGAATTGGACCCACATTTTTTCTCACAAAACTTAACCCGACCTCAAGATGGCGCTAAAGCTGAAGATTGGAACATTGTCAGGGAGCGTGTGAAGAAAATGGGTATTCAGCTTTTTCGAGTCATGGTATTACCGCATTGGTGGGAGCCGCTGAACGATAATGATGACCCGAATGTTCCGGATATGGATAAATTTACATTTGATTCTGAAGAGATGCTTTCGTTATACAAAGTGCTTGAGTTGGCTCAAGAAAATTCTATAGAGGTTACCCTTGCGCTTTGGGGATGTCCTGTGAATATGAATTTGATAGCAGGCTCTCCCACAGGCAAACATTTTCTTTGTGACGACAGACCCAATGCGCCTTGGGTATGTGGTACGGATAAATATGAGGAATTTGCAGAAAACTTCTCCGTATTGGTCAAATATCTAATCCAAGATAAAGGTTTTACTTGCGTGAAAGCCATCACGCCTTTCAACGAACCCGATGGTCACACACCCAATTATGGAAGAACAATGTGGCAAGGGGAGCCTAACAGCCATCCTGATCAGTATGCTCCTATGGTAAAGGCCTTGGATGCAAGGTTTAAGGCTATGGGAATTCGTGATAAAGTGCAATTCAATCTGTCCGACAATACGGATGGAAGCCCCAATTACCTAAACGCGTGTGCAACTGCTTTACAAACAGAGGCCAATTTATTCAATACCCACACTTATCTGTTCGGATACGAAACTCGCAACACAGACATTCTCAACTGGGAGAAGAGTAATGTTTCTATGTCAAATGGTAAAAAACATTTTGTCGGGGAATTTGGCTCCAATCTCACTTCAGGAGCTACGAGACAATTGGATATTGATACGTATGGACGAGGTGTGCTGTTGACCCGTATCGTAATTAATTTGCTTAACGGCGGGGCTTCAGGGGTAAGCTATTGGGCTCTGATTGATCAATATTATGGCAAGAACGGGAGTTATGTGGAGATGCAACAACTCGGTCTTTGGAAATACGTGAAAAAAGCGTATGAGCCTGATCCGGCGATTTATAATGCCATAAACGAAGACTATGAGGTCAGACCTCAATATTATGCTTACAGTCTGCTGACTCGTTTCATCAGAAAAAGTGCTGAAGTATTCCCGCTGAATTTAAATGAAGAATTTGTGGCAGGGACGGCTATACGCAACACGGACAACAAGTGGGTGTATCTTTTCGCCAATGCTTCGAAGCATAACAAACCGATAGAACTTATCAACGAAAAAGTTCAGGCCAATGGTGAATATGCCATTTACAAATATGTTGAAAGTGATCTGCCGGCAGGCGACAATCTGATAGAATCTTCCGAAAAGATGGAAATTAACAGTAAAGCTTCGCTCACCATTCCACGCAATGGTGTATTGATGCTGGTTCAGAAGTAAATAATAAATTAAAAACCGAATAAGATGAATAAGTTTAGATTATTAATGCTACTGGTCTCGTTAACCAGCCTTTGGGGATGCAATGATGTGACCGAATACGATTTCTCTTTCGGCGTATCCGATATTGTCTTGCCTTTATACACAGAAGGGATTCAAGGAACGGAAGTTGTCATTGAAGGAAAAGGTTTTTTAGCTGACGATCGCTTACATCTGCGTCCGCTGATCAGACCTTTGGACGGTTCATTTGACATCAATGTGGAGGTAAGGGAAATTACAGCTTCTTATTTGAAGTTTTTGTTTCCCATCAATGCGCTTGAAAACGGCTATTCGTTAGTCCTTATCAGAGGAGAGAAAGAAATTTCTCTTGGAAGCATGCAGCAATGGCTACCGAAAGGATGGATAGCCGATGTGAATCTGAGAAACTCTCTGAAAGTGATCGGACCTAAGTTGTTTGATGCCCAAGACAGTCTGAAACTTACTGAGGCAGCCGGTTTCGAGTTTGAAAACGGCACACTGAATATATCCGGCAAAGGAATCACCAGCTTGGGAGGATTGGAGCATTTCTCCAAACTGAAGACACTATGGGCTACCGATAACAATCTGGGGAATGTCGAATTGATAGGAATGGATGGAATTACCCACATCTTTGCGTGGAGCAGCAATATTACCAGCATGAATATCGAGTCTAAAACATTACAAACACTGTACATGGGTAATAATCCGCTCACCGAACTCGACTTGAGCAAGTGTCCGGCATTGCTTAACATCGTATTGGACAACATTAAATTCCGCAAGCTGGACATCAGCAACAATATGTGCTTCGGTTCGTTCGACAACTTCAAATTCTCTTTCGACACTACGCAAGATTGCCAACTGTTAGTAAGTAACATCTGGTTTTGGCATATGGATATGTTCAACAAATCTACAGCAGTGAGAACTGCGGGCTTATCAGGAGTGCGAGTGACTACAATTGGGCTTGACAAAGAAGTGGTGTTCGAAAAGATTGATTGGGCAGACTCAGGTACAGCGGCTATGCCGGATGCCCAGTTACGTAATATCATGAAGGGTTATTGCCCGCAAGCTTTTAATGGAGACGAAGTAATCATCAGAGAAGCTAGACGGGCCAAACTTCCGGCTGCACTCGGAAACAGGTTGGATTTATCGAATCAGAACCTCACTTCGTTAGACGGGCTGAAATACTTTGACGATGTATGGTATGTGGTTTGCGACAATAATAACATCAGCGAAATCGATATGACAGGTTGGTTCAATCTGACCACATTGTCGGCCAAGAATGCAGGACTGAAATCGTTTAAAACAAAAGATCAGCCGTGGCTGAAAGACATCGATCTGAGCAATAACCCTGCTCTGACTCATATAGACATGAGAGGAATCTCGCTGTTGAGCAATTATTCCATCCGGTTTATCGCCACCGGATGTCCGATAGAATACCTCGACTTGCGCAACGGATATGCTTGGGCCACATGGGGGCAAAGTGAAGACAAGTTAGCTTTCGACTTTACGACGGACAGCTCAAAATCCCGTGTACTGAAAGTGGAAACCGCAGAAGGCGGAGGATGGAGCAGTACGTGGAACGCCGGGGTAAACCCCGTCCAGAAAGCCATCAATGCAGGCGTACGGGTCGAATACTATGACTGGCAAAATGCAGCGACGGGGCACTACTCAGAACTCATGAAAACGGTCAATTAACGCTTCTTTGCTCATATACCGTATGCCGTTTATCCTCCTCCCGCACCGGGTAGTCGCCGCTTGCGCAGATTTATTCGTTCAACTATATTCAAAATATAGTCGGACGATTAGATCGGTGCGGTGAGGGAGATAAGAAAATACAGACGGGAAGGTAATTGACAGAGGCATATTCTTTTACAACCGATATATTAAACTAAAGAAATGAAATTAAACACTTCCGGCATAAAGATAAGCTCAGTGATATTTGGCTTTTTCGTGATGGGCTTTGTCGATATCATAGGTATATCGACCAATTATGTCAAAAATGACTTCAGCCATCTCACCGACTCCATGGTGAATCTCATTTCACTCTCTTGTTTCTTCTGGTTTCTGGTCTTATCTATCCCGACCGGAATGCTCATGAACAAAATAGGGCGTAAAAAGACTGTATTGCTTAGTTTTGCTTTTCATGTTCTGGCGATGTGCTTGCCGTTGGGTACCTATGATTTCACGACAGTTCTTGTTATGTTCGGACTCATCGGAATCGGGAATACCTTGTTGCAAGTGTCGCTCAACCCCCTCGTTGCCGACGTGGTCAATCCTAACAAACTAACCGGTATGCTCACTTTAGGACAGTTTGTGAAAGCCGTCAGTTCTTTTCTCGGTCCCATTCTTGCAGCATCGGTTTTGGGCACCGCTCTTGGCTGGAAAATGATATTTCTCCTATATGCTGCTCTTTCTCTGCTGGCCTTTATCGGATTAAGTCTGACTCCTATCGCGGAAAAACGCGAGGAACAGACAAGTCCTTCCATCAGAAGCGTATTCATGCTGTTTAAAGACAAATATATCCTGGCACTTTTTATCGGGATATTGGTGCTGGTAGGTGTTGATGTCGGCATAAATATGACTTTTCCTAAGTTGCTGATGGAAAGAAACGGTCTGTCACTCGAGGATGCCGGGATGGGTAACAGCATCTATTTTTTGTCTCGCACCATGGGTGCTTTCTTCGGCGGAATATTATTGATGAAAAGTCCGGAAACTAAGTTTTTCCTTTTCAGCGTGTGGGTTGCATTGACCGGATTGGTGTTGCTTCTTTTTCCTGCAAACGTATGGCTGACATTGGTTTCCGTAGGAGTATTTGGTTTGGGATATGCCAACCTTTTTTCCATTATATTCTCTCTGGCATTGAAGCATGTTCCCGCAAAAACAAACGAGGTGTCGGCCATACTCATTGTCGGGGTTTCGGGAGGAGCTATTCTTCCCCCGATATTGGGAGTGGTTACGGACTGTTTTAAGACACAAATATCGGCTATCGTGCTCATCGCAATTATTTGGTGTTATCTACTCCGGTTACTCTTCATCATCCGGAAAAACGGGCGACAGCCATTTATTTCATAAAAAAGCAAAACATAAATATGGTCAAAAATTTTTGCAGCAAGACAATTGTCCTATTTCTTCTTTTCCTCTGTGCGACAGTCAGTGCTAAAGGACAGGGTACACTCCGGATGAGCAACGTATCGGTAGATATAGAGCGTTTTGTGGCCCATCTTTTCTCTAACGGCAAAACGCCTCCTTTTTCTTTCGTATACGGCGGAATACCTTCGCGAGAATTCATCCGCAAATGGCAATATTCCTTTAAAAAGCAATCTGACGATGAACCGGGAGTGCTCAAATACCTCGCTACATATACAGAGCCTGGAGAAGGTTTGAAAATAGAGTGTGACATAAAGGCTTACCCTGCCTTCGAAGCGTTGGAGTGGACAATCCGTCTGACCAATACCGGCCGTAATAATTCGAAAAAAATCAGGCAAGTAAAAGCGATAGATGTAAACATGGATTTCCCTGCGAGAAAGGGATTCAACTTACACTATGCTGATGGAAATCACATTTCGAAATATGATTTTCATCCTCGCACGGTTAGTTTAAAATCCGGTGAGCGGAAAGTCATGGAACCTGTCAACGGACGCTCGTCAGAGGGAGACTATCTTCCTATATTCAACATCGAAGCCTCTTCCTCGCAAGGTGTATTTGTGGGTATAGGGTGGAGTGGGACATGGTATGCGAGCGTCAGTTGTTTGAAGAACAATAGGATAGCTGTTGAATCGGGAATGAAAACCATGGACCTCTACTTATACGGCAAAGAAAGTATTCGTACTCCAAGTATTACATTGATGTATTGGAACAGTCCGGATAGAATGGATGGGCATAACCGGTTCCGCCGCTTCATATTGAGCCAAAAAACTCGGAAAATAAACGGGGAAAACGCTCCTTATCCTTTATCCACGGGTTTCAACTACAAAGATCCCGCCCCCTACACCGAGTATTCGGGGTTAACAGTAGAGTATGCCATTGCCATGATGAAGCGCTACAAGCAGTTTGGCATAATGCCCGAAGTCTTTTGGTTGGATGCCGGATGGCATACCGGCGCCTCCGACTGGGAAAACGGAAAGAGCTGGGCAAACACTGTGGGTAACTGGACGGTAGATGCGACACGGTTTCCCGAAGGATTGAAACCTGTTTCGGATGAGGCTCATCGCTTAGGGGCTAAGTTTATGGTATGGTTTGAACCCGAACGGGTAATAAGAGGAACGGAATGGGCTGTCAAACATCCCGAGTGGATGCTTGACGTTCCCGGACATAACGAAGATACCTACCTGATGTTCGACTTGGGGAATTCGGAAGCATGTGACTGGCTATGCAAATACATTGGCGATATGATAGAAGAAAACGGAATAGACCATTATCGCCAAGACTTCAATATGCACCCCGACGTTTATTGGGCTGCTAACGATGAAGCGGAGAGAACCGGTATGAAAGAAATACGCCACATCGAGAATCTCTACAAGTTTTGGGATTATCTGCTCAAGCGCTTTCCCAATCTGTATATAGACAACTGTGCCAGCGGCGGCAAGCGTATCGACATGGAAACAATCCCCCGGAGCGCTCCCTTATGGCGTAGCGATTATTATCACTACGACGACCCCGACGGCTACCAATGCCATACTTACGGTCTGAACTATTTCCTTCCTCTGCATGGAACAGGTATTCTGCAAACCGACAACTATTCGTTCCGCTCCAGCATGAGTACCTGCCTGACTTACAACTGGAAAATAACAAACAAAAGTTTCTCGATCAATGAGATGAAAGCCCGGCTTCATGAATTTAAGGATATCCGTCCTTACTTCTATGAAGATTATTACCCTCTAACAAGTGCGGAAGACACCACATTGGATACCATCTGGTTGGCTTATCAACTCAACAGACCATCGGATAATAGTGGTATCATTGTCGCTTTTCGTCGCAAGAAGTCGGAAAAAGATAAAATAGTAGTAAGATTATCGGGGATTAAGCCAGAGGAGAATTATGAAATAACGGACATGGATCTTGGAGAATCCGTCATCGTGCCGGGACGTGAGCTTGCTAATGGATTTACTTTGACTTTAGCTCAGCCCAATCAATCGCTACTCATTAAATATAAAGCCATCAATCAATAAAGAGATATGATAAGAAGACACATCGTTTACCTGTTCTTATTCCTGGTCGTTTCTGTTCCGGTTGCCGCACAACCGGTAAAGCAGACGGGCGACATCGGCAAATGGATTTCCGCAAATTTCAGGAAAGGAGTCGTTCCGCCTTTTTCGTTCATTTACGGAGGGAAGCATTCCAACTCCTTTATCCGTCATTGGAATTATAGCGTAAAAAGCGCTAAAGAAACTGATTCGTCCGTCGTTAAGCGTATTTATACATACAAGGACCCCGTTTCAGGATTGATTGTGGAATGCGAAGTCAAAGGCTTCATGAATCATGATGCAGTGGAATGGATGCTCCGCTTCATTAACACCGGAAACAAGAATACGCCCGAAATATCATCGGTCAATGTTTCCGACATTACATTCTCGTATCCAGAGAGCGGAGAGTTCAAGCTGCATTATGCTGACGGCAGCCATGTGTCGAAAGAAGACTTTCACCAGAGATTGAAAGTCATGCAGCCGGACGACAGCTTATATATGGCACCGTATGGAGGGCGTTCTTCTCAAAACGCTTTCCCTTTTTTCAACCTGCAAGCTCCACAAGGTCAAGGAGGTGTCTTAGCCGCTATCGGCTGGACAGGAACATGGTTTGCCAAGATCAGTACGGAAACCGCGCATTCGGCAAACTTAAAGTCGGGAATGGTAAACCTGAAAACATTCCTTTATCCGAAAGAAAATATCCGTACACCCAAAATATGCCTGTTGTTTTGGAAAGGCGAAAATAGATTTGTAGGTCACAACGCTTTCCGTCGCCTTGTACTCGAACAATATACCTGGAAGCAAAACGGTGAGCCGACGATATATCCCGTATCGACCAGTTTCAACTACGGTGATCCGGCTCCGTGCAACGAATACACCTGCATGACCGAAGATTATGCCATAGCCCTGATTAAACGCTATGCACAATACAAACTCATCCCCGATGTCTTTTGGCTCGACGCAGGGTGGTATATCAAAGCGGCCGACGTGGCTGGAAAAAAGAACTGGGCAAATACCGTGGGAAACTGGACCATCGATCCGGAACGCTTCCCGAGAGGATTCCGGCCCATAGCCGATGAAGTGCACAGACAGGGAGCCAAGTTTATGGTGTGGTTCGAGCCCGAACGGGTTATGAAGAACTCGGATTGGGCGAATCAATATCCTCAATGGATGCTGGACGCAAAAGGTTCCGTCGTACAAGAGGAATGGCAAAAAGACGGCGAACACGATGCAGTTCTTTTCAATCTGGGAAATCCCGATGCCTGTCAGTGGCTGGGACAGTTTATAGGAGATTTTATGGAGACGAACGGAATTGACTATTACCGGCAAGATTTCAATATCGAACCGGCCGGTTTCTGGTACAACAATGACGAAAAAGGGCGTCACGGCATTTGTGAGATACGTTATATCGAAGGACTTTACAAGTTCTGGGAGTATTTGTTGAACAGATTCCCTCATACAATCATTGACAATTGTGCCAGTGGAGGACGCCGAATCGATCTGGAGAGCATTTCGCGCAGTGTTCCTTTGTGGCGAACCGATTATAACTACGGGGAACCAACCGGTTCGCAATGTCATACTTACGGACTTGAGCTATATCTTCCATTACACGGTACAGGCATACAACAAGCCGACTCCTATTCTCTCCGGTCCGGTTTGGGAACGTCCGTCATTTATAATTGGAAAATAACGGAAGGAAACTATAACGTGATTGAAATGAGAAACCACCAAGCGGAATTTAATGAACTGCGTCCCTATTTTTATGAAGATTATTATCCGCTGAGCGGTTCGGGAGATGTAGACATTACGGCTGATGACATTTGGATGGTTTATCAACTACATCGTCCGTCGGACGAAAGTGGATATATCGTCGGCTTCCGGCGTTCGGCTTCGCCCAACCGGACTTATATCGTGAAACTTCAGGGGCTGAAAGAGGATAAAAACTATCGGCTAACTAATAAAAATACAGGTATAAGTTTCATAAAGAAAGGACATGAGTTGATGGAGGGATTGGAACTCTCTTTAGAACAACCCCGGTCGAGCATTCTGGTCAAAATAGAAGCGATAGACTAAGAGATGCCGGTAAACACCTGTTTATCTTTATCTGTAAATATACATTCTAATGAATAAAGTCTTCTCCATAATTGGTCGGATGCTGTGGATTTCTTCTTGGCTCTTCTTTTTCTTCTTATCCAATATTCAGTATTCAAGGGCTGTCGGACCTGACAGCCACACTGAAGAAGGGAAGAGGATAAGCCTCACATTCCTGCAATTAAACCTTTGGGTAGAATGTACGCGAGTTCCCGATGCGCCTCAAGCCCTGATTAGACAGATTGCCGGCTTGAAACCGGACATTGCAACTTTCTGCGAATTATACAAAGGCGATGCCGATGATCCTGTCATCCCTAAACTGATAGCTGCCCTGAAAAAAAAGAATTTAAATTATTATAGTGCCCAAATTGACGGAAGAGCCGTCATCAGCCGTTATCCGATTATCGAGCAGCAGCGGATTAACCGTTGGCAATTTAAAGCCGTAATCGATGTAGAAGGAAAGCGGGTAGCCGTCTATTCTGCACATTCCGAATATCGGTATTACACCAGCTACTATCCCAGAGGTTACAACGATGGGAGCAAAGACTGGAATAAACTGGATGCTCCGATCATTGATGTAGATACCATACTGCAAGTCAGCCGTCTTTCGGGGCGCATGGAGTCTGCTCAGGATTTTATAGATGATGCCGCAACTGAAATACTCAAAGGTTCTTCGGTGATTTATGCCGGAGATTTCAACGAACCCTCTCATCTCGATTGGCAGGCCGACACGGCAAACCTGTTCGGGCATAATGGATGCGTCATTAATTGGGAGGTTTCTTCCTTACTGTACAAATACGGATTCAGAGACGCATACAGAGTAATTCATCCCGATGCAGTAAATTATCCGGGATTTACTTTTCCGGCCAACAACAAAAACGTTTCTCCCGGAGCGCTCACTTGGGCGCCTGACGCGGACGAGCGGGAGCGCATCGATTTCGTCTACTATTATCCCGACGGATGGTTGGATGTTAAAAAAGCCGGGCTGTTTGGTCCTAAGGGCTATATTGTATACGGAAAAAGAGATAAAGACAGTAAAGAAGATCCCGTCATTTTCCCATTTGGACGGAGTTGGCCGAGCGACCATCAAGGGGTTTTCATTACATTTGAACTTAATCGGAAAAAGCGGTAAGATTGACTCCGTAAAAAAAGCGGCAAATTCCACCGTTGAGGGGAGTACCCCTGCCATTCACGTTTTCCGGGGGGAACATGAAATTCAGAATCTCGCCTTTTTCATTGATTACGTAAGGGCGGGATAAGAAAACTCTCCGGGAATCATCCCTGACTGCGGGGTGCTTCCCGTCCGCTGCGGATAAGACACGGAGATACCCGCAGCGTATATTGGGAAAACAACACAGGTACGGTATTCGAACCGCACGGGCACGGTATTCGAACCGGACAAGCATGGTTCCGGACTCATACGGGTGTGGTGCGGAAACATATTTAGTTTTCCTTTTATCGAATTGATTTTCCGTTATTTATGACTGTGTGGGAGGAGTTACTGCTGATTCGGTAATCAAAATATATTTTGCAGATTATGTCAGGTTCACGTGAAGGTAAGGTTTATGGGAGCTGTTTATTCCAAGACACCTTTATATACGAAAGCATGTTTGTCGAACCCGATTTCGGGAATGACGCTTTCCGGAGCGAAAAGCCCGAAAACGGCAGACCCCGAACCACTCATCGAGGCATATAGCGCCCCGTGTTTGTAGAGCAGAGACTTGATGTCGGAAACGGCGGGAAACTGTGCGAATACACTTGCTTCAAAGTCATTCGTCATACACTGTCTCCAGCTTTCTACGGGAGTTTGTATCACCTCTTGCAGGGAAACTTCCGGTTTATGCGGTTTCACCAATGAAAAAGCCTCTTTGGTGGAAACGAATACATCGGGTTTTACCAAGAGGATTTGGTAGCCTCTTAATGACAGTCCGATGGAGGAAAATATTTCTCCTATCCCTTCGGCGAAAGTGGCTTGGTTGCGGATAAAAAACGGACAATCAGCCCCCAGACGCACAGCGTAACTTTCCAACATTTCCGTCGACAATCCCAGACCGAACAAATCATTCAATCCCTTGAGCATGAAAGCAGCGTCTGATGAACCTCCGCCCAATCCGGCTCCCGACGGTATTCTTTTGAATAGATGGATTTCTACCGGGGGGAGTCCTAATTCTTCGTCCAGCAGTTTGTAGGCTTTGACAACCAGGTTGTTCTCCGCCTCTGTTTCCACTTTTGCTCCTGATTGATGGAGTACATATTTCTTGTCGCAGTGCCGTAGCGGCGTGATTTCAAGTGCGTCGGTCAGAGGAATGGGATAGAAAATGGTTTCCAGATTGTGGTAGCCGTCGGAGGGACGCTTTTCTACAATGTGCAGTCCCAGGTTGATTTTAGCGTTCGGAAAAACAAGCATACGATATGGAAAGTTTAAGGATGAGGATTTTACTTTGAATATGATTGAGCTAAGAAACAGTTCTTTTTAACCGGCTTATTCACTGAAAAGTGTATGCAAAGTTAATAAATTTACTTGTTGATTGTGGGGTAGTGTGGAAGAATGGGCGTATCTTTGTTTCCTGATTAATGAAAATGTAGTAAAATTCGCTCATGGCAGAACAGAGAAGAACCCCTCGCAGCAATACGAAAAACAAAGTACAGCCGGTTACCGACTATGGGCGTATCCAGCCTCAGGCTCCGGAATTGGAAGAAGCCGTGTTGGGTGCGTTGATGATTGAGAAAGATGCCTATTCGCTGGTCAGTGAGATTCTGCGTCCCGAATCTTTCTACGAACGCCGGCATCAACTCATTTATGCCGCAATCACGGATCTGGCTATCAACCAAAAGCCAGTGGATATTCTCACCGTCAAGGAACAGCTTGCCAAAAACGGTACTCTGGAAGACATAGGAGGTCCTTTCTATATAACCCAACTGAGCAGTAAAGTCGCCTCTTCCGCACATATCGAATATCATGCGCGCATCATTGCGCAGAAAGCATTGGCACGCGAACTTATAACTTTCACCAGTAACATTCAAAGCAAGGCATTCGATGAGACACTCGATGTGGACGATTTGATGCAAGAAGCGGAGGGAAAGCTCTTCGAGATCTCCCAACAAAATATGAAAAAGGATTATACGCAGATTAATCCTGTTATTTCTGAAGCCTATCAACTCATTCAGAAAGCGGCTGCGCGTACCGATGGTTTGAGCGGACTGGAAAGCGGCTACACCAAGCTGGACAAGATGACTTCGGGCTGGCAAAACTCCGACTTGATTATCATTGCCGCCCGTCCTGCCATGGGTAAAACGGCTTTCGTGCTTTCCATGGCGAAGAACATTGCCGTAAATTTCCGTAATCCGGTGGCGCTGTTCTCGCTGGAAATGAGTAATGTGCAGTTGGTGAACCGTTTGATATCCAATGTGTGCGAAATTCCCAGCGAAAAGATTAAAAGCGGGCAATTAGCTGATTATGAATGGCAACAGCTCGATTACAAGCTGCGTAACCTACTCGATGCCCCGCTTTATGTGGATGACACACCCTCCCTCTCTGTCTTTGAGCTTCGCACGAAAGCCCGCCGTCTGGTGCGTGAACACGGTGTGAAGATTATTATCATCGACTATCTTCAGCTGATGAATGCCAGTGGAATGTCTTTCGGCAGTCGTCAGGAAGAAGTGAGTACCATATCCCGTTCGCTGAAAGGCTTGGCAAAGGAACTGAACATCCCCATCATAGCCCTTTCACAGCTGAACCGTGGAGTCGAGAACCGCGAAGGGGAAGAGGGCAAGCGACCGCAGTTGAGCGATTTGCGTGAATCGGGAGCCATCGAGCAGGATGCCGATATGGTGTGCTTTATTCATCGTCCGGAGTATTATAAGATATATACCTCGCAGGATGGAACAGACCTGAGAGGTATGGCAGAAATCATCATCGCCAAGCACCGTAACGGTGCGGTAGGTGATGTGCGTCTGAGGTTCATCGGACAATATACCCGTTTCCAGAATCCGGAGGATGATATGATTATTCCCTTACCTGCAGAAGGGGGAGGCACGACTTTCGGCTCTAAAATCAATGCGGAACATGCGACCGGAGTGCCTACGCCGGACTATCCGCCTTTGCCCGACAATCCTTTCGGGAAACCGGAAGATGGACCGTTCCCCTTTTAACCGCTTGCTTTTCATATTCGTTGCACAGTGCCGCTCTTCAAAATATTTTCCGTAGCGAATATCTTCTCTTGAAAGTAATTTCATTTCGGGAGACACAGTGTCTCTTCCGGTCGGATATATGCGCGCTATAATCAGACGGATATAAGCGGTTTGTATACTGACGTTTGTCCTTAGGATAATGTCGGCATTACCTCACGGAAGACTTTTATAAAGAAAATTCCTATCTTTGCACCCGAAAACTAAGAAGTTAGGCTTGTGGATATGTCGGTTTCGGAGGAAACAATTGTGGCTATGCCTTTCGATTGGCTTATTTCGGCTTTTATCTGCTTTCTCATTCCTTGACTTGAATAGGTAAGAGAGGGTAAAAACAAAAAAAGAATTTATTAGAGATTAAACATAAAGAATGATTACAGTATCGAATGTTTCTGTCCAGTTTGGAAAGCGAGTGTTGTTTAATGATGTAAATTTGAAATTTACGAGTGGTAATTGCTACGGCATCATCGGTGCCAACGGAGCGGGTAAGTCTACTTTTCTGCGTACGCTCTCCGGTGAGTTGGAACCTACGACGGGAAACATTATGTTAGCTCCGGGAGAGCGTCTTTCCGTGTTGAGTCAGGACCACTTCAAGTGGGATGCGTATACGGTAATGGATACGGTGATGATGGGACATACCGTCTTGTGGGACATCATGAAACAGCGCGAAGAGTTGTATGCGAAAGAAGACTTCACGGATGAAGACGGACTGAAGGTCTCCGAACTGGAGGAGAAGTTTGCGGAACTGGACGGCTGGAATGCCGAGAGCGATGCGGCGGCTTTGCTGAGCGGGTTGGGTATAAAGGAAGATAAGCACTACCTGCTGATGCAGGACCTAAGCGGAAAGGAAAAAGTACGGGTCATGTTGGCGCAGGCTCTTTACGGTAATCCCGATAATTTGCTGCTGGATGAACCGACCAATGACCTGGATATGGAAACCGTAACGTGGTTGGAAGAGTATCTTTCCAACTTCGAGCACACGGTGCTCGTAGTCAGCCACGACCGTCACTTCTTGGATTCCGTGTGTACGCATACCGTCGATATAGACTTCGGGAAAATCAATCTTTTTGCAGGTAATTATAGCTTCTGGTACGAGTCGAGTCAGTTGGCTTTGCGTCAGCAACAAAACCAGAAAGCAAAAGCAGAGGAGAAGAAAAAGGAACTCGAAGAGTTTATCAGACGATTCAGTGCCAATGTGGCCAAGAGCAAACAGACTACCAGTCGTAAGAAAATGCTTGAGAAACTGAATGTGGAGGAAATCAAGCCTTCTTCACGTAAGTATCCCGGTATCATCTTTACACCCGAACGCGAACCGGGCAATCAGATACTTGAGGTGGCGGGATTGACAAAGACGTTGGAAGACGGTACTTTGCTGTTCCGCGATCTTAATTTCAATGTGGAGAAGGGAGACAAAATCGTGTTTCTTTCGCGCGATCCGCGTGCCATGACCTCTTTATTCCGTATTATCAATGGTGAGATAAAACCGGATGAAGGTCATTACAATTGGGGGGTGACTATTACAACCGCCTATCTGCCTTTGGATAACACAGCCTACTTCAATACGGATCTGAATCTGGTAGATTGGTTGAGCCAGTTCGGAGAAGGCAATGAGGTTTACATGAAAGGATTTTTGGGAAGAATGTTATTCTCCGGTGAGGAAGTGCTTAAGAAAGCGAGTGTGTTGTCCGGAGGTGAAAAGATGCGGTGTATGATTGCGCGCATGCAACTTCGCAATGCCAACTGTCTGATACTGGATACGCCTACCAATCACCTTGATTTGGAATCCATTCAAGCCTTTAACAATAATCTGAAATCATACAAAGGTAATATTCTCTTCTCATCGCACGATCATGAGTTTATACAAACGGTGGCAAACCGCATCATAGAGTTGACTCCTAATGGTATTATAGATAAAATGATGGAGTATGATGAGTACATCACTTCCGAACACATCAAGGAACTGAGGGAGAGGATGTACGGATTCTAAAACGGAGTGCTTGAATGGGAGTTTCGAGAAGATGCTTTCTTCAGGCGCTTGTGTATGAAAAAACAGAACAACCAACTAAAAACAGAAAGATATGTTTTCCGGAATAGTAGAAGAATGTGCTACATTGGTAGCATTGGTGAAAGAGCAGGAGAATGTGCATTTTACCTTGAAATGCACGTTTGTGAACGAACTGAAAATAGATCAAAGTATCTCTCATAACGGTGTATGTCTTACCGTTGTCCGGCTTACCGATGACACTTACACCGTTACCGCCATGAAAGAGACCTTGGAGCGTTCCAACCTCGGGCTCCTGAAGGTAGGGGATAAAGTGAACGTAGAGCGCAGTATGCTCATGAATGGCAGGCTGGACGGGCACATTGTGCAAGGGCATGTAGACCAAACGGCTACTTGTACGGGAGTGGAAGACGCAGACGGAAGCTATTACTTTACTTTCCGTTACGAGTGCAACCCCGAAATGGCGAAGCGTGGTTATATAACGGTGGATAAAGGTTCTGTCACCGTAAATGGGGTGAGCCTGACTGTGTGCAACCCGACGGACGATTCTTTCCAGGTTGCCATTATCCCTTATACGTTTGAACATACCAATTTCTGCAACATCAAGCAGGGGAGCGTGGTGAATCTGGAGTTTGACATCATTGGCAAGTACATCAGCCGCATGTTGCAGTATAAATAAAGGAAGAGTGCTTATGGACTTTCTGGAATTAGTCACCTCGCGACAGAGTGATCGTGCATACGACACTTCCCGGTCCGTGGAGCCGGACAAGTTGGAACGGATTCTCGAAGCCGCCCGTTTGGCGCCATCGGCTTGCAATGCGCAACCTTGGAAGTTTGTGGTGGTAACGGAGCCGGAGCTGGCACGTAAGGTAGGTAAGGCCACTGCTGGTTTGGGAATGAATAAATTTGCCAAAGAAGCCCCCGTGCACATACTTGTAGTTGAAGAATCAGCCAATCTGACCTCTTTCTTGGGCGCAAAAATAAAAGATAAGTATTTTCCTTTGATAGATATCGGCATTGTTACAGCTCATATTGCATTGGCGGCTGAAAGCGAAGGTTTGGGCTCTTGCATTTTAGGTTGGTTTGACGAGAAAGACATTAAGAGTCTGGTCGGTATCCCTTCTTCCAAACGATTGTTGTTAGATATCGCTATCGGATATCCTGCCAAGGGAAAGAGAAAAAAAGCCAGGAAATCCAAAGAAAAGATTGTTTCGTATAATAAGTACTGAACTGAATGATAATTTTCCGGAAGCATTGAGGCTGTGTAAGTAACCGGAAAGTATTGGATATACCTCATCTGTTTCTTGGCGTGAGAGCAGATGAGGTCTTTTTTACGATATAGAATCACTGCAATAACTGTTGGAAACGGATAGGTGGAATCACAGTATGCGGTAAGTTCGAAAAAAGGAAAAACATCTGAAGATAGCCTTTAATGTGTCTTCTTGAGGTAGGCGAACTCTTTTTCTTACACCGTTTCCAGAAAGTTGATGTCGAGCAGATAATACGGATTAAGAATAAAATCCAATCAAAATCTCTGATTGTATTCTTATTAGCGGCGAATATAATTCTCTTCTATCTTGAAACTCTTTTCTGATAAGTAAAAAAGAGATTCTAAAGACTTGCAAAGTTCAAAAGTTTACTATACATTTGCATCGCATTTCGGAAGAATGCGCTCGGATTAGGAAGTTTGGGTGAGTGGCTGAAACCACCAGTTTGCTAAACTGACGTACGGGCAACCGTACCGGGGGTTCGAATCCCCCAGCTTCCGCAAAGAATAAGGAATCGGCTCCCAAGCTCGGTTCCTTGTTTGTTTTATGGGCAAATAAAAAGGACAACCAAATTTGGCTGTCCTTTTTCGGATATTGTTGGTGGTTTCTATTTATACAAATTATCGGCTACCGCGGTAAGATTCTCTTCGGCGATGGCAGTGGGGAATGCTTTCTTCATTTCAGCGATGAATCCCTCCTTTTCAGATTGAGAGGAGAGCGCTTGTTGCATCTTGATGAGATAAGCCACTTGGAAATCAACGTCCTTTTTCCCGGCGATCTGTATACCGTGCCCGCCGATGAAGTGAGTGGCACCTGATGTTTGGGCTCTCTTTAGTTCCGAAAGGTATGCTTTCACGGCATCGCGTCCGGTAATTTGTAAACCGCTGATATGCATTCCTTCAACAGGGGTAAAATGGATGTAATAAACTTTTTTGCCTATGAGAATGCTCGATGCGGGAAAGTCGGAAGTAGCTCCACCATGAAATCTAAACTCAACTCCCGAGAAGTTTTCAATAGAGTTTTTAGCTATAACTTTAGATGGGACTTTACCTTGTGTATCCATGGCATTGCCGAAGGAAGCGGCAAAATTTTTCATCATTCCGCTATAGACGTCGCCTTTAACAAACTCAGGCATCCCTTCTACCGCAATGTACTTATCGGCATCAAAGGCACTTAATCCTGCAACGTGGTAGTTGACGATGACTTTTTCTATGGGCTTTTGAAGTTTGTCGATGTAGGTTTTCATTTCTTTGATGTTTTCAACAAAAGCGGCTGGTTCGAGTATTGTGAGAGTTTTCTCTCCTTCGATAATGTAAGCCATGTCGCCAAGCGGATCGGCAGTAATGTAGGTGTGAAGTTTGAAATCATTGAAGTTGGTTACTTCAAATTTGCTTTGTGCTGTTGCTTGATGCGTAGAAACAAACATTATTGTAACGACGGCTGATAAAATGTACTTTCTCATTTTTCTTCTTATACTGATTTTATGGGATTGATTTTATATTTTTGACTTGGCTTCTGCCAATGTAACAGGTTTACCCAATGCTCCGAACTCATGCAGATCGCCAAAAACTTCCATACGGATAGCCGTATTCAAACCGCCTATCCGGAGTGGCTCAAATCCACAGTCTTTGATTAGTTGCTCCACCTCCGGGTTCTCTCCTTGACAATCTGCATAGAAAAGCACTGCTCTTTCGGGTGATTGGAAGGCGGAGCCTGCCAATGATGTCGCGCTTAGGCTTCCGAATGCCTTTACTAGTTTAGCCCCTTCGGGCAGTTGGAGTGCCAGAATTTCCCCTGCGGATTCTTTCTCACCGATGATTTTCTTAAATCCGCTGTTCTCATCGGGGGCGATGGGGTTTGAAGGATCTATAATGGTTTTGCCTCTCAGTTGATTGGCATATTGCCGGATGAACTCTCCCAATGGCTGGAAATAGATAGCGGGAATGATGACATCTGCTTCTTTCACGGCATCTGCTATTTCTTTTACTTTTGCGCACTTCCATTTTCCGGCTATTTCTTGCGTCTTGAAAATGTCACGTCCTGCTACGATAAACGGACGATTGGATTTGTTGAGATTCCCGGCTATTGCCTGACCAATGTTTCCTAAGCCGATAATGGCTACCCTCGTTGAACTTTGCATATTGTTTTTACTTTAATGATGAATAATGTTTCTTTGAAAACTCAGATGCAAAGTAAGGGTGGAATCAGCGCTTATAGCAATGATGTAGTTTAAGAAATACTCTTAATGTGGATTAAGTCTGAAAGAGAATGGTTGATGCTTATGAGTTTTTGAGCATTTCCGTTTTCAGTTTACTTAGGAATTCGGGAGTGATGCCGAGATATGAGGCTATCTGTGTTTGCGGCAGCCGATTGAGCAAGTGCGGATAGGTTGCTGTGAATGAGAGATAACGCTCTTGCGCGGAATAACTTATGCTTTGCAAGAGGCGCTCTTGCAGTATGATGTAGGCATTTTCTATCAGTACCCTGAATATACGGTTGAATTTTGGAGTTTGCGTATAAAGTTCAGTAAGATGCTGAAAGCCTATTTGCAGCACCATGGTATCTTCCAGTGCCTCAATGTTGAAAGATGAGAGCGTGTGGTTGTAAAGGCTACCGAGATCGGCTATCCAATTATTTTCAGCAGCGAATTGTATAATGTGTATATTTCCTTTCTCATCTGTATTGTACATACGCAAACAACCACGCACAACGAAGTTGAGATGTCTGCAGCTATCACCTTCTTGTAACAGATACTGTCGCCGGCGATATAAACGGGGTTGGAAAAACTCATTGATAATCTGTTTCTCCTCGTCTTTGAGAGAAATAATCTTTCCGAAAAAATCAATCAGGGATTTTACGGCTGTTTCATCTTTATGCTCCATAATCTTGTATGCTGCTTTGCTTGCAAAATTATAATTATTTATGTGTTCTTATAACACTGGTTGCAGTGAGAAGAAAGATAATGTTGCCTGAATACGCTGTGTTCGGGTAGATTAAGTTGTAGTTGATGATAAGTGATGATAAAACCAAACAAAAGAAATAGCCGTTGTTATGCTAACAGCCCAATCAGGTAAAACTCATGTGAAAAAGATTGAACAAAGAGGATATCTTTAAAAAGGGGAAGAGAGATAGAGAGGAAAAATACAGTATCTTGCTATTAAGGAGTTAATGTCGTGATATAAACGATGCAAGATGCTTCTTTGTTACGTAAAGGGGTGGAGCGTATGAGACTCGAACTCATCACCTCGACACTGCCAGTGTCGCGCTCTAGCCAGATGAGCTAA
>JBHADT010000026.1:0-19760 GCA_041855205.1 Bacteroides sp.
AAAAAGGAGGTGCATCGTGCATTACGACACACCTCCATTGTCATGTCGTTAAAAGGTTATTTTACTTGATTTCGATTTCTTCTTTCATATCTATTTCTTCTCCGTTTGGAGTGTAGAAGATATATTCCAGAAAAGCCAGTTTCTGGCTTGGAATGATGTTGAAACCGAAACCGTATTTCATCTGCCACTTGCGTTTCATCGATATGAAACCCTGATTGACGTATGCGGCGATGTAAGGGTGGATGTGTAACGAGAATTGCTTTATCTTCAGTTTATTCACAAGGTAGTCTATCTTGCTTTCCAATGTGTCGGTAAACAGGATGGACGACCGGATGCTGCCTTTTCCGAAACATGTCGGACAAATCTCAGCGGTGTTTACGTCCATTGCCGGACGTACTCTTTGGCGAGTGATTTGCATCAGTCCGAACTTACTGAGCGGAAGGATGTTGTGTCTTGCCCTGTCCTTTTGCATGTTCGCACACATGCGTTCGTAAAGCTTTTGTCTGTTTTCCGCCTCGCCCATGTCGATAAAGTCCACGACGATGATACCCCCCATGTCTCTAAGCCGCAGTTGGCGTGCTATTTCATCGGCGGCGCCCAAATTCACTTCAAGGGCATTCGCTTCCTGTCCATTGGCGTTTTTTATGCGGTTGCCGCTGTTCACATCTATTACGTGTAGCGCTTCGGTGTGCTCGATAATGAGGTATGCTCCACTTTTGTAGGAGATTGTTTTACCGAACGAGGCTTTGACTTGTTTGGTAATACCGAAGTTGTCATAGATAGGGAGTTGTCCCTTGTAGAGCTTGACGATGTCGGCCCGTTCGGGAGCAATGAGCGTTACGTAATCTTTTATTTCGTGAAATACGGCTGCGTCATTTACATGAATTTTCTCGAAAGAAGGGTTGAATAAATCACGCAATAAACCGACTGTGCGACTGGTCTCTTCGAATATAAGTGTCGGAAGTTTGGTTGATTTCTGTATCCGGGATATGGCATCTTCCCAATGCTTTACCAATACTTTCAATTCACCGTCCAGTTCCGCTACGCGCTTGCCTTCTGCCACAGTGCGAACAATCACTCCGTAGTTTTTGGGTTTGATGCTCATGAGCAGTTGTTTAAGTCGTGCACGCTCTTCGCTCGACTTGATTTTTTGCGAAACGGACACCTTGTCGTTGAATGGAATCAACACCAGATACCTGCCTGCAAATGAAATCTCAGAGGTGAGGCGCGGTCCTTTGGTGGAAATCGGTTCTTTGACGATTTGCACCATCACTTCTTGTCCTACCTTGAGTGTGTTGGCAATCGTGCCATCTTTATCGAGGTCGGGAAGGATGGATGCTTTGGTGATTTGAGGAGTTTTTTTCTTGTCGCTTAAGGTTTGCTTTACGAATTTCTGTAAAGAGTTGAACTGAGGACCTAAGTCCAGATAATGAAGAAAAGCGTCTTTCTCGTAACCCACGTCCACGAAGCAGGCGTTTAAGCCGGGCATTATTTTTCTTACCCGCCCCAAATACATGTTGCCCACAGAGAAAGATAGGGTTCTACCTTCGCTCTGAAGTTCCACCAGGCTCTTGTCTTCGAGCAGGGCGATGGAGACCTCTTTGGGTTGTACGTCTACAACGAGTTCGCTTGTCACAATAGTTGTTTTTAATAAAATAAGATGAGATTAAAGCCGCAGGAATCGCTTGTCGAAAGGGCGGCTCTTCTTATGCGGCTGCAATGGTGTTCTTAAACAAAGAACAAACCCGCAAGACAAATAGCTTAACAAGTTTGTTCTTTATTTCTGTCTTCAGACTAAGAATTACTTTTTGCTTTTGTGTCTGTTTTTTCTTAGTCTTTTTTTACGCTTATGCGTAGACATTTTATGTCTTTTTTTCTTTTTTCCGCTAGGCATAGCTTCAATCGTTTAAATGGTTAATACTTAATATTTCAATATTTTTTATTTTTTCACGGCAAGTGTGAATGTCTTTGCTGGTTTGAATGCAGGGATATTATGCTCCGGAATGATGATTGTGGTGTTTTTGGAGATGTTGCGTGCAGTTTTTTGCGCTCTTTTCTTTACCACAAAGCTACCAAATCCGCGAAGATAAACGTTTTCCTCTTTCGCCAAAGATGCTTTTACCGCGTCCATGAAAGCTTCAACGGTAGTAAGTACGGTGGCTTTGTCAACCCCGGTGCTCTTTGTAATTTCGTTTACAATATCAGCTTTAGTCATTTTTTCTCTAAAAAAATATTATTACTATAGTTTCCTAATTTTTTGGACTGCAAATATATAGCTTTTTGTATTCTCTGAAAAATATATTCCGGACTATTTTCAAAAAAACACTTTTGTCGTAATGGCGCTTCTGATGAAAAGATGTAGTTTTGCGGCGACGACTGTTTTTTGTTTGTATGCTATGCGAGACCATCGAGTATCGGCGCAAACCGGATTCTGAGAACATGGATACAGTCCGGGTATAAAAGATTGAATGGGTAGCTTTCCCGAACTTGAGACAGATTTTACTTGGTTCGATTCAATGTAATTGAAGAGAAACTTTTGATTTGGTTTAGATGATTGGTATACAGTCTTTTATGTGATAGTGGAAATGCTGTTCCTACCGTACCCGTGTGGTTCCGGAAACATCTCCCGTGTGGTTCGGGAACCGTGTCCGTATGGTTCGGATACCGTGCAGGTGCGGTTTTCCGGGTATATCATACAGATGTTTTTTTAAGACAAGGAGGGCTTTTGCACATCCAAGTCGGAGATTGATTAATGAAACAAGGTGGGAGACATGTCAAATTCCATTTTCACAAAAACTCTATTGGAGTGGTATTCGATAAACAAGCGCATATTGCCTTGGCGGGAAACCACCGATCCTTATCGTATATGGATATCCGAAATTATACTCCAGCAGACTCGTGTCGCTCAGGGATACGACTACTACCTGCGCTTTGTGGAACGTTTCCCGGATATGGCATCTTTGGCTGCGGCTCCGGAAGACGATGTGCTGAAGTGCTGGCAAGGATTGGGGTATTATTCGCGGGCACGCAATCTGCACGCCGCGGCAAAAAGCATGGAGGGGGAGTTTCCTGTTGCATATGAAGATGTACGACGTCTGAAAGGAGTGGGAGATTATACGGCAGCCGCTATCTGCTCGTTTGCCTATAATATGCCTTATGCGGTAGTGGACGGTAACGTGTACAGGGTTCTTGCACGTTACTTCGGGATAGACACACCCATAGACGGTGCGGAAGGGAAGAGACTCTTTGCGGCTATGGCGGATGAAATGTTATATCGAGCCTCTCCTTCCACATACAATCAGGCAATCATGGACTTCGGAGCGGTGCAGTGCGTGCCCCAGACTCCCGATTGCATGGTTTGTCCGTTGGCGGACAGTTGTTCCGCCTTGAGGTCGGGAAGGGTCATGGAACTGCCGGTCAAGCGGCGTAAACCTCAAACTGTCAATCGCTTCTTCAATTACATATATGTGCGGACAGGGAAAGATATCCTTATCAGGAAGCGTACGCAGAGTGACATTTGGCGGAATCTCTATGAACTTCCGCTGATAGAAACGGAGTCGTTGCTGTCTGAAGACGCTTTCAGGGAGTTGCCCGAACTGCACGGACAGTTGGCGGAGAATGAGACGTTCACTCTCAGGCTTGTTTGCCCCAACGTGAAGCACGTGCTTTCGCACCGGGTGATATACACAAACTTTTACGAAATGATTCTGCCGGAGAAGTCGGCTTCCTTTCCCGGTTACATCCGCATTGCCGAGGGCGAGTGGGAACGTTTCGCCATGTCGCGTTTGGTGCATAACTTCCTTGCCGGGCATGGATAAAAACAGGTACTATATCTTGCATGGTGAAATAATTCTCTTTATTTTTGGCAGCAAAAAGATAATTGAAGTATGTCGGTAAACAAAGTAATATTGCTTGGACATGTGGGCAGGGACCCCGAGGTGAGATATCTGGATAGCGGAGTGGCAGTGGCTTCACTCCCTTTGGCAACTACCGATAGGGCTTACACCTTACCCAACGGAACTCAAGTGCCCGAACGTACGGAATGGCATAATTTAGTACTTTGGAGAGGATTGGCCGAAACGACGGAGAAATACGTGCACAAAGGTGACAAACTCTATGTGGAAGGAAAAATAAGAACCCGTTCTTACGATGATCAATCGGGTGCCAAGCGTTATATTACCGAAATTTTCGTTGATTCCATGGAGATGCTTTCTCCTAAGGCAACCGTGGGCGCCACGCCTGCTGCTCAACCTGCCACCGGAACTTCTCCGGTCAATGACCGGGGACAATCCGACGTGCAGGGCGATACGACGGACGATTTGCCGTTCTGATAAGTTTAACTAAAAAACAACCCTTTGGATCCTGACGCTTATTTATGCCAGTTGGCACTCGTTTTTGAAGGTGTCTCCATACAGCCGCCTACCGTTTCCGCGCTTATAGCCATCCTTTTGGCAGCCCTTCTGTTGCTTCTTTCCGCCTTTGCTTCGGCCTCGGAAATTGCTTTTTTCTCCCTCTCTCCGTCTGATCTGAATGCGATATCCGAAAGAAAACATCCTTCCGACGAGCGGATAAGCAATCTACTGGGCGATACCGAACGCCTGCTGGCGACCATTTTGATTATGAACAATCTGGTGAATGTGACCATCATCATGCTTTGTAATTTCTTTTTCATGAGCGTGTTTGAATTTCATTCGCCGCTTGCCGAGTTTCTCATCCTCACGGTTGTTCTTACTTTCCTCCTCCTCCTGTTCGGGGAAATCATGCCTAAGATATGTTCGGCACAATCGCCTCTTCGTTTCAGCAGGCTTGCCGCACCGGGAATTTCCCTGTGCCGCACATTGTTCTATCCCTTATCTTCCCTGTTGGTTCATTCCACGTCGTTTCTGAACAGGCGTATTGTCCGCAAAAGCCATCCCATATCGGTAGACGAACTTTCGCATGCGTTGGAACTGACGGACAAGGCGGAACTCTCCGAAGAAAATAATATTCTGGAGGGAATCATTCGTTTCGGAGGAGAAACGGTGAAGGAGGTAATGACTTCCCGCCTGGATGTAATCGATTTGGATATACGTACCCCTTTCAAGGAAGTACTCAAGTGTATCGTGGAGAATGTTTATTCACGCATCCCCGTTTATTCGGGCACACGAGACAATATTAAAGGCATACTCTATATCAAGGATCTGCTGCCCCATCTGGGGAAGGGAGACAACTTCCGGTGGCAATCCCTCATTCGCCCCGCCTATTTTGTTCCTGAGACGAAGATGATTGATGACCTGCTGCGAGACTTTCAGGCGAATAAAATACATATAGCCATCGTTGTAGATGAATTCGGCGGGACTTCCGGTATTGTGACGATGGAGGATATCATCGAAGAGATTGTAGGTGAGATTCATGATGAATATGACGATGAAGAACGCACCTATGTGATACTTAACGACCATACCTGGATTTTCGAGGCCAAAACGCAGCTGACCGATTTTTACAAGATTACGCGCATCGACGAGAGTGTTTTCGAAGATGCTTCGGGCGATGCGGATACACTCGCCGGACTGGTATTGGAACTCAAGGGAGAATTTCCCGCTTTACACGAGAAAGTTGCCTACGGAGAATACGAATTTGAAGTCCTCGAAATGGATAACCGTCGCATCCTTAAGGTGAAAGTAACCCGGATGATCCCTCCCTCTGCTACGGTTTCTTCCCAGGAGAAAGAATAAACACATCTCGTAAAGTATGCCTTTATTGATGACACACGCCGAGGACTCTTTTCAATGGGCGGTATGGAAGATGGAAGAGTCGCCGGATGAATTGCTTGCCATGCTTCCCCGCCGTACTTTCTATGAAGAAGAAGCGGAAACTTTCCGCTCCGGACAGCGTCGTTTGGAATGGCTGTCGACGCGCGTATTGTTATTTGCAATGCTTGGCGAAGAGAAGCGAATCTCCTATAATCCGGATGGGAAACCTTATCTGCCCGGAGAACGCTTGAGCATAAGCATATCGCACACCCTCGGATATGCGGCGGTGCTTATCGGCAGGCAGGGGCAGCGTGTGGGAGTAGATATCGAGCACTTTGCCGACCGCATACGCAGAATCTCTGCCAAATACATGCGTCCCGATGAGCTTCCCGCTCCGTATCAGGGCACTGACCTTTGGTCTTTGTTGCTTCACTGGTCTGCCAAAGAGGTAATGTTTAAGTGCATGTCTACTCCGGAAGTCGACTTTCGCGAACATCTCCGTATCTTTCCTTTCGAAGTAGCCGAACAAGGTTTTTTCCTTGCCGAAGAATACAGAACCCCCCTTCGTCTCCGGTTTCATATACGCTATCTTCTGCACCCGGACTTCGTATTTACCTGGCAGGCGTGACTTCTGACCCGTACAAGAATCCGTATAAATAAAATGTCCGGACGAAATCCCTTCGGCCGGACATCACATAATAAACTTGGCAGAGTTTATCATCTTTTACTTTCTTTGAAAGAGATTGGATGAATGGAATAGTGGCGGAAACCGCCTCCGTCAGACACTCATCGCTTTTTCCTCGAAAGCTATGATTATTGTATTGCATGGCAGGTCTTCTGACTCGTTTCTGTTGGCAGGCGACCTTCCCGGTAAAACCAGTGGTGTTAGAGCAGTAAATGCCTGCAACATTCAGTGAAACTTACAGCAGCGGGACTGTTTAGGATTTTCACCTAATTCCCTTTTAATCGCCGCAATCGGATGAAAACGGCGAACCATACGCTGCAAATATAGAAAGAATCCGGCAGAAAGCAAGAAAGCGTCTTTCTTTTTTAATAAACCGTAAATAACGGCTATCTTACGCATACTGTTCATGTGCAAACGGTATCATTCGACGGGAATCTATTATATTTGTGCCTTGATAACACTTTATAATGTATTCGTTTTATGAGCGGCAAAGAGACGCAGATACCGTGGTGGCGAAAATGGTATTCGGTGGTGATACTCGTACTTTCTTTATTGCTGGTAGCCAATTACTTCTGGCAAAGCATATTTTCTCCGGATTCCGCCTTTGAGATAGTAGACGATTTGGGAGGAAATGTTTTCCCTTCCGCTATCTTGTCTGTTGCCACCACAGATGCTCAGGTCATTCTTCCTGCCGACTCGCTTTATGTAGGCAATCCGAAATCCTGTATCGCCGTGAAAATACGTTCGGGTAGCTCATACAGCCGCGTGCGTATCGAAGTGGCCGAAACTCCTTTTTTCAGTCGCTCTGTGTCGGAGTTCATTTTGGCTAAGCCGCGTACGGACTACATTGTTTACCCCGACATAATATGGAACTATGAGGCATTGCGCAGTAATACCCAGGCGGAGCCGGTGAGCATTGCCGTGCATGTGGAGATGAATGGAAAAAACTTGGGACAGAAGGTACGTACTTTCTCCTTCCGGGGAATAAACGAGTGTCTGTTGGGCTATGTGACCAACGGAACCCGTTTCCACGACACGGGAATATTCTTTGCGGCTTATGTCAATGAGGAAAATCCAATGATTGACAAGCTGCTTCTGGAAGCATTGAATACGCGTATCGTAAGCCGTTTCTCCGGTTATCAGGGAGGCAATTCCACCAATGTGGACAAGCAGGTGTATGCGCTATGGAATGTGTTGCAGAAGCGGAAGTTTCGCTACAGTTCGGTGTCTAATACAAGCCTCTCCAGCAATGTGGTGTATTCACAGCGGGTTCGCACATTCGACGATGCGTTGGAGTCGTCCCAGATCAACTGTGTGGATGGCAGTGTGCTTTTTGCCTCGCTGCTCCGTGCCATTAACATCGAACCTATATTGATACGTACCCCGGGACATATGTTTGTGGGCTACTATACGGATGCCGGACGAAAACAAATGAATTTCCTTGAAACCACAATGATAGGTGACGTGGATTTGGATGATTTCTTTCCTGATGAGCAATTGGACTCCACGATGGTGGGAAAGACGCAAAACCAGATGTCTCTCATCACATTTCGTAAATCAAAGGAATACGCCTCCGATAAATATCGGCAGCACGAGCAGGAGATTCATTCCGGTAAACTCAACTATATGTTTCTGGAAATATCGAAAGAAGTCCGGAGGAAGATTCAGCCCATTGGAAAGTAGTACAGCCGGAGAGCCGATAGGGGCATGAAGTATAAGGTGCAGATAGGAGAACCGGGGCATATTTTACATGTTTTTTAGTGAACAAAAGAAATAAGAAAATGAAAAGAACGGGAAGTGAAGCATTCGTTTTTGGAAAAGATGTTCCCTTTGAAGATTTGGGAGCCGGTATCAAACGTCAGATATTGGGATATGACGGACAACTGATGATGGTGAAAGTCGTGTTTGAGAAAGGGGCGGTAGGTGCCCTGCACAGTCACTATCAGAGCCAGTCCACGTATGTGGCAAAAGGTAAATTTGAATTTACGGTAGATGGGGTGACTAAGGTGGTTTCTGAAGGAGACTGCCTGTTTAAAACGCCGGACGTGATTCACGGATGCGTCTGTTTGGAAGAGGGTGTTTTGATAGATACCTTCAGTCCCATGCGTCCGGATTTCCTCAAGAAATGAGTATGGCTGCGCATAAGATACGGAGTGCGGGTGTCGTATTTCTTTTCCTGTTGTTTGCCTCGTGCGTATCGAAAGGTTTTGTTTCACGTTCGGGACTCTCATCGCGAAAGTTCCATACGGAAATAGACGGGCGGAAGGTGCGCCTCTACCGCCTGCATAATGCAAGTGGGATGGAGGTTTGCGTAACCAATTATGGCGGCAGAATCGTATCGGTGTATGTTCCCGATCGCGAAGGCAGATATGAGGATGTTGTATGCGGTTTCGATAACATTCATGACTACTGGCGGATTCGCCAGAATTTCGGTTCGGTAGTAGGAAGATACATCGGGCGGATTACCAATGCCCGTTGCATCATTGAGGGAGTTGAATATAAATTACAGGCGGGTGTCAACGGGCATTGCATGCATGGCGGTTATCCCGGGTTTGCCGATAGAGTGTGGCGGGTGAAGAAACATGATGAACGGTCTTTGCATCTGGAATACTTCTCGCCCGATGGCGAAAACGGATTCCCCGGAAATTTGCTTATCCGTGTTGTGTATACATTAGACGGAGATAATGCGTTGTCCGTAAGTTACGAAGCCTCTACGGACAAACCGACGGTGCTGAATCCGTCCAACCACTCCTTTTTCAACCTCAGCGGAGACCTCTCGCATAGTGTGCTCGACGCATCCATACGTATATTCGGAGACAGCATTGCGGAGTACAATTCCGACAAGTGCATGACTGGGCGTTTCCTGCCTGTGGCGAATACTCCTTTTGACTTTCGTGAATACCGGAAGATGGGTGAACGGATAGACGTTGTGGACGCTCAACTGGGAGTAACCGGAGGGTATGACC
Source organism: Bacteroides sp. (assembly GCA_041855205.1). GTDB lineage: Bacteria > Bacteroidota > Bacteroidia > Bacteroidales > Bacteroidaceae > Bacteroides. The sequence goes on from JBHADT010000026.1 coordinate 9,384, forward strand.
ACGCGTGGAAGTTGAATCGTGAAAAACATACCGCCAAGCTTCACAAGGCGGGAATTATGATAGATGAGGGTAGTGGACGCACGATGGAAGTATACACAACCGAACCTGCGCTGCACATCTATACAGCCAATGGACATAAGGGAAAGGTGAAAGGCAAACGAGGAGTCTTCTATCCGTATAGAAACTCCGTTTGTTTCGAGACCATGCATTTTGCCGACAGTCCCAATCAACCGCATTTTCCCACTACTTTGCTGCGTCCGGGCGAAAAGTTCTTGTCGGAAACAGTCTTTAAGTTCGGTGTGTCGGGACATTGACTTCGTTGCTCTTTCTCTTCTTGATGGGTCCACATGTCCGTCCCGGATATAAGTGTATTGATGAGAGAAGTCGTATATGGGTTTTTAAAGTGTTTTTTTGCATATCAGCAGGGGTAGTATTACTTTTGTCGGCATAAGGTTTTGTCCTGTTGCCGCAAATAGATGAATATCATGGAACAATACAAGAAGTTTATTTCTCCGGGAGCATGGTTCTCAATGCTGTATCCCGCCGATTGGAACGAGTTTGAATCGGGCGAAGATTCTTTTCTTTTTTATAATCCGGGCGAATGGAGCGGGAACTTCCGGATATCTGCATACCGGGGAAAAGATGCTAACTACGCCCGTGATGCAGTGAGTCGGGAGCTAAGGGAAAATCTCTCTTCGAGTGCCTATACCGTAGCGGAGATGGATTTTGCTTATTCGCGGGAGATGTTCGAGGAAGAAGGCTCGTTCTATACCTCGCACATTTGGATAGGAGGAAAGGGAGATTTGCTGTTTGAATGCTCGTTTACTGTTCGCAGAGGTGACGATATTTGTGAGGCAGAACGGATTATTGCCTCTTTGGAGGTGCGGGAACAGGGAGCGAAGTATCCTCCCGAACTCATTCCCATACGTATAGCCGAAATATATCAGATAAACGAGGCCTACGAATGGATGACCCGATTGGTGAAAGAGCGGTTGAAAAAAGACTTTCAGGGGATGGAAGAAGATATTCCGCTCATGCAGCAAGTGATGGATGCCGAGACTTTTTCACCGAAGAAGAGAGATGTTTGGCTCTCATTGGGTATTGTTCTATGCATAATCCTAGCCAACGAGGTGGACGGATGGGAGTGGAGAACGCTCATTGACGGAAACAGGGAAGCTCCCGTGTTGCAACATACCGGCAGCGGCAAGCAAATAGATCCCATGAAGTTGGTATGGAGTAAAGTCAAGTCAGGTAATCCATGCAACTTGGTAGAGGCGTATATGAATATAGAATTATAGAAATCACAAGTGGAAAGCTATCTTCAGATAGAGAATCTGACAAAATCGTTCGGCGACCTCCTTCTCTTGGACAATGTGTCGCTGGGTATTTCGGCTGGGCAGCGTTTGGGTCTGATAGCCAAAAACGGAAGCGGTAAAACAACTCTTCTCAATATCATTGCCGGTAAAGAAAGTTACGACGAGGGAACAATATCCTTTCGTCGGGACCTACGTGTGGGTTATTTGGAACAGAATCCGGATTATCCTGCCGGACTGACCGTACTCGAGGCCTGTTTCCATCACGGTAACAGCACCGTAGATTTGATTAAGGAGTATGAAGAGTGTATGAATACGCCCGGAAACCCCGGCTTGGAGAATCTGTTGACAAGAATGGATCAGGAAAACGCGTGGGAATATGAACAGAAGGCGAAACAAATATTATCCCGCCTGAAGTTGACAGACCTGAACCGACCGGTAGGGCAGCTCTCCGGCGGGCAGCTCAAAAGAGTGGCTCTCGCCAACGCGTTGATTACGGAACCGGACTTGTTGATACTGGACGAACCGACCAACCATCTGGATCTTGATATGACTGAATGGCTCGAGGAATATCTCCGTCGTGCTAACCTGAGTCTGTTGATGGTAACGCACGACCGTTATTTTCTCGACAGGGTGTGTACGGAGATAATCGAGATAGATGACAGGCAACTATATTCTTACAAGGGAAATTATAGTTATTATCTGGAGAAACGCCAGGAACGAATTACTGCCCGGAATGCAGAGGTGGCCCGCGCCAACAATCTCTATCGTACGGAATTGGAATGGATGCGCCGCATGCCGCAAGCGCGCGGACACAAGGCGCGATACAGAGAGGAGGCGTTCTATGAACTGGAGAAAGTGGCAAAAAGGCGTTTTGATGAAAGTAATGTGAAGTTGGATGTGAAGTCCGCATACATCGGTAACAAAATTTTTGAGGCAAACCATCTGTATAAGTCTTTTGGAGATCTGAAGATACTGGAAGATTTCTCGTACATATTTGCCCGCTACGAAAAAATGGGTATTGTGGGAGACAACGGAACGGGAAAATCTACTTTCATCAAGATGCTGATGGGAGAGGTGAAGCCCGACAGTGGAACGATAGATATCGGGGAGACCGTGCGTTTTGGTTATTATTCGCAGGAAGGACTTGTCTTTGATGAACAAATGAAAGTAATTGATGCCGTGCGGAATATAGCGGAGGTTATAGATTTGGGTAATGGCAAGAAGCTTACCGCTTCTCAATTCCTCCAGCACTTTCTGTTTGCGCCTGACGTGCAGCACAACTACATCGGTAAGCTCAGCGGGGGAGAACGTAGAAGACTTTATCTATGTACGGTGCTGATGCGCAATCCTAATTTCTTGGTGCTGGATGAGCCTACCAACGACTTGGACATTGTAACCCTCAACGTCTTGGAAGAATATTTGCATTCCTTTAAAGGGTGTGTGATTGTGGTGAGTCACGACCGCTATTTTATGGATAAGGTAGTGGATCATCTGCTGGTATTTAACGGACAGGCGGATATCCGGGACTTTCCGGGTAACTATACGCAATACCGTTGTTGGAAAGATGAACAAACGCGCGTCCGCAAGGAGGCGGAAACGAAGTCATCATCCTCGGAAGATAAAGCGGTAAGAATTAGAACTGGTGAGAAACGAAAGATGACCTTCAAGGAACGATTGGAGTTTGAACGTCTGGAGGAAGAAATCAGTGTGCTGGAAGAAGAGAAAAAGGCGATGGAGGAGGCTCTCTGTAGCGGTATGCTTTCGGTAGAAGAGTTGACAGAAAAGTCGAAAAGGCTACCCGGATTGACAGAACTGATAGAAGAGAAAACCATGCGTTGGCTCGAACTCAGCGAAATCGAAGGGTAAATTGAAGAGAAACGCTAGTCCCGACCTCTTGAAAATGGCGGAAAAGTGATTTAATCTGTTTCTCTATCCCCTGACTATCGGCTTCATAGATTCTGAATAGAAAATCTTATGGGAAATCACTCCCCTCTTTTACATTTTTTTATTTCATACACCGTGCGAAGTGGTTGATAATTGAGTACCTTTGTCTTTTACGTCCGTACTCTGCCTTGATGCACTTTGCCGGGGCATGATGCGGTCATAACCGAACTCCAAGATGATTCTTTCCACTCCCGTTGCATTGCCTGCCGGTTTACCCCGCTTTTCGCAGGAAGATGAACTCATGCTGATGGGTTCTTGTTTTGCCTCTAACATCGGTACAAGATTGCTCGAAGCCAAGTTCCGTTGCGATGTCAATCCGTATGGTGTGCTCTACAATCCGATGTCCGTTGCGACTGCCTTGTGCGAAATACTCGAAGAACAACGCTATGAGGCAAGCGAACTGTTTTATTACCGGGATTGCTGGCACAGTCCCATGCATCACGGCGACTTCTCTACTGCCGACAGTGAAGAAACGCTCCGTCGTATCAACCGCCGCTTGGAGGCTGCATGCAAGCGTATGCCGCATATAAGTACGTTACTGATTACATTCGGAACGGCATGGGTGTATGAGTGGAAGGGCAAATTTCCGCCAACATTGGAGGAGGAATGCTCTATTCCTCATACGATATCCGGACGAACGGAAAGAGCCGGATGCGTGGTGGCTAATTGTCATAAATTACCTGAATCGTGTTTTTGGTGCCGGCGACTTACGGTAGAAGAGATAGTAGAGAGGTATGCATGCCTGCTGAATACCCTTTGGAATCTCAACCCGCAACTGAAAGTGATTTTTACCGTGAGTCCCATTCGCCATGTGCGTGATGGTTTGCACGCCAATCAACTCAGTAAGGCCGTGTTGTTGCTTGCCATCGAGCGTTTGCAGGAAATGTTTCCGGATTTGGTAAGCTACTTTCCCGCTTATGAACTCATGCTTGACGAACTGCGCGACTACCGTTTCTATGCGGATGATATGTTACATCCCTCGCCGGTGGCTGTCGACTATATTTGGGAGAAGTTCAAACAGACCTGTTTCTCGGAAACGGCACTGAAAGTGGCAGAAGATTGCGGCAAGATACAGAAAGCGTTGGCACATAAACCTTTTCACCCCAATTCACCTGAGTATAAGCGTTTTTTAGGACAAATTGTGTTAAAAATAGACGAACTTAGCGGGAAATATCCGTACTTAGACCTTCAAAAAGAAAGAGAACTATGTCATATACTATCGAGACCATAGCGGAATGTATCGGAGCCAAACGGCAGGGGACTGCTCCTGCAACCATCGATTGGCTGCTTACCGATAGCCGTTCATTGTCTTTCCCCGAAACCACGTTGTTCTTTGCTCTTGCTGCCAAACGCAACGACGGTTTCCGTTATATACCGGACTTATATGCGCGGGGTGTACGTAACTTTGTGGTCAACGAATTGGAACAGGAGAATGAAACGGATGCTGCACTTATCTCTACGATGGAGAATGCCAACTTCCTGTTTGTGCCAAATACGCTCAAGGCTTTGCAAAAACTGGCGGAACAACATCGGGAAGCCTTCCGGATACCGGTCATAGGCATAACGGGAAGTAACGGAAAGACCATTGTGAAGGAGTGGTTGCATCAGTTGCTCAGTCCCGATCTTACCATTGTCCGTTCACCACGTTCCTATAATTCGCAGATTGGTGTCCCGCTTTCTGTTTGGCAACTTCACGAACAGGCGCAGCTGGCAATATTCGAAGCCGGAATTTCCGAACCGGGCGAGATGCGTGCTTTGCAGAATATCATTCGTCCCACGATTGGGATTTTGACCAATATAGGTGGAGCGCATCAGGAGAACTTTTTTTCCTTGCAGGAAAAGTGTATGGAAAAACTGAGTCTGTTCAAAGATTGCGATGTGTTGATATACAATGGAGATGACGAGTTTATAACCAATTGTGTGTCGAAAAGTCTTTTTTCCATAAGAGAGATAGCATGGAGCTGTAAAGACATGGAACGCCCGTTATATATAAGTAAGATAGATAAAAGGGAAGAAAGTACGCATATCTCATATCGTTACTTGGATATGGAGAATACTTTCACTCTGCCTTTTATAGATGATGCTTCGATTGAGAATTCGCTGAATTGTCTTGCCGCTTGTCTATATCTGATGCTTCCCGCCCATAAAATTACCGAACGCATGGCTAAGTTGGAGCCGGTGGCGATGCGCCTGGAGGTAAAGGAAGGCAAGAACAACTGCTTGCTGATAAATGACAGTTACAACTCCGATTTGGCGTCACTGGATATAGCGCTCGATTTTCTATATCGCCGTTCCCTCTCTAAAGGACTTAAGCGTACGCTGATTCTATCGGATATTCTCGAGACAGGGCAAAATCCTTCCACACTCTATCGCAAGGTATCTCAACTGGTGGACAGTCGTGGTATAGAGCGCATAATCGGTGTGGGAAATGAAATATCCTCCTGCGCCGACCGTTTCAATGTGGAGCGAGCGTTTTATCCCGATATGGAAGAACTTCTGTATGCCATATCCCGTGGAGAATTGCATCTGGAAAATGAGATTATCCTGATAAAAGGTGCCCGCAGATTCGGTTTTGACATCCTGACGGAATTGCTGGAGAAGAAAGTACATGAAACCATTTTGGAAGTGAACCTCGGTGCGATGGTGGAGAATCTGAACTATTACCGTGGTAAGTTGCATCCCACGACTAAAATGGTGTGTATGGTAAAAGCTTCCGCTTACGGAGCGGGTGATTATGAAATAGCCAAAACTTTGCAGGAGAGACAGGTGGATTATTTGGCGGTAGCAGTTGCCGATGAGGGGTCGGAGTTACGCAAATCCGGTATTACGGCAAGCATCATGGTGATGAATCCGGAAATGACGGCATTCAAAACTTTGTTCGATTATAAGCTGGAACCTGAAGTGTACAGTTTTCACCTGCTGGACGCGCTGATAAGAGAGGCGGAAAAGGAAGGTATTACACACTTTCCCATCCATGTGAAATTGGATACGGGCATGCATCGTCTGGGATTTGCGTTGGAAGATGTACCGTATCTGATAGAACGTCTGAAAGGGCAGAATGCACTTATTGTCCGTTCCGTATTTTCACATCTGGTGGGGAGCGATTCGGCGGAGTTCGATCTCTTCACCCGTCGTCAGATAGAACTTTTCGAGAAAGCATCGGCACAATTGCAGGAGGCTTTTCCCCATAAAATTCTGCGTCATGTGTGCAATTCTGCCGGAATTGAGCGTTTTCCCGAGGCGCAATTCGATATGGTGAGACTGGGCATCGGCTTGTATGGTATAAATCCCGTTGACAACTCGATGATTCACAACGTGAGTACGCTTAAAACCACTATATTGCAGATACGGGATGTTCCCCAAGATGAAACGGTGGGCTATAGTCGTAAGGGACATCTGCAACGACCGTCCCGCATAGCTGCGTTACCGATAGGATATGCTGACGGGCTCAACCGCCATTTGGGTAACGGACGCGCCTATTGCCTGGTAAATGGTGAACGGGCGTCTTATGTGGGGAATATTTGCATGGATGTGTGTATGATTGACGTGACCGGCATTGACTGCAAGGAAGGAGACCCGGTGGAAATTTTTGGAGATAACCTGCCAATCACTGTCTTGTCCGACGTACTCGATACAATTCCTTATGAAGTGCTCACCGGTGTGTCCACACGGGTTAAAAGGATTTATTTTATTTAGAGTCCCGTATTGGGTATCTATCTTTTCTCTTTGCATGAGTGAAATTCGTGTTGATGATAAAAAACTATATCTTTGTGTTTAATTATAAAATCTAAGAAGTATGATTAACTTATTTTGGTTAGGCTTTTTGCCGAGCGGTTCGGAATGGGTGATTATCGCGTTGCTTATCCTGTTGTTCTTTGGAGGGAAAAAAATTCCGGAGCTGATGAAAGGTCTCGGTAAAGGCGTTAAGAGCTTTAAAGAAGGAGTGAACGAGGCTAAAGAAGAGATAAACAAGGCGAAAGACGAAATAGACGATTCTGCGGAAAAGAAATAATAGAAGAGTAACGGCGACAATCGTGTCGCGGTACGTTGGGAAGATATGGCTGAGAAGAAAGATTTGACATTTTGGGAACACTTGGATGAGCTGCGGCTGGTTTTATTCCGCGTCATAGCTCTTTGGCTTGTGTTGGCAATAGGTTATTTCATTGCTATGCCGTGGCTGTTCGACGAGGTAGTGCTGGCACCCTGCCGGAACGACTTTATATTTTATGATCTGTTGCGGCAAGTAGGACGTTTCTTTCATTCGGACGATAGTTTTTTTACGAAAGAGTTCAATGTCAAACTCATCAACATCAACCTTGCCGCACCCTTTTTTATTCATATTTCCACGGCGTTTTGGATGTCTGTAGTGACATCTGCCCCTTTCCTCTTTTTCGAGATCTGGCGTTTCATTCGTCCCGCACTTTATCCGCACGAACGTAAGGGAGTGCGTAAGGTGCTGTACATCGGTACGCTGATGTTCTTTTTCGGTGTGCTATTGGGATACTTCATGGTCTATCCGCTCACACTCCGTTTCCTTTCCACTTACCAATTGAGTGCCACTATCGAGAATCAGATATCATTGAACTCCTACATAGACAATTTTATGATGCTGGTGCTTTGCATGGGGTTGGCTTTTGAACTTCCTCTCGTAACATGGCTGCTCTCTCTGTTAGGTTTGGTTCATAAGTCTTTACTTCGTAAATATCGTCGGCATGCTGTGGTGCTGATAGTGATTATTGCGGCCATTATCACTCCGACAGGAGACCCCTTTACCTTGTCGGTGGTTTCCATTCCGCTTTATTTGCTCTACGAGTTAAGTATCTTGATGATTAAAGATAAACAGGCGGAGATAAGCGAAATGAAAGCATGATGACAGAAAGTACATGCGAACACTACCGGCTCTTGCTTACCGTTTGCCGCGAGAATACTCTTTCCGCTACCGTGGCATACCGGCTGTTGAGAGGATTGCTGGAGCGGCTTTGTCATACGTTGTTGACTGACGAGGGGCTTCATCTAACCGATCTTTCCGCACGCATCAACTTTGTGGCTGCAAAGCTCGGACTCTCTTTTCGGGAACAGAACCAATTACATACATTTCGGCTCACGGCCAATAAAGTTCTGAGCCATAGGTTTCAGGAACAAGAGAATACATATCCTAATCACTTATTGAGGGATGTCAAGACGCTGGCTTTCTTCGTAAATCGTCTGACAGGTGCCGAGATTCCCAGGGAACTTTGCGATTTCTTTTCCCACACAGAAACTACTTTTCATTCTTATTCGCGAAATGGAGGCGAAAGGATTCGTCGCATGCGTGTCTGCTTTCTTGAATCGGATGATACTTATCTGTATGTATTGCCTATGGAAAGTGTTGCGGATGTTCCCTTACGGGTGCGTTATAACGTTCCCGGAGTAAACGAGGAGTTTACGGAAACATGTCGCCTGCTATGGAAACATGCGCAAATCAATCTGCTGGATGTCTCGGTCGATGAGGAGGGGGTCTGCACTCCATCGTTCATAATTCTGGAGCCGGACTATCTGATCGATATCAGTTCACTGGCGGAGTGTTTCAAAGAATACGGACATCATCCGGCAAATTACTTGCTGGCCCGTTTGCAACCTTCAGACAATACGCGTTCTCTATTACTCGGTAATATAGCTAATCTTTTTCTGGACGAATGGATACATGCAGAAACGGAGCCCGATTATCTGGAGTGCATGAGAAAGGCATTTCGTACTTACCCGGTAGAACTTGCAGCATGTGCCGATTTGCACGATAAAGAGAAGGAACGGGAGTTTTTTGCAGATTGTAAACAGCATTTCCAACACATACGTCAGGTGGTGACAAATATTTTCCGGGCATCGGGGTATGAACTGGACAGGACGGATGCGGTGCTGGAGCCCTCTTATATATGCGAGGCATTAGGGCTGCAAGGTCGTTTGGACTATATGCAGCGGGATATGACTGCTTTTATCGAAATGAAATCGGGCAAGGCAGACGAGTATTCCATCAGAGGGAAGATACAGCCTAAAGAGAATAATAAGGTACAGATGTTACTTTATCAGGCGGTGCTCGAGTATACGATGAATAGAGATCATCGCCGGGTGAGGGCATACCTGCTATATACACGCTATCCCTTGCTTTATCCGGCTCGTCCGTCGTGGGCGATGGTACGCCGGATAATGGATGTACGAAACAGGATTGTGGCAAGCGAATATTCCATCCAGCTACATAACGATCCTGCCTGCACGAAGAAGTTTCTGGCGGATATAGATTCTTCTGTGCTGAATGAACGAAATCTGAAGAATGTGTTGTGGACACGCTATCTTTCTCCTGTCATCAATCTTTTCGGCGAACGGTTGAGTTCGCTCGACTCACTCGAACAGAACTATTTTTATACACTGTATAACTTTATATCCAAGGAGCTATACATCTCCAAGTCGGGAGATATGAATGCCGGGGGAGGGCATGCGGGCGCAGCCTCTTTATGGCTTTCGACCTTGGATGAAAAACGGGAAGCGGGAGAAATATTGTATGATTTGCGAATCCTCGAAAACCGTGCGGCGGATGTTCACAAGGCTTATCTGTTGCTGGAGCGACAAAACAATCCGGATGCTTCGCTGTCTAACTTTCGTGAAGGGGATGCGGTGATACTGTATGAACGTAATGCCGATACGGACAATGTGACCAATCGGATGATATTTAAAGGGAATATAGAGAAGATAGACAACCGTGTTGTCAAATTCAGGTTGAGAGCGAGGCAGAGGAATCTTTCGCTGCTACCTTCCGCTTCTTTTTATGCCATGGAGCATGACTACATGGACACATCTTTCAGGACGATGTTTCAAGGACTTGCCGTTTATCTTTCCGCTAATAAGGAACGCCGCGACTTGTTGCTCGGACAGCGGATGCCTCTGTTCGACGAGCGAATGGATGACTTGATAGCCCATGCCCCGGATGATTTCTCGCGTGTTTCTCTCAAGGCACAGGCTGCCAAGGATTTCTTTTTGCTGGTGGGACCGCCGGGAACAGGTAAGACCTCCCGAGCTTTGCGTACCATGGTAGAAGACTTTTATCGGGATGGTAAAGAGATTCTATTGTTGTCCTATACGAATAGGG
>JBHADT010000027.1:0-156532 GCA_041855205.1 Bacteroides sp.
CACCCGTTCGGTTCGAATGCCGTACCCGTGTCGTTCTCCGGATATATTGCGAGCATATCCGTTCTTGTCCGTAACGGAGAGAATTCAATCCGGTGCGGGGTAATCCCCGGAATACTTTCTTTTCCCGGACAGACCCGGTAGAGTCAGAGTTTCTTTAACCGGGAGCAAAACTGTCGAAAAGTTTCCCAAAGTCTATTTTAATGTTATTTTGAAACCATAACCAAGAAAACAACAATCATTATGACAAGTTTTGAACCCCAAAGCGCGCAAGTATAAATATTATATCTATATTTGCCGAACAAAATTCAATACGAACATATGAGTTACCTGATAAAGCCGGAAGGTTATATCCCTCTCTTGGACTTGAAACAGACAGAGTTGGGCATTAAACAAATCAAAGATTTTTTTCAGTTGAACCTTTCATCCGAGTTGCGCCTGCGCCGCGTGACAGCGCCGCTTTTTGTCCTTAAAGGGATGGGGATAAACGATGACCTCAACGGTGTGGAAAGGGCTGTTTCGTTTCCCATCAAAGATTTGGGAGACGCGCAAGCTGAGGTAGTGCATTCGCTCGCCAAGTGGAAACGCCTGACTCTGGCAGACTACAATATCGAACCGGGCTACGGTATCTACACGGATATGAACGCCATACGCTCGGACGAGGAGTTGGGAAATTGCCATTCACTGTATGTCGACCAGTGGGATTGGGAACGGGTCATCACCCCCGAAGACCGCCATGCTGACTTTCTGAAGGAAATCGTGGAGCGCATCTATGCGGCTATGGTACGCACCGAATACATGGTTTATGAAATGTATCCGCAAATTAAGCCTTGCCTACCCGCCAATCTGCATTTCATCCACGCGGAGGAGTTGCGCAGACTCTATCCGGATAAGACGCCCAAAGAACGCGAAGACGCCATCACCCGCAAATATGGTGCGGTATTCATCATAGGCATCGGCTGCGAGCTTGGCGACGGTAAGAAGCACGACGGACGTGCGCCGGATTACGACGATTATACTTCCGAAGGGCTGAACGGGCTTCCCGGACTGAACGGTGACCTGCTGCTGTGGAACGATGTGCTGAAACGTAGCATAGAACTTTCTTCCATGGGGATACGGGTAGACAAGAACGCTTTGCTGCGCCAACTGAAACTGGCCGGCGACGAAGACAGAGCCAAATTATACTTCCACCAACGGCTTCTCAACGACACCCTACCTCTGTCAATCGGAGGGGGTATCGGACAATCCCGCCTGTGCATGTTCTACTTACGAAAGGCGCATATCGGAGAAATTCAGGCAAGTATCTGGTCCGACAAAATGCGCCAGGAATGCAGGGAACACAACATCATACTCATCTGACTTTTTTTGAGAGAAATATCAGCTTTCCTAATACACCCGGCGGACATGAGCAAGTTGCTTTCTTATGAGAAGTTTCTTCATGTCCGCCTCTTTTTTATATCCCTGAAGTAAGCAGAATATATGATGTCTTCCATACGCATTTTTTTCTAACTTAGCGTCCGAAATAAAAACGGTCTGCCATGAATGTTCAAATAGAAGAATCCTGGAAAGCACATTTACAGCCGGAATTTGAGAAAGAGTATTTCCGGAAACTGGTTCAATTCGTAAAAGAAGAGTATCAATCACACACCATTTATCCTCCCGGCCGGCTCATCTTCAACGCGTTCAATCTATGTCCGTTCGAGCGGGTCAAGGTAGTCATCATCGGTCAGGATCCCTATCACGGACCGGGACAGGCACACGGGCTTTGCTTCTCCGTCAACGACGGGGTAGCCTTTCCGCCTTCGCTTGTCAACATATTCAAGGAAATCAAGGCAGATACCGGCACAGACACCCCCGCAAGCGGAAATCTCACGCGATGGGCGTCGCAAGGAGTGCTGCTGCTCAACGCCACGCTCACGGTTCGCGAACATCAGGCGGGTTCGCACCAGAACCGTGGTTGGGAAACATTTACAGACGCCGCCATACGCGTGCTTGCCGGACAACGGACGAATCTGGTATTTATCCTTTGGGGAGCCTATGCGCAAAAGAAAGGTTCATTCATCGACCGGAACAATCATCTGGTGCTCACATCGGCACATCCTTCTCCTCTTTCGGCACATAATGGTTTTTTCGGAAACAAGCACTTCAGCCGTGCCAATGCCTACCTGAGAGAACACGGGCAGGAAGAGATTATCTGGTAAAAGAAAGAGCGGATTCAGATGCTGAGAAATCAACCGCTGAATCCGCTCTTAATCCGGAAACAATCCCTACCTACTGTTTCTTCACAAAGGAAATAACTCCTTTATCATTTCCGGCGGTCAAGTCTACCGTCAGCACATAGGTCTCTCCTATCTCCAACTTCACCCCATCCGCCAGCTCTATATTTCCGCTATTCTTTATGTACGCTTCCGAACCCGGAGCCACAGTGAGCGGGTTGGCATTGCCGAACTCGCCTCCCCAACCATTCTGATGGAAGAACTTGCAGCTTACGTAGTCGGCACGGATGCGGTCGCCCGCAAGAGAACCTTTCTCCGGACCAGCCGTGCAAGTGAAACGATACACCTTGGAAGCTACCTCCGGCATGCAATAAGCAGCCCCCGGACTCCAACCGAATTGCTTGTCCAACGAGGGAGAGCCTACACCCCAACCCATCAACCAGATGGCGCCGTGTCCATCGGCTCCCAATGTGGCATCGGCATCACCCGACATACGGGAAACACTTATGCTTTTTCCGGCGGTATTGACAGTGAAACGGTAAGTACCATCCAACGGAAGGAAATTCAACGCATTGCCCTGCAACTCCACATAGTCGGGATTCAGCCACCACTCATTCAGACTGCTGATACCTTCCACCGCAATACTCTGGTTTTGGGTCAGACTCAGTGTCGCCGTGTATGTTTCACCATCCATACTACTCATCTTTACGCCGCCCAACGAGATTTCCTTTATCTCGATGGTTTGTTCTCCTTCGTCCGTGACATAAAGTACTGCTTTGTCTATGCCCGCCGTAACGTCTACCACAAACTTATATATGTGTCCCGGGATGAATGACTTTCCTTCGCGCAAGAAGATGTTTCCATCGTCCACGCCGTTGCCGGTCTTACCAGTTCCCACATCCACCAGGTCGCTCTTGCTCGTCAGTACATTACTGCGGAAAGCCGGCGCCCATGCTTTCTTCTGGAAGAAGACGAAGTTCACCTGATTAGTTCTCAGGCTACGACCGGCCACCCATGTAATCTGGAATTTCTTCGGTTCGTGCTGAGCCATACACAAAGCGTTCTCCGTTACCCATCCTACTTCCTTGGCTGAAAGCGACGGTTTGCCCACATGCTGACCTATCACCCAAATGGCTCCTGTGCCGTCTTCTTGAAGCGTAGCGGGTTCACTTCCCTGCATGGCTTCTACAAAGAATGCCTTATGTTTCATATTGGCAATGACGCGATAGCTTCCGCCTACCGGAAGAAACTCCAATGTGCCGTCATTGTTTTTCTTAAAGAAATCAGGATCTATCCACCAGTTGTCATAGTCGGGCACACCCGCAAAGTTCAGTTTCTGTCCTTGCTTCAGCGAGAGGTCAGCGCCCAGACTTTCGCTATCGAGCACCTCGAATTTCACTCCATCCACAGTAAGATTCAGGAACGGACTTCCCTCGTAACTGAGCGTATTGAACGTAATGGCATACTTACCCGCCGTGGAATTGGAGAACGTAATGTTACTTTTTACCCCTTCCGTGATAGCCTTACCTCCCCAACCGAAGGTTATTTCATTGCCATGCTCACCCACCTTGGGCGCCACGATGTAGCCTTTCACCTCGTTCGGGAAACGGTCTGTAACACTGTATTCATAGAGCGATTTGCGAAGCATCTGGTATTCTTTCCCGTCTTCGGCTACCAACGTCAAATACGGGAAATCGGGACGAGCCAGTGAAAGTTGCACTTCCTTCTCCGATATGGTAAAATTTATATTCTGAAGCACATACTTCAAGGTAGCCTTACCGTTGGGTATCTCTTTCAGATAAGGCACATAGATTTTCCCGCTGTAATCCTCTCCACTTGTTTTGGTACGGATAACCGTCTCGGAAACTTTCTCGTTGCCGAAGAAGAGTTGCGCCTTAAGCGTAGACAAGGGCACATCCACATCCGATGCTTTCACCGTAAAGGGCAGACTATCTCCGAAGAGAGCGTCATCATGCGTCACTTTAAACTCCATCTGCGGGTTTCCCGAAAGCACATCGTCGTCTTTGCAGGCATTCACGAGCAGCACACCCGCCATCACTGTCATCAAGTATAGAATCTTTCTCATAATACGATTGTCTTTAAAGGTTTTTATCTTTTCCAACGATAAGATACCACTGATTTTGCCGGAACGGAATAAGCGAAATGCTGTTTACCATCGTCAATGGTTATCGTTTTAGACTGATTGTTATTGTTCATCAACACCAAAGCATACGTTCCGTCCGGATTCAGGAAAGCCGAATACACCACCTCCCGGTCGGTGTAACCACCCGATTCGATACGCACGGCTCCCGGCTTCACCACAGCAGAGAGATGGGCGATGATGTAGTAGTGCGAATTCCTCCGAATCGTCTTGTAGTCCGTGTTGTCTATGTCCACCGCACCGTAACAGGTCTGGCAGCCTCCATCACGGTTAGGACCGAGGTCGCTGTCGAGCATCAGATTCCACACAATCACTCCCCTGCACCAATTGTTCACCGTGCCTAATGCCACTTCGCGCATGTCGTCGAGCAAACGGCTCTGCAGATTACGTCCGTTATTCCACGTACCGATAGAGGTTTCCGTAAAAAGCAGTTCCTTATCCGGATTGGCACGATGCACAACGTTCAACTCCTCTTTGTTGCCTCCGTAGTTATGATATGCAGCACCCGCCACATATTTACTCGCTTCGGCATCTTCATAGATTTTTGTGGGATAACCTTGCTGGTCAGGCATGTTATCGTAGTTATAATTATGGTCGAAACTGTAGATTTTTGTTTTCAGCCCCGCCGCAAGCAGTTGAGGACCGAGCGCCTGCTTGATGAAATCCCGTTGCTCGTCCCAACCCATGAATAGAGAAGCCGAGTTTTTACGGTTCAACGGTTCGTTTTGCGGAGTAACTGCATGGATAGCGATACCCTCCGCCTGAAAAGCCTGAATCCACTTCACGAAATAAGTGGCATAGTCCTGATAATAATCGGGATTAAGATGACCGCTTGTCCAGGATTCAAAAGGTTCCTTAGACTTCAAGTCCTTCACTTTCATCCAACGTGGAGAGGTCCAGGGCGCAGCTATGATTTTTATATCCGGTGCAATAGCCAGAATCTCCTTGAGTATGGGAATCACATATCGTGTTTCCTCCATCTGCAGCGCAAAGTTCTCTATGCCCTTCACATCGCAGCAGGTGTATTCGCTCAACGAGAAGTCCGAACATCCGATGGCTATACGGATATAACTGAAACCGAATCCATCTTTTCCGGAGAAAGTCTCGGTGAGGAACCTGGTGCGGTCTTCCGCCTTCATCTGCATCAGGTTGAAACAAGTGGAGCCCGTTATGGCAGCACCGAAACCATCCATCTGCTGATACGTCTTGGAAGCGTCTATCTTGATGCGGGTAGGGGCAAGATTGTCTTTTGTGTCAAAAGCGATTGCCTCTCTGCTCAAGTCCCTATCCAATTGAGCGGTCGTGACCAACAAAGCCACATCCTGATTTTCCGGTTCAGGCTGAGGGTTAGGTAACGGAGAATCGTTTTCATTACTGCTGCTGCAAGCCATCAGCAATCCCAAACATCCCGTCACATTTATTACAAATTTTCTTATACTTGTTATCATAAACTGAATTTATAATCTTTATGTTTTCAGGCATGGCGCAGGCGGTTTGCCTGCAGCCATGCCGAACCGCAGCATTAATATCCCGGATTTTGCTTAATTTTTCCATTCGTATCGATTACCGACTGCGGTATGGGGAAACGGTATGAATCCTTGGTAAATAAATGCATCTGCCTGAGCCTACCTGTATCTTTTGCATAAACGGCATTCATCACTTCTTCCAGTTTATCGAGTCTTGCAAGGTCGAACCAACGTTGTCCTTCGAAAGCCAGTTCCAATCTACGTTCATTGAGATAAGCCTTTTCCATTGCCTCTTTGTTTCCGCGTATGTTGGCGGGCAAAGGTTTCAATCCCGCGCGTTCCCGAATCCGGTCGATAATCTTGGCGGCAGCTTCCAAGTCCGGAGTATTTCCGTAGATAAGCGCCTCGGCTTTCAGCAGCAACACATCGGCAAAGCGAAACTTGATGAGACTGTTGTACGACGAACGGCATTTATACATGAAAGGATAGTGATTGGACGGATAATAGTTGCTCCAGCCACACTCGTAGTAAACGATAGTCTCTTTATAACGTACCACATCGCCCGCTTATTCATAAGCAGCAATCAGGTCGCGCGACGGAGTAAGCCACTTCGCCCACGAGAACATATTGTCCCAGTTGGAAAGGTCGCGCCCGAACATCCACGTACACCAGTTACCGTTACCCGTAGAAAATTGCGCTTCCAAAATGGATTCTTTCGTGTTGCGCATTCTCATATCCGTTCTGTCTTCATTCACTCCGAATATATCCTCCAGAGGAACCAGTTCAAATCCATCGTTAGCCAGTTCATCGGCATATTTCACCACTTTCGAATAGTCGCGCAAGGGCTTTTCGGCATATATTTTGGCAAGCAATGTACGTGCCACCGATTTAGAGAAGCGGGTTTTATCGGTCGGATTGTTGGCAGGAGCGTCAGGCAAGGCTTCCAACAAGTCCTGCTCAATCTGCTTATATACGTCCACTTCCGGCGTTTGTGCGGGGAAGTACTGTTCGTATACGGTTCCTATATTCTCAGCCGTAATGTCTTCTCCGATAGTGGTTACCAAGGGAATGTCTCCCCAGAAGCGCACCATATCGAAGAGCACCATGGCACGGAATATCTTACCTTGCGCCTTAATAACCTTCACTTCGTTCGCGGTCAGTTGCGGGTCTTTTACCTCATCTATAAACTGTATCAGCAGGTTTGCTTTCGCCAAATCTTCGAGATAGCGGTTCCAGTCACGTGTCAGTACCGAGTTGGAACCGTCTATCGCATTCGTTTCAAAAGGAACCACTTCCGCTCCGGGCGAACCGGCATAAGCATTATCCGAGCGGGTGTCGACCGTCATCAGCAAGTCCACATACCAGTGCTCCTGCCTGTCTTTCATCAGCTTGTAAAGCCCTGTCAGGTAGCTTTCAACCGCCGCCTTATCTTTGAAGACGGCTTCTTTTCCGGTTTCCGTTATCCCTTCCGTCACGTCGGAATAGGTATCCACGGGGTCGTAATCCAGCGAGCAGGAAGAAAGACCCATCAAACATGCGGCGGTCAGTCCGCAAAATATTTTATTGATTTTCATAATATCACTCCTTATTTAAAATTCTACATTAATACCGAAAGTATAGGTTCTGGAATGCGGATATGTTCCCCAGTCGATACCCTGAACGGCTCCATTGTTACCCCATTGATTCACTTCGGGGTCCATTCCGGAATAACCCGTCCAAGTGAGCAGGTTCGTTGCCGTGAAGTAAGGCTGCAAGCGGGTGATACCCCATTTTCTCAGTTGCTTGTTTGTGAAGTTGTATGACAGCGTAACGTCTTTCACTCTCAGGTAACTTCCGTCTTCCACGAAATATGTGGAGTTCTTAAGGTCGAAATTCGCTTTGGGCACATCAGTTATCTGCCCGGGGATTCGCCACCGTTTCAGGGTGCGTACAGACTGGTTCTTGCCGTCGTACATTCCTTCGGTCTCTATGCGTGAAGCGTTGTAGATGTCGTTACCGTACGAACCTTGCAGGAATACACTCAGATTGATACCTTTATACGAGAATGTATTGGTAAGACCGAATACGAAATCGGGATTCGGGTCTCCAATGTACGTCCGGTCTGACACGGAAAGGCGTCCGTCTTCGTTCACATCCCGGTACATGAGCTCTCCGGTTTCGGGGTCTACTCCGTCACTGATATAACCATAGAATCCGCCGAGAGGACGTCCTGCCTCGATACGTACCACCCGTTCTTTGGTGAAATCGCTGGTGGGGGCATAGTAATATACAGGCTGCAATTGAAGTTTGGTAAGCTTGTTACGGTTGAAAGAGATGTTAAAGTCTGTGTTCCATGTAAATTCGCCCTCGATGTTACGCGAACTCACGCTCATTTCGAAACCTTTGTTCACCATCTCTCCTTCGTTACGCTGCATCTGCGTGGAGATGGCGGAACCGCTCGCCGGCAATTCCACGTACATCAGCATGTCTTTCGTCTTTTTGTGGTAATAATCCATGTTCACCATCAAACGTCCGTTCCACAGGCTTACATCCACACCGATATTTGCCTGAGTGGTCGTTTCCCATTTAAGGTCTCTGGTACGGTTGTTCGCCGCGCTGATGGTTGGCAACGCATTTTCCTGTCCTTTCACGGTCCAGTCTACCCTATTGATGTTGTAGCGTTGCAGGTATGCATAATCTCCTATACCGGACTGATTACCTGTTTGTCCCCATCCGGCACGTATCTTCAAGTCGTCCAGCTATGTATATTCTTTCATGAACTCCTCGGACGAAAGACGCCAAGCTGCGGAGAACGAGGGAAATACTCCCCAACGATGATCGGGATGAAGTTTGGAAGAGCCGTCCGAACGCACATTGGCGGTGAACAGGTACTTGCTGTCATAGTTATAGGAGAGACGGGCAAAATAAGACATTATCGCCCATTGCGAGCCGCCCGAACCCGTACCTGTCCATGAGATGCGGTTTGCGGCGTTCAGCGTATGAATGTCCGCATTGCGATAGTGTGAACCGTATATCCAGTTGTTTGTATAGTCCGACTTGGTGTATGAGGAACCCGCCATTGCCTCCAGACTATGCTTATCGAAAGTGTTATTGTAAGTCAGTACGTTGTCGAATACGAGCAGTGTGTTCATATTCCTGCGGTCGGATCCCTCTCCGAACTGCTGTCTACCCCACGAAGTAGACACCGGGTCTACGAATGTGGTGGTGATGGCATTCCGGCGGTCGATGGAGAAAGAAGATTTCAGCTTCAGTTCCGGCATGAAAGTAATAAGCATGTTTCCGGTAGCAATCAGGCGATTCTCACGCTCTTTGAGGTTGGCCGCCCGCCCCATGTTTTCGAGCGGACTGGTGATGTTTTGAATACCGTAGAAATTATTGTAATACTGCTTCGGATTGTCGGGATTCCACACCGGAGCATAAGTGGGCGTATTGATGACCGAAAGCACCACCCCACCGCGGTTTGCTCCGATTCCCATGGCTCCTCCTCCGTTGCTGGCATAATCGGCATACGAAAGGCTGGCGTTTACGAGAAGCCACTCTCTTATCTGATTCTCAACATTGGCACGGAAGTTATATCTCGTGTAGTAAGAAATGTCCAGCACACCCTGTTCTTTCTGATAACCGGCCGAAAGGTAGTACTTCATCTGCTCGTTTCCGTTGGATACGGAGAGCTGATAGTTCTGCATATTTCCTGTTGTATAGGCTTCCTTGAACCAGTCTGTCACGTCTTTCAGTCCTTCGGGAATGGAGACGATGCCTATTTCGTCCTGCAGTTCCTTGTACTGGGCGGCGTTCAACGATTTTATTTTGTTTGAAACCTTATTCAGACCATACTGGGCGGTAAGCGAAATCTTGGCCTTGCCCGTCTCACCGGACTTGGTGGTAATGAGAATCACGCCATTCGCCGCGCGCGAACCGTAGATGGCTGCCGAAGAGGCGTCTTTAAGAATCTGTATGTCGGTGATGTCGTTGGGAGCCAAGAAATTGATGTTGTCTACGGGCACTCCGTCCACTACGTACAAGGGGTCGTTGCTCCCGTTCATGGAGGTAGTTCCGCGTACACGGATAGACATTTCTCCTCCCGGTGCACCGGTAGGACGAATCACCGAGATACCCGCCGCCTTGCCCTGAATGGCTTGCCCGGCGGAGATGATAGGACGCTGGTCCAAATCTTTGGTAGATACGCTGGAAATGGCTGTGGTCACATCCTTACGCTTCACCGAACCGTATCCGATGACCACCACTTCTTCCAATATCTCATTGTCTTCGTTCATCACGATGTTCATCAGGGAAGCTGCGCGATGTTCCTGGGTCTTGTATCCCACGTAAGAGAATACAAGCACGGCATCGGACGATGCGGTAAGCGTGAAGTTACCCTGAATGTCGGTAATCACTCCATTAGCCGTTCCTTTTTCCAACACACTGACACCGGTCAAAGGTTCCTTTCCGGCATCGGTCACCCGTCCGGTAACCGTCAGTTGCTGAGACATCATGCTCAGCGACGATAGCATTGCCATAAAGACAAAGAGAATTCTGCAGTTCTCAAGAAAAGAATTCCATCTGTTCTTTTTCATACATATTAAATTTAAAGTTAGTAACTGTGGGTACCGATGGCAAAGCTTCCTCCCTTATATCACCAACGACAGTGGCTTCACAAATGTGGAGTCGGGCTATCCGGCATCGATAATTACAAAGTTATCATGAAAGCCTATCGGAAATCGGACGATGAAATATTTTGTAGATTATTAAAGAAGCTATCTATCTGTAAATAAGACATATAACTACTTTTCACCACAATAAAAAAGTGGATAAAAAATGAGATAAGAAAGAGTTTTTCCGGTTAACGGATGGACTTGACCTGTTCCTCAAAATCCTCTCGCGAACCTCCGGCTTTGTTTTTCACTTTCGAGCGGTAATTGTAGATGGTATTTACGGAGTAGCGCAGGAACTCTGCAATCTGCGAACTGTCTTCAATCCCCAGACGGATAAGCGCGAAGATACGCAACTCGGTGTTGAGCAGCTCGCCGCGTTTGAGCACAATCCGGTCGTCGGGGTGAAGCAGTGCATTGAACTTCTTCACGAAGTCGGGGAATATATGCAGAAAGGCGGTGTCGAAGTTGGCATACAGTTCCCTCAGTTCGGGTTCCAAAGCATTCTGCGAACGGGTGATCTTCAGCAAATCAGCAGTCTGCCCGGCTGAGAGCTTTTTGTTCACCATACGGCGATAACTGTCCAGTTTGTCTATGTAAGTAGAACACAACTTCACAAAGCGTGCTATATACTCCTCTTTAATCTGGTTGGACTCCGAGAGTTCGGAGTTGGTGGATTGCAGACAAACGTTCATCCGCCTCAAATCCTCATTCAGGGTGTTGAGCTGCTTGTTGGCAGACTGCAATTCGTTGCGCGCCTTTGCCAGACGTTTCATCTGTCGATAGATATACACCAATGCTCCGAAAAGCAGAGCCAACAGAAGCGTAATCACTTTCAGGTTGGTCTCCAGACTGTTCTTCTGCTTCTCAATCATGGCTTGATAAGTCTTGTCGATGAGCGAAAGCACATCCGCACTCTGCCAACTCCTTAAACGGGCGTTATAGAATTTGGTGTCGTTCCACGAAAAACGCATATAGCGATAAGCGCGTTCCACATCGCCCGCTTCGTAGAGCAGTTGAGCCAGCATCCACAACGAGGCATGGTCTTTGGTTGCCGAACGAATGTCTGAAATGGCAGACAGCCCCAAGTAGAACATTTCCCTGCGCCTGTCTCCCTGCTTCTGATATATAAGCGAACGGTAGTAAGCCACAAGGGCGTAGAGCTGAGTTCCGGAGGTTGCCCTGCCGATGCGTATGTCGTTCAGACGAAGAGCCTCCTCATAGTTATGTGCGTCGCGCAGGGCGGTTTCTTTCAGACTCAACAACTCTTCCGAATCCGGTTCGAGCAAAGCGTACAACGAATCCTTGCTCCGTTGGGCTATCGCCCAATAATATCCGGCATTGGCACGATGCTGGGTATAATAGCCCAATTCGCCATACACACGGTCGAAACACATGTAGTACCTTGCGAGTTGCTGGGGGAGCACGGAAGCGCGATCTATGGAATCGAGCATGTCCACCGCTTCCTTATACATACCCGAGGATGACAGCAGATAAGACAATTCCAACTTGGCGCCGTTGCCGCGCGCCTCGTCCCGAAAGCGTTGCGCCCACTCTATGCTTCTGGTAAGAAAATGGATTGCCGAATCGCAAATGAAAGCTTTGTATTCGGCATAGAGTTTCATGTTCAAATCGTAGTACTCGGACGAATGAACATCGAGCTGTCCGGCTTCTCTTTTGAGTTCATGAATGCGACTTTCTTTCTCTTTCTGATACCGTACGCTGCCTTCCATCGTTTCATCAAGCACATTCAGCAAAGAGTCGAGATTTACGGCAAAAGCGGCTTGCGGTACAAGGCACACGACGGATAAAGAAAGAATAAAGAGGATTTTTCTCATAAGAAATCAGATGCTCTTAGGGATTAACAAAGGCAAATATACTATTTTAACCCGAATGCGATACAAAAAACGTCACGAAGCGCATCTATATTTATCAGGTTTCGGGAGTTTCTCCACACGACGTTCCGGTTTCGTAGGAAACAGCGGCGAAAGCAACATCGGAAAGCATTACCGGGAAAGCATACGGAGAACATACAAACAATATTTTTCTACATAGACTACATAGAAAAGATGACAAATACAAAGAACAAGGAGTATAAGGAAGAATCGTGTTTGTAGGGTACTCGAAACACACAGGCACGGTACTCGAACCATATGGGTGTGATTCCGGAACCGTACGGGTGGTTTGGGTACAACGTTTTAGTCCCTCAATAACACACTGTTTGTCAACGCATTAAATTCGGAAGGATAGATGGAGGTATTTTTTGTGATACTATGAAAAAAAACAAGACAAAAGTATGTCCGGAAAATACCCGGCAAAAGTCTTCGCACTCTTAATACCAGCGGATGTTACTCTGTGTCTGGCTTCTCTGTTCCCACTTGAGATCTTGCAAGATGCTGGAGTTGGCGCGGATAGTGAAGTTGTAGTATTTCCACTCGCCGAAAGGAGAAAGGCTTGCAGTCATGCTGAAACAGTGTAAATCGCGAGTGATGTTGAACGTAGTTTGCACAATCTTTTTCGCCTGAAAATCGTAACCCGAATTGAAGTTTACCATCCATTTATTGGATAATTTAATATTTCCGTTGGCACTCAAATTGTGCGTGTAGCGGTAAGGATAACGCATATTCTTGCGATTGATAGGCTTGCTCCGATCTTCGGATATGTTGAAACTATAGTTCAGATTAAGAGACCACGGCATTTTAAATACCTGATAGCCATCGGAGTCTGCCTGCGCTTTTTCCGTCTTCTTTTTAGCGGGCAGACCTTCGGGTCTTGTATCATCTGGAGCATCTTCGCCTCCTTCGGGTTCATCGGTCTTTCCTTTTTCATCCGTTTCTTCTCCTCTCAGCTTCTTCATCCACTTCTTCCATGTATCGTTATTGAACGTGTAGCTAAAGCTGGAACCATAACCCTGAAAACGTCCGAAACGCCCGTATGACCACTCCGTCCTGTCGCTTGTCACAACGTTACCATTCTTATCGAAAGCATAGGCGTATGTGGCGAAAGTAGAACTCATGCTGAATGTATAGCTTTTGCTCAGCTTCAGACGCAGACGAATGTTCAGGTCGCCCCACGGACGCACCGTAGCTGCCGTATTATAACCGATACTTGCTCCTAACTCGTCTATAAGACTGATTTTACGAATGGAGTCGTTGCGGTCTTTGTATTTCATCTCCAGATTGTTCGAGATGTCGAATTGTATGTTGCCCGACCGACCGCGCCCCGGCACACCGAACATCTGTTCGGCATAAGGAGAGTACACCACGGTGTCTCTGGTGCCGTCTTGGTTTGTTTTGTAATATGTATCGTAGTAGCCATAGCGCGACGTTCCGAAATCGGGAGTCATGCTGATGCTTACCTGCGGAGTGATTACGTGGCGGATTTGAATCTCACGTTTTTTGGCAAACAAAGGCTTATACATACCGTATATCTTGGTGTTGAGTCCGAGACTGGCGTTGTAGTTATACACACGGTGGAAGCCGTAAACCGTATCGGTATTTATCACCGTCTGGGCATCCGAATCCCAGTCTTTCATAATCTTACGGGTGTACCAACGCTCTGTGTAATTGACGGATGGAGTCAGGTTGAAGTATTTGAACAGCGTAAAGGTTGCGCTGATGGGGATATCATGCTTCATCCCGTTCTTCCAGTCTTTTATCAGATTCGAGTTGAATAACTGGTCGTCTTTCGTAGTAATGCTGTTGGACAGACGTCCGCTGTAACGAAAGGATATCTTTTCGTACCATTTCTCATCACCCACCACGTATTTCCGCTTAAAGGGAAAAATCGTACTTAATGTTATATTGAGGTCGGGCAACGTCACGGCAATCGAAGAGTCGCGCATCGTTTGGGCAATGTTCATCGTACTGGAAATGGTAAGCTTCTGATCGGGGAAGTTGCGCGAATAGCTGATACTTGAGGTCTTGGTGTTCTGTGAGCGTGCCTGCGCGTTATACAAGTTACCTATATTGCTGCGCTCGTAACTGCTGGTAGAGAAGTTCACGCTGGCTGAAAAGGAAGAGTTCGGGCTTGCCTTTTGGTCTTGGCGATGAGACCACACGATTTTAAAGTCCTTCGTAACGGAATAATCTTTCAATCCCTTGTCTCCCAACTTCGTCACTTGGTAGCTCCCCTGAAACAGACCCGAATACTTATAGCGAACGTTATAGTTTGACTCCGCATTCAACGCCCACGAACCTTTGGTAAAAATATCCCCCCGCAGCTTCAAATCCATACGGTCGCTGATGGCAAAGTAGTAGCCTCCATCGGTCAGACCGAACCCCCGGCTGGAATCATCCATATAGGTAGGCATGAGAAAACCGGATGAATAACTGCTGGAGAAAGGAAAGAAAAAGAAAGGTACGGCTATGGGCAGCGGCACATCCTCCACAACCAGATAAGCAGGTCCCATCACCGCATTTTTCTTGGGGCGAACCTTAGCATAGGTCATCTGCATGTAGAAGTGGGGATGGTCGTGATGATCGCAAGTGGTGTAACGTCCGTTGCGGAGGTAAAGCTCGTCATTAGTGCCTTTCTTGGCGTTTTTTCCGGTTATGTAACCCTCTCCCTGCTGTGTCACCACGTTACTTATGATGCCTCTCTTGCTCTTGAAGTTATAACGGATGACATTCGTTTCATAAGGTGTCTCTCCGTCTTTAAACACCGGTTTCCCGGTTATTGTACCCAAAGAATCCTCCACACCGTATGCATGCACCGTACTGCTGTCCATATTCATGGTTATCACACCCGCCGTCAGTTCTATCTGTTGGTAATTAACTTTTCCTTCACCGTATAGATGAGCGTATCCGCCTTGCGTAAACACAATGGAGTCTTTCGCTTCATAAGTCACGGGAGAAGCCAAAGGCTGTTTCTTGGAGGCGGGCGGCTGTGTGGATAGGGAATCGGTCCCGGACAACGAATCGGACGGTTCGGTTTGCAGCGAGTCTCCCACCTGCATATTCGTGTCAACGATAGATTGCTGACGTCTAATCGGCGCTACATTTCCCCTCCGGCGCTGAGACAATAACTCTCCGGAACAGAAAAGAAAAACAACAAGAAAAAAAAGTGATATGGATATTCTTGATTTCAATGGGCGTCATCAACTAATGGTTTCCGCTTGATGCGGCAAAAGTAAACAAATAATGCGGAGAAGCTTTCTTTTTTAATGAAAATTAGAAAGCGCCCCAAGGTCTTACTTCTTCACCGGGGCGACATCAAGTATCATGCGGCTCTGTCCGAAAGATATATATTGATGTTACAAGAAGAGTTTACTCCAAGCGTCGAAACGTCTCACCCCCTCTTCACCGAAACGAGAAAGACTTTTACGGATTTTCTCGGGTGTTTTTTCCCTATCGGGATGGGTTTTGGAAAAGAACTTGTCAGCAAAGCAAATCGCTTTTTCTTCGATACTTACAGGCAACATATCGCGCTGGGGCAAAGGAAGCTTCGCCGAGAGTATATCAGAAAGAGAAAGTCCCGCTCCCGTATGCCGTTCGCACACCAGCGCATGTTGCGGAAAACCTTCTTCGCGAAGAAGATCGGCGCCTAAATATCCGTGGCAGATATATGGAAGAGAACCTGTACAATATATACCGGGAGCATCGGTAAGAAATATTCCTATGTCGTGCAACATGGCAGCTTCCCACAGAAAACGTTCATCCAATCCGAATTCGGGATGTTTCGCGGCTATCTCAAGAGCTTTAGCTGCAACCAGACGGCTATGAGTGAGGAAAATGCGCCTCTGTTCGTTTTCTTCCGGATAATATTTGTCTATGATTTCCAGAGGGTTCATATGCTCTTTTATTTACCGTAACGGAATTTGTACATATAAATGCGGTCACGCAAATCGCAACTTCTGTTCGAAGTAAGGAAAACCTCCTCAAAGCGGTAGGAGTTATCGAAAGTTTGCATAAAGGATTCTGTTTGTTTTTCGGGCACAAGAACATAACCTTCTCCCTTGGGAAGCTCTCTCTCAAAGTGCCGCATCCGGTCGTCCAGATAGTAGTTGGTACAATAGAAACTCATGTGAGCATAAGAGTAAACCGCCCCCTGAGGGACATATTCCTTAATGCGAGCCGCCAGATGCTTATCCGATTTAACCCCCAGCAGAGCGGGTTGATAGACTCCATCTAACACAACGAAAAGGCAAAGTATGCATCCTGCCATCGCATATAATAGCGCATACGCGCTGGCTTTTCTTTTGAGCGTCAACAACAAGCAAACGGCCCCCACCGCAGGCAGCAGCACCAAAAAACTTTTCGAAAACGACAGCCATACAGTCTGCAAAGCTTGTATATAAGCAAGATTCTCGGCTGCATGACGACCGTACGCAAAAAGACTGTGAGGCATCGCACCGGCGCGAAGAGCCACAAAAGATAGGGTAAGCAACATAGCCAACGAAGCGAATACCCACGCGGAAATCCGGAACAACTTCACACTTCGCTGTGCCAACGCCAACAGATATTCAGCGATGAGAACCGCCATAAAGGGATACATGGGCAATAGATAGACGCTACGTTTGCTTTTCGGAATACAATAAAATATAAAAATGACAATAACCGTAAGCCATATAAAAAGCTGCACGGGTGACTGACCGCGAAAAGCATTCCATGTATTACGTAAACGTTCGGAAAGAGAATTGCCGGTAGGGAGCCATTTTACCTGCTTCCACTGTATAAAAAAGAGGGAAAAAAGCAAAACCAAAGTCCATGGCAACCATCCCCAGATGAGTGTAAGGAAATTGTACCAAAGCGGTTTCTCGTGAGAACTATATGACATGGTATTGAACAAACGCCCCGTATTTTCCTCCATCATCAGATCTGCAAAGGGCTGTCCTCCCTGCTCGTATGCCAACCAAAACCAAATGCCCAAGGGCAAAAGCGACAACAGTCCGATACCCGCCAGCGAAAAGAATGCTTTCCAAAAAGCACGCCCACGCATGAGTTGATATATGCCGATAATCAAACAGGGGAAACCCGAACCTACGGGACCTTTCGTCAAAGAAGCACAAGCCATCAGCAAGACTGCCAGCCACGGTATGCCCGGAGTTCCTTTCTCATCCCAACGAAAAAGCAAGCAGAGAGAAATGACTATCAGCGACACCTGCAGCATATCCAACCGGCATGCCACCGCAGCGCGATGCACTTCGAACGAGGTAAGCAACAAAATTGAAGTCAGCAACGTGGTCTTCAAACCCTTGCGCTTGGCAAAGAAAGCAAATACCACCAACTGCATTGCCAGAAAAGAGACTGCGGATGGGAGGCGGGATGTAAACTCCGTTACTTCTCCCTGAAGTAACGAGAATGCAGCAATCGTCCAATAAAGGAAAGGCGGTTTGTAGGCGATATCCATTCCGTAGTTGAGCGGCAATATCCAATTACCTTGCCGAAGAATGGAAGCTGCGACAATGGCCTCACGCGGTTCGCCTTTTGAATAGAAAAGGGTTTCTCCCAAAAAAGGAACAAGCACCAACGTGCTGAGAAGGGCAACGAACCAGAAAGCTTTCTGCGTGTCTGACATAATAAAAATTTCAATCGTGTGTTTAGGGAAGCAAAAGTACAAATTATTCTATAACAATGCCTAACTTTGCCATAGCAAATAAATTTGTATGAACAGTCTGAAACGTCTTCCTGAATTTACGCGCTTCGTATTGGTGGGGGTGATTGCCACAACCTTGCACTATGGCATATACTTTCTACTGATGCACTTCATCGCTGCGGGATTGGCATACAGTGTAGGTTATGTTATCAGCTTCATAGCTAACTTCTATCTCACCGCTTATTTCACGTTTCGTCGTCGTCCGTCGTGGAAGAAAGCCGCCGGATTTGGCGGAGCACACCTTTGCAACTACCTGCTACACATGGTGCTGTTCACCGCTTTCCTGCAACTTGGATGTCCCAAGGTTTTGGCTCCCGTACCGGTATTTGCCATCGCCATTCCGGTAAACTTCCTGCTGGTCCGGTTCGTATTCAAGGGCAGAAAAGAAACCGTCCGATAAAACTCCCTGACGTATTCTACCCCGCTGCCATGTCTGGCTATAAGTTCCAACTTTTCCATCCTCCTAATAAGGGAGGGATAGACCGTATTAATGCCCATGTAACAGTTTTTCCCTATGTCGTTGACGGGTTGGTCGTCTTTTTCCCACATCACCATAAGCAGCGGATAGTGTGTGTGTAAGTAAATCCAACACCTCTGAACAACCGTAACAAACTCTCCCCTCTTATTCCGATATTCGGAGATATCGTTTAGTCCGGATAAGTCAATAAACATGACACAAGCAAAATCACATATAAAATCCGGTGACATTCCACTGTAAACGCTATATTTGCAGTGTATTAGCACAAACTTTATGAAGAAAGTAACTCTACTCATCCCCGTATACAATGAGGAGATGATGCTCCCCCGGCTGTACGGGCGCTTACTGGAACTAACGGAACGTAATGCCTCGTATGAATGGGAAATACTGTTCGTTAACGATGGCAGCAAGGACAACACATTGGAGGTAATCCGAGAACTCCGGCGGAAAGACTCGCGTATAAGCTATCTTAACCTGTCTCGCAACTTCGGAAAAGAGACAGCTATGCTGGCCGGGTTCGACTATGCCGAAGGGGATTGTTGCGTAATTATGGATGCCGACCTTCAAGATCCTCCCGAACTGGTAGACGAGATGTTGAGATACTGGGAAGACGGTTATGACGACATTTATGCCAAGCGCCGCCACAGAGGGAAGGAGAGTTGGCTGCGCCGTCAACTTTCGCTTACATTTTACAGATTATTGCAACGAATGAGCAGAGTGGATATACTACCCAACGTGGGCGACTTCCGCCTACTCGATCGCCGCTGCATACTCAGCCTGCGCCAACTGCGCGAGCGCGAGCGATACACCAAAGGTTTGTTCTGTTGGATAGGTTTCCGAAAGAAAGAGATTGCATTCGACAGAGGAGACCGTCTCGCGGGAGAATCCTCCTGGAGTTTCTTCAAGCTGCTGAACCTTGCCATTGAAGGAATTACTTCCGCCAGCACCGCACCACTGCGCATAGCCACACTCTTCGGATTCATCGTTTCCGCTGCCAGTTTCACTTACGGTTTGTACTTTTTTCTCAAGACCATCATCTACGGCGACGAACCTGCGGGATTCCCGACTCTTATCATCGTGATGCTTTTTCTCGGCGGGATTCAACTTCTGTCACTCGGTGTCATCGGTGAATACATTGGACGGATATTCAGTGAGACAAAGAATCGTCCGGCATATTTCGCTTCCGACTACAACGATAAACGATTGAACGGTGAAGAGATAATCCCGCACAACCCAAGATAACGTTCCGGACGTATTGGACAAACATCCGAAACATGTATATATAATAAGGAGTGAAAGAAAAAACTAAGTTCTTTTCATATAATTCCGATGCCAAACGAACTCAGCGGAGAGAAGCCAGAAAACGTTCAATCAGCGGCAAAGCCTCTTCTGCCGTAGCCGCCTGAGCACAAAGGCTCTCTACCGGACAGTAACCCGTACCTGCCCTGTTGCGAATATACGCCACCTTCTCTCCACAGTCCGTTTCCACTCCGGCGCGCCGCAACAGTGCAAGAGCGGAATCGCTCATCACCAAAGCACATACCCGGCGGACGTCACCGAGTATCAACAGCGATGCCGCACCTTTACCCACAACTTTATCCGCCACCATCGCCCCGTTCAAGAAATCAGGTTCGTCCTGCAAAAGGTGATAGAGGTCGGCAACTCCCCGCTTTGTGAACGTACGTATTTTATCCCCATTGCGAATCACGCAGGAGTATCCGCCTGTCATCAAAATATCCATAAGTTCCGCCATCTCTTCCGGTAGCGGTTTTCCACTCGAAGCAAAAAAAACCGGACGGTCCTCCGTCTCTCCCTTCGCACCAACGGCAACCGGAACATCGCCGTGCGTTCGCCGCGACAAGTTGCTTTTCCGTTCCATATGCCTTTTCTATAAAGTGCCCTGTTTCAGGCTTTCCACAAAGCGGTCTATACGATGCAGCTCCCGAGGAATTTTGATGGATTGAGGACAATGGGGCACACACTCTTCACAACCTATGCAATGGCTTGCCTGCCTGAGTTTGGGCACACTCCGGTCGTATCCCACCAGAAAAGCCCGACGAGCCGAACGATAGTTTTCGTCGCCGCGACTCTTGGGTACATTGCCCTCGTTAACACACTTGTTGTAATGTACCAGAATGGCGGGAATATCCAATCCGTAGGGACAGGGCATACAATATTTGCAATCGTTACACGGAATGGTGGGGTACGTCATCATCAATTGTGCGGTATCTTCGAGAAAGAGTTTATCATCATCCGTCAGAGGAACTAGAGGAGAGTACGTACGAATGTTATCCTGCAAATGTTCCATATAGGTCATTCCGCTCAACACCGTAAGAACCAGTTCCGGAGAACCGGCAAAGCGGAATGCCCACGAAGCCACACTTTCTTCCGGGCGGCGTTCTTTCAGGCGTTCGACCACGTGGTCGGGTACATTGGAGAGCCTCCCGCCCAACAGAGGTTCCATGATTACCACAGGCACTTTGCGCTTCTCCAGCTCGGCATAGAGATATTCCGCATTGACATTACGCCCCGTGGCATGTCGCCAGTCTACATAATTCAGCTGAATCTGCACAAAGTCCCAATGCACCTTATCGTGCATGGCAAGCACCTCGTCGAACACCTCCACATCGCCATGAAACGACCAGCCAAGACGACGGATGCGCCCCGCCTCTCGCTCCTTAAGCAGGAACTCAAGCATGCCATTGTTCACATACCTTTCGTTAAAGTTCTTCATT
The DNA here is from genome assembly GCA_041855205.1 of Bacteroides sp. Lineage (GTDB taxonomy): Bacteria > Bacteroidota > Bacteroidia > Bacteroidales > Bacteroidaceae > Bacteroides. The sequence goes on from JBHADT010000027.1 coordinate 21,299, forward strand.
CCTCCTCCGCCGATGGAGTGAAGCAGATAATAGTCGATATAATCTACCTGCAAATCCTCAAAGGATTGGCGATACATAGCCATGGAGTTCTCACGCGTGGGATTACGGAAGTTCGACAACTTGGTGGCGATATACACAGACTCACGCGGATGTCGCTTCAAGGCGATGCCGGTAGCTTTTTCCGACCAACCTTGCACATATACCGGCGAAGTATCGAAGTAGTTCACTCCGTGTGCCACGGCATAGTCTACCAGCGTGTTCACCGCTTCCTGATCTATCAGTTCGCCCTTACCGTCCGGCGAAGGAACGGTGGGCCAGCGCATACATCCGTAACCCAACAAGGACACCTTGTCTGCATTGCCGGGAAAGGAGCGGTATGTCATCTTATCGGTGGGAATGACTCCGGGCGAAGAAGTACCCGATGTCGCCTGTTTCTTTCTTCCGCATCCGTCTAACCCGGCTGTTGCGGCGGCAGCCATGCTTATGCCGACAATCTTCAAGAAGTCTCGGCGATTTATGTTGTCTTTTTCTTTCATCTCAAGTCATATTTTATTAAGATTACTCCTGATAAAGTGCTCACACAACCCTGTGCCTTTCATGCCCTTCGACATAAATGGCGCTGAACGGACGTGCGGGACAAAGATTCTCACAAGCTCCGCAACCGATACAGCGTTCTACGTTCACTGCCGGTATTTTAGGAGAGGACGGATTTTCCAAATCGGAAAGTACCATGTTTATGGCACCTGTGGGGCAATGGCGGGCACAGTTGCCACATTGTGCCCCATTGGTGAGGGGAATGCAGTTTTTCTTCACCCACACCGCATGTCCTATCTGTACGGACGATTTCTCTTCCACAGACAACGGGCGAATGGCCCCCGCAGGACACACCTGCGAACATTTGTTGCATTCGGGACGGCAGTAACCTCGCTCGTATGACATTTCCGGTTGCATCAAGCGCTGCCAGTCGGTGGACGGGCGCAGCACTCCGTTCGGGCAGACAGAGACACAGAGTTGACAGGCGGTGCACCGTGTCGCCATGTTACGTGCGCCGAGTGCTCCGGGCGGTACGAGATGGGTGGCACGCTCTATCACGGCTTTATCCTGAATGACAGCCAGTCCGCCGTCCACTTTTTTCTCTTGCGCCTTCAGCGCGGACGCAGCAGCGGTCAATACGGCAGCCGATAGAAATCCCCGGCGGGTTTCACTTACGGCGGATACGTCTACTGTTTCCACAACGGACTCTTTCGTCTTTTTGCCCGGCAATACCAGCGGATGCAACTTGTAAGTCATAGCCGAACGTTTACACACTTCCAGACAGTTCATACACGATACGCAACGACTGTGATCCACGCTATACGATTTGGTGTCGATACAGGCCGACTTGCAGCGGCGCGCACAGGTATTGCACCGGTTGCACTTGTCCGGGTCGATGGAAACCCTGTAAAGAGAAAAGCGCGAGATAACACCCAAGAGCGTACCGACCGGGCAGATGGCATTGCAATAGGTACGTCCGTTGCGCCAGGCAAGTATCACGAGCAGCACCAGAATCGATGCGGCAACGACAAATGTCGGCACACTCTTCAACCACACATCAACTTCATAAAAGGCATAACTGTCAACCCGCTCGGAGAGGTAGGCAAGGAAATTGTTTCCCCACAGCCACAGAGGTTGAAAGAAGTTGTTTGCCATGCGTCCATAGGAGGCATAAGGGTCGAGCAACGCCACCAGCGAAGCTATTCCCAGCATCAAAGCGAGGATAAAAACACCCAATACGCCATAACGTAAGACGGAGAGTGCCGGAGAATAGGAATAGGGAAAACGTTTTCCTATTTTACCGACGCGAGCAATGAGGTCTTGAAACACTCCCAACGGACATATCACGGAACAGTAAACCCGTCCGAACAACAATGTCAGGAGAATCAACATCAGTATTACCCCCACGTTCAACGCCAATATGGCTGGTAGAAACTGAATTTCAGCCAACCAAGCGAACCCGGCGTGAAGCGTTCCCGTGAAATCGAGAAACAGCAGGGTGATAAGAGAAAAGAATACAGTAGCAACTGTTAGTCTGACTTTACGTAACATAGTTTTTCACGTTATTATAGTGTGGCAATATACGGAGTAACAGATGCTTTATTCGTGTTTGTGCGGTTTACAAAGAAAGAAAAAAAACAGCGTATACTTCGTTTGCCGGACAGCAGAAAGGCGTAAAAAAACATAATAAAAAACAAAATAGCTTTGAACACGATACCGGCCGCCGGAGCACCTTTCAACGCGTAACCCCAAACCATGCATAAGATTGGCTCCAACCATGTGCCGGAAACCGCACGGGTACGGCACTTTTAGCACACGGGTACGGTACTCGAACCGTACAAGCGTGGTTCGAGTACCGTACAAAAGGCTCTTCTTTCCCCCGGAAAAGCATCTTCTCATTACTCAAAACAAAAAAGCGTAGAGCATATAAGCACAGTCTCAACTCTATTTCTTATCTTTGTTAGCCGAATAAGCCGCTTGTTTCATTATACTTCCCGGCAAAAGGTCCACCTCGTAAGTACCTCCGGCACAGAGCAGAGAGATTTCACAGGTGGATTGTCGCGACGCAAGCCACCTTTGCGCAGGAATTTATGAAAACAAGAGGGAACACAACCCGAGTAAGTACCAAACAAAAATTACTGTAATGAAAGATTTTTTGAAATTTACGCTCGCCACAATAACAGGCATTATTGTGTCATGCGTCGTGCTTTTTCTAATCGGAATGATTGTCCTCGTCGGAATGATAACCTCTTCCGATTCGGAAACAATGGTAAAGAAAAACTCCGTCATGATGCTCAAACTCGACGGTTCGCTCACGGAACGAAGTCAGGAAAGCCCGTTGGATTTCCTTATCGACTCCGAAACCGAGACTCAGGGGCTCGATGACATTCTTGCTTCCATCCAGAAAGCCAAAGAACACGAAGACATCAAAGGCATCTACCTGCAAACAGGTACGTTCAGAGGCGGCTTGCCCTCGATGGAGGAGATACGGAACGCGTTGCTGGACTTCAAAAAAAGCGGAAAATTCATCGTCGCCTATGGCGATGTGTACACCCAACGTCAATACTACCTTGCCAGCGTAGCCGACAAGATTATGCTCAATCCGCAAGGAATGATCGAGTGGAGCGGCATCTCTGCCACTCCGATGTTCTACAAGAACCTGCTGGACAAACTGGGAGTGGAGACGCAAGCTTTCAAAGTAGGCAAATACAAATCGGGACTGGAAGCACCTACTCTGACGGAAATGAGTCCGGAAAACCGCGAACAGATTAACGCATACATCCAATCGCTTTGGAGTAAAATGTTGCAGGACATATCGGAGAGCCGGAACATCAGCGCTGAATCGCTGAACGCCATTGCCGACAGCATGCTTATGTTCTACCCGGCGGAAGAAAGCGTCAAACATCGTCTTGCCGACACGCTGATCTACAAGAACGACGTGCGCGACTATCTGAAAACATTGGCGGGCATAGACAAAGACGACTCCATACCGCTTTTGGGGATGAAGGAAATGATTAATGTAAAAAGAAACACACCTAAGGATAAGAGCGGAGATATCATAGCCGTTTACTACGCCTACGGCGTCATAGGCAAAGTGCCCGGCTCAAGCATGGAAGAAAACATCACGGCCGATAAAATGACCCGCGATTTGCGCAGACTGAAAGAAGACGAAAACATCAAAGCAGTGGTGTTGCGCATCAATTCGCCGGGAGGAAGCGCATACGACTCGGAACAGATTTGGTATGCCATAAGCGAACTGAAGAAAGAGAAACCCGTCATCGTGTCCATGGGAGACTATGCCGCTTCGGGCGGATACTACATATCTTGCCACGCAGACAGCATCGTCGCCGATATCACCACACTGACAGGTTCCATCGGAGTATATGCTTCCATACCCAACGCGCAAAAACTTGCGGAAAAGATAGGACTGACGTTCGATGTAGCCAAGACCAACAAATATGCCGATTTCGGTTCTCTGTATCGCCCCATGAATGAAGGAGAGAAAGCGCTTATGCAGATGTATATCAATAACGGCTACGATCTGTTCGTCAAACGTTGCGCCGAAGGAAGAGGCATGAGCATCGAACAGATGCAGGAAATAGCCGAAGGACGTATATGGAGCGGTAGCAAGGCAAAAGAAATCGGACTGGTGGATGAATTGGGCGGACTGGACAGAGCCGTGGAAATAGCGGTCGGAAAAGCCGGTTTGGAGAACTACACGCTCATGACATATCCCGCCAAAAAATCGATATTTGAAACACTGATAAAGTCCGGTAAGGACAACATCATACAGGCAAACTTCCTGAAAGGAATGGCGGGAGACATCTGCCGGGAATTGCAGATGCTGAACGAGATGGAACGGAAAGACTGGATACAGGCACGATTGCCGTTCGAACTGAACATCGAATAAAAACCCTGCGGATGGATGAACAGGTAATCAAAATACGCCATTGGCTACGTCCTGTCTCGTGGTTATACGGGTTAGGAGTATGGCTTCGCAACAAACTCTTTGACTGGGGATACCTCCAGTCAAAGAGTTTTGACATTCCTGTTCTATGCATCGGCAACCTCACTGTGGGAGGTACGGGAAAGACACCTCACACGGAATATCTGCTCAAACTCCTGTGTAAGGAGAAGTTCAGGATGGCCGTGCTGAGCCGCGGATACAAACGCAAGACGAAAGGTTTTCTGCTTGCGGAAGCAACAACCGGAGTGGAAGACATCGGAGACGAACCTTACCAGATAAAAGAAAAATTTCCGGACGTCACGGTAGCCGTGGATGAAAATCGCTGCCACGGCATCGAACAACTGATGCGCTTCGGCACACCGGCACCCATAGACGCGATATTGCTGGACGACGCCTTTCAGCACAGGTACGTGAAAGCAGGGTTGAATATTCTGCTTACCGACTATCACCGCCTGTTCTGCGACGATAAACTGTTGCCTGCCGGTCTGCTGCGCGAATCCGTCGCAGGCAAGCACAGGGCACATATCGTCATCGTGACCAAGTGTCCGGAGAACATCAAGCCCATCGACTTCAACATCATCACCAAAAGACTCAAACTGTATCCTTATCAACAGCTCTATTTTTCATCTTTCCGGTACGGAAACCTCATCCCCGTTTTCGGCGGACAACGACGCACACTTTCCACACTCGGGCAGGAAGCACATGTCATTCTGTTGACAGGCATCGCCTCTCCTGCTCCGCTGGAGCATAAAATCCGTTCGTACACCCGGAACATAGATGTGTATTCATTCGCCGACCATCATCACTTCACAGAGAAAGACTTGACAACGCTCAAGAAACGATTCGAAGCCTTAAACGGCAAAGAGCGTTTGATTATAACCACCGAAAAAGACGCAGCCAGGCTCCGTCACCATCCGATGTTGAGCGATGACCTGAAACCGCACCTATACGTGCTTCCCATAGAAATCGAAATACTGCAAAACCAACAGCATATATTTAACCAAAATATTATCGGATATGTTAGAACGCATTCAAGAAACGGCAAATTACCTCAAAAGTAAGATGCACACGCAACCCGAAACAGCTATAATCCTCGGTACGGGGTTAGGTAGCCTTGTCAATGAAATCACTGAAAAGTACGAGGTCAAGTACGAGGAAATACCCAACTTTCCTGTTTCCACCGTAGAGGGGCACAGTGGCAAACTGATCTTCGGCAAGCTGGGCAACAAAGATATCATCGCCATGCAGGGACGCTTCCACTTCTACGAAGGATATTCCATGAAAGAAGTGACATTTCCGGTACGGGTCATGCGCGAACTGGGCATAAAGACGCTTTTCGTATCCAATGCCAGCGGAGGCACGAACGAAACATTCGAAATAGGCGACCTGATGATTATAACAGACCACATCAACTTCTTCCCCGAACACCCGCTGAGAGGTAAAAACATCTCTTACGGACCTCGTTTTCCGGATATGAGCGAGGCGTATGACAAGGCGTTGATTGATAAAGCCAAACAAATAGCGGCAGAGAAAGGAATCAAAGTACAGCAAGGAGTATATCTCGGCACGCAAGGTCCTACGTTCGAGACTCCCGCCGAGTACAAAATGTTCCATGTCATGGGAGCGGACGCGGTAGGCATGTCCACCGTACCCGAAGTAATCGTAGCCAACCACTGTGGTATCAAAGTATTCGGGATTTCCGTCATCACAGACCTGGGCGTGGAAGGAAAAATCGTGGAGGTATCGCACGAAGAAGTGCAGAAAGCCGCCGATGCCGCCCAACCCAAGATGACCGCCATCATGCGAGAACTCATTAACCGCGTTTAGAAAAGAAAATGAAAACAGAAATATCAACCCTCGGTGAATTCGGTCTCATCCGCCATCTCACCGAGGGCATCGAACTCAAGAACGATTCGACCCGCTATGGCATCGGAGATGATGCAGCCGTACTCTCCTATCCCGAAAGCAAGCAAATATTAGTCACCACAGATCTGCTAATGGAAGGTGTGCACTTCGATTTGGTATATGTACCTCTCAAACATCTGGGCTACAAAGCCGCTGTTGTCAATTTCTCCGATATCTATGCCATGAACGGAACACCGAAACAGATTACAGTGTCTCTGGGCATTTCCAAACGATTCAGTGTAGAAGACATGGAGGAATTGTACAGTGGTATCAGACTTGCCTGCCAAGATTACAATGTGGATATCGTAGGTGGTGACACCTCTTCTTCTTACACCGGACTCACCATCAGCGTCACCTGCATCGGAGAAGCCGAAGCGAACGAAGTAGTGTACAGAAACGGCGCCCGGGAAACAGACCTTATTTGCGTTACGGGCGATTTAGGGGCCGCCTATATGGGTTTGCAGCTTCTTGAACGGGAAAAAGCGGTACTCAACGGAGCAGACAAAGACATCCAACCCGACTTTTCCGGAAAAGAATACCTGCTGCAACGGCAACTGAAACCCGATGCTCGTAGAGACATTATCGAAAAACTACGGGCTGCCGGTATACACCCCACAGCGATGATGGATATCTCGGATGGGCTCTCCTCCGAACTCATCCATATATGTTCGCAGAGCAAAACAGGCTGCCGGATATACGAAGAACATATTCCTATCGACTACCAGACAGCCGTGATGGCAGAGGAATTCAATATGAATCTGACAACCTGCGCACTCAACGGAGGCGAAGATTACGAACTGCTTTTCACAGTTCCCATCACCGAACACGAGAAAATCTCGGAAATGGAGGGCGTAAAGCTCATCGGACACATCACTAAACCGGAATTGGGCATGGCGCTAATCACACGCGACGGACAGGAATTCGAGTTAAAAGCTCAGGGATGGAACCCTTTAAAATAGAACCGGAACCCTTCCTGACGATGTCAAAGAATCGATTAACACACTAACCGAAGTTTAACTAAAGTGCAATAAAGAACTATTTCCAGCCCCCTTTTCAGGAAGCATATTTCTTGACATTCAAACCATACTGCCATTCGAACGCTGATAATGAGCATAAACTCACCATCAGCGTTTTTTTGCACCTATTCATTGCGTAGTATTTTTTTTTCATTACCTTTGCAACCGCAAATGAGACAAGCAGGTGCCATAGCTCAGTTGGTAGAGCAAAGGACTGAAAATCCTTGTGTCCCCGGTTCGATTCCTGGTGGCACCACTTCTCGAAAGCGATCGGAATGTAGCGCAGTTGGTAGCGCACTACGTTCGGGACGTAGGGGTCGGGCGTTCGAGTCGCCTCATTCCGACTTAGTAAGAGCGATAATAGACTATTCTATTATCGCTCTTACTTTTTAACGGAAAGGTTGAGCAAATTCTTCCGAAAAATCCATAAGCCATCTTCTCATGCGCAAAGCATATGAGAGACTGCACAGGAAGAATGAAAAGTCAAACAAATAGTAGATATGGCATCTGCCAACTTACACCTCAGCATTCAACGTTGAGTCACTACATTGTTTGGATACTGACAGAAAAATGCTGCTATATTCTTCTTACTTCCCCCAAAACGACATCTTTGTTTGTGTTAAGAATCCTAAATTATCATAAGGAAGCAGAAGATTGATATTCATTAATAAATCTCTTATTAGAGAATTTTCAATACATTTGCAATAAATCCTTAGAGAAAACTATCTAAACGATATGAAAAACTGCTATCGTATAGAATAACTCCACCATTGAGAATCTACTCAAAGCAAACAATGTCAACCTATAAACTACCACTATGAGTAACCGTTTATTTGTAGCAACCGCATTATTCCTATCATCTTTCCTTCTCCCTCAATCCAACTATGCGCAAACTTCCGACAAGGATAATGCCACTCCCCTTATTTATGCCGATGTGCCCGATATGTCCATAATTCGGGTTGGTAATACTTACTATATGAGTAGTACCACTATGCACATGAGTCCGGGAGTACCGGTGATGAAGTCGAACGATCTTGCCAACTGGCACATGGTGTCTTACGCTTACGATACTCTCGCCAATGTACCGGCCATGAATCTCGACAATGGGGAAAGCACCTACGGACGCGGTTCATGGGCTAGTTGCATCCGATATAGGGAAGGAATCTACTATCTTTCTACCTTTGCACAGACTACAAACAAAACTTATATCTACACCACCGACAACATCGAACATGGCACGTGGCAGTGTCGGGAGTTCGCCCCCGCCTATCATGACCACTCTCTTTTCTTCGATGATGACGGACGCAGTTATTTGATATATGGCAATGGCAGACTTTTCATCGTGGAGCTGAAGGAAGACCTGTCGGGAATCAAGGACGGAACGACACGTGTCTTACTGGAAAATGCGAGTGCGCCGGCTGGCAACAACATCATGCTTGGTGCGGAAGGTTCGCAATTGTTCAAAGTAAACGGAAAGTATTATCTCTTCAACATTGTCTGGCCTCGGGGAGGAATGCGTACAGTACTTGTTCATCGCGCCGATAAAATAACGGGACCTTATGAGGGACGAGTGGCTTTTCAAGATAAAGGTATAGCGCAAGGCGGGTTGACAGATACACCGGACGGACGCTGGTTCGCCTATCTGTTTCAAGATCTCACAGCTGTGGGACGCACGCCTTATCTCGTACCCGTACGTTGGGAAAACGGTTGGCCTGTGATTGGAGACAACGGCAAACTGCCTGCCGACATGGGATTACCGGTAAACCGTACTACCATTCCGGGCATTGTCTGTTCCGATGAGTTTGACCGCCAACCGGGAGAGAAAGCACTCCCCCTCGTGTGGCAATGGAATCATAATCCGGATAATGCCCTATGGTCTGTTTCGGCACGTAAGGGCTACTTACGGCTTACTACGGGACGCGTAGAGACTTCCTTTATGCAAGCCAAAAACACACTCACTCAACGTACCGTCGGTCCGGTATCGGCGGCATCGATATGTCTGGATGTAAAAGGGATGAAAGAAGGAGACTTTGCAGGGCTTGCCCTGTTTCAACGTAAATACGGACAAGTAGGAGTAAAAGTGAGACAGGGGACACGCTACATCGTGATGGAAAACGGAGAACAAACATCCCCCACGGAAGAAGAAGCACTCCCCCTGCCGGGAAATCATATCTATCTGAAAGCCGAATGTGACTTCAGAAACAGAAAAGACATCGGTCGCTTCTTTTACAGTACGGATGGAACGAAGTGGATTCCCATCGGCAGCCCCATACACATGGAATACACCATCCCCCACTTTATGGGCTATCGTTTCGCTTTATTCAACTATGCCACGAAACAAACCGGAGGATATGCCGATTTCGAATTCTTCAGGATAGAAGACAGCATATCAGAATAGCCCTAACCATACTTCATTCAATAGACAATAATGATATGAAAAACATCAGAAAGTTCTTTCACCTTCTCAGCTATCTGCAATATCCGTTAGTGACAATTGCCTTTTCTCTACTGATAAAACCTCTCTTCAAGGGTCTTGATTACCTCACCTCACATCCCGAATACCTATTCAACACATATAGTAATGCACTTATCTTTCTGGGAATAACTCTAAGTTTTTCTGCTTTGCAAGATCCTGCCCGTACTTCATTAGGATTTGAAAAAAAGATTTGGCAAAGCCCTAAAAGGAGTCGAATAATGCTATTCACTACGCTTGCAACTTCTTTAATTTTCTTTGTTTCCGGAATGCTCGGCTTTATCGTATCCGAGAACTTCAAGAAAGAGTTTGCCTACGGTTCTATCGTTTTAGCCATCGGACTCTTAGGATACCTAAAATTTCAACTCGACATATTTGATATTCATAAAAAAGGAAGAGAAGAACGAGAATCTGCAGGAAAGAGAGATTGACGACACGGAGAAAACCGCTAAATGTCCGGAAGACGATAAGACTGCAACTTCCCGGATAAAGCAAAGGATTGACCCTTGAGCCAACCCTTTGAATTATCTTGAAAGAAAAGTTTATCAGAAACGTACTCCCAGTGTCAGTAACACTTGGCTCCGCACATTAGTCAGATGAGTAGCTTCGGGGGTAACGTCTACCGCCTGTCCGTCTACCTCTCCCGGAAATACAAAAGGATAGAACTTGGCTTTCTGCGCGGTGTATTTATAGGCCAAATCGGCATAGAAAGCGGAACCTCTGTAACCTACTCCCAACGTAAAGTTGTTCAATGTCTGCGAATTGGTAAAGTCCGTATCGGTAGCCAGCGAATTTACGGGCAACGCCTTGATTGCATTCTCCTTGAAAATCGCCGTGCTGTGGTTGTAACCGGCACGCAAAGCGAATTGGGGCACCACTTTATATTCCACACCGAAACGGAAGGTATTTACACCCTTCATGCAGAGTTTGGATTCCTTGCTTTCCCATGAAAGCTTATCGCCATTTGAGTCATAGAACCTCATGGAAGAATAATCCTTGTATTCATATTCGGCACCTAACGCCAGAAAGTTTCCTACGGTGTAACCGAGGCTGAGATTGTATGTCCACGGCGTGGTCAGCTGATACTCATACTTCATATCTGCATTGTTCAAGTAGTTATAGCTATCTATATCAAACTTCTTCAGTGCGCCATCCACATATACTTCGGAAATCATCTTGGCAGAAGTAGCCCATGTCAGTTTATAGAAAGTTGGCGTATGGAAAGCGGCACCTATACGCAGGGGCGAATATTCAAACGGTCGCACGATTACGCCCAGTTTAAAGTCGAACCCACTACCGGTAAGTTTGTTATAGCTTTCGAGACTGTAACCCGTTCCTGTGGAACTGCCCGTTTTATCCATAAAAGTCTCATCGTACAACGTGTACTTATTATAGCTCAAGTCGTACGCTCCCAACGTAGCACCCAGATAGACGTAGTCGTTGAAGTTGAAAGCAATGTTGAAATCATACTGTCCAATGCCTCCCGTCTCACGCGAACGGTATTTCATGTAAGGGAAGTCATCTTCACCCAACAAACTTTGATAATGTTCGTAGTTCAATGTATTGTCACTTGCCACGGAGGGAGCAGTCAGATACCCTTCGTATCCCAATGCAGAAAGCCAACCGATATTGTTGTGATCGAAAGGATTACCCGAATCCCACATTTGTTTGGTGATACCGTCGGACATCGCCGCCATCTGGAATGTCTGTGAGTAACCACCCAAATCGCCCGCCACCATCATGTTACGGTTGAACGACTTGGAGCGATGATAGTTGAACCCGAAATTCACATAGCGCAAAGCGGTGCGATTTCCTATCTTGGTAGAGAATACCACTCCCACGTTGTCCAGACTCCAGCGATTGCGGCCTGCATCGAATTTACCTCCCATGTAATTGCTTTCGGTATCCGTTGCCGAGTAACCGAATGAGATCATCGCATCGTTGCTTCGATACACGCCGATACCTGCCGGATTGGTTCCTATGGTGCTAATGTCTCCTCCGAGGGCTCCCATAGCGCCTCCCATACCCACGAAGCGTGCCGTACCGTTGAGATCTTTACTTGCTATATCCGCCCCCTCATAGACTGTTTGCGCCACGACTCCCGAAACGCACGTCAGTGCAAGGAGGGCAGAAGTCATATACTTTTTCATAAGCTTAATTGTCTGTTTATATAGTTTATACTACTTGTGTGTCATCTCCTGGTGGAGCCGCTTCCGCCCGAACCTGAACGGGACGAACCGCCACCCGTGGAATATCCTCCTCCGCCCGAACGGCTACTTCCGGATGAGAAACCGGAAGATGACGAACGGCTGGAACCCGACGAACGACTGTAACTATCACTGCCGCCATAGGAACGTGTAGTTCCCGAGGAGCGACTTTCCGTAGAGTATGAGCGAGAAGAACTTGAACTTCCGCGACTATATGTAGATCCGCCGGAACGGGTGGTTCCGTAGTCCGGAGAAGAGTAGGTGGACGGACGGGTAGAAGCCCCCCGGCTGTTACCCACCGTGCTTTCGCCTACCGAGGTCGAACTGCTGCGGGTACTGCTCGGACGCGTATAGGTGGAACGCCTTGACGAAGCGGCATCCAGACGTTCGGACGTTCCCGTACGTTCGCCGACAGAGCGTGTACCCACTACCCTGCGGGAAGTTCCGTTTTCTCTCACTCCCGACTGGCGGGTTTCCGAATAGCGCGTATTACCGCCCGACACACGGGTGTTTCCACTCCCTGCCACACGCACGCTCTCTCTGCTGCGCGAGTCGTAGGAACGCCTGTTGGTATATACCGAATTATCCCATCTGCCTATACTTCCGGAGTACCAACCACCGTAGTGATAAGGATGGTGATAGCCCCACCCGCCATAATAGCCTCCCCATCCGAAGTGCCAGTCGTAGTAGCCCCAACTTATTCCCCAGCCATGATAGGGACGTCCCCAGCCATAATAATAGGGGGAGTACCAGCCCCAACCATGGGAGTTATAGCGCCAGTCCCACCACAAACGGTTGGAGAAAGTGGGAAAAGCGTAGGCGTAAAAACCGTCGGTATAAACGTTCCAGTTCCACGAGTCGAGACCGTAAACAATGTCCCAGTAGTACGGGCTGCTTATGCTCACTGCATAGCGCGGATTACGAAAACGCACGATACGCATGGCATATTCGTAGTCGTCTTCGGTACCGTCGAAACCATTCACCCACTCCCCTTCGGGTTCGTAGTAAGACTTCTCTTTCACATACAGCGTATCGTCTTCATAACTGAAATCATTCTCTCGCGAGGAATATCGCCTATTGTATTCATCCACATCGCGCACGCGTCCCTTGCGGTCTTTTACCACAATCACGGTATTGCCACCTTTGGCACGCACATTCGATGCCTGTTCGGACGATGTCATCTCTTCTGCCTGAGACGTTTTTTTCTCTTGCTTCACTTCCTTCTTTTCCTTTGAAGGAACATAATAGAGGTCGTCATCTATGCTTTGCGCCATTGCCAGACCGGGCAGGAAGCAAGCCGTAAGCAATAAAAAAACAATCTTTTTCATATTCGTAAACCTTTGGTTCGTTATTAATCTTTTCACTCTTTCGCATTACAAAGATAAGTAGAGTATTCTTTTATATATGGAGATTTTCCCCAAACAATAATAGGGATTTCCCTAAATGCCTGTATCTTTGCCTTTAGCGTGAGCCGATGGTCATACACAAAGATACGGAATCGGCTTGTGAAGAAAGATTTTCATAAAACAATAAAACCTAAATCCGGATGAAGTATTTAGAATTTATTTTCCACACCACTCCTGCCACGGAGACCGTTCACGATGTACTTATCGCTATTCTGGGCGAAGCGGGTTTCGAGAGTTTCGCCGAGCAAGAGGATTCCGTTGCCGCATACATCCAAACTCCCCTCTTCGATGAGACGACACTGAAAGACGCCCTTGCGGAATTTCCTCTTTCCGACGTCTTCATCACATATTCCTTCGCCGAGGCCGAGGATAAGAACTGGAACGAGGAGTGGGAGAAAAACTTCTTCCAACCCATTGTCATCGGAGAGCGTTGTGTCATCCACAGCACCTTCCACCGGGATGTTCCGTCGGCGGAGTACGACATTGTCATCAATCCGCAGATGGCGTTTGGTACGGGACATCACGAAACCACCAGTCTCATCATCGCCGAATTGCTGGAAAGCGACTTACACAACAAATCGTTGTTGGACATGGGTTGCGGCACCTCCATACTCGCCATTCTCGCCCGCATGCGCGGGGCGCATCCCTGCACCGCCATCGACATAGACGAATGGTGCGTGCGCAACTCGCTCGAGAACATCGCGCTGAACGGGCTGGACGGCATCGAGGTGTTTCAGGGAGATGCTTCGGCATTGGAGCAGTCGGGATGCTTCGACGTCATCATCGCCAACATCAACCGCAACATTCTGCTAAGCGACATGCGCCACTACGCGCGCCACATGCAGGCAGAAAGCGAATTATACATGAGCGGCTTCTACGTGGAAGACATCCCGCTCATCAGGGAAGAAGCCGAAAGGAACGGCTTGCGCTTTGTGCACTACAAGGAGAAAAACCGCTGGGCTTCCGTCAAATTCCAAAAGGCTGGTTAATTCTGTGGTTCCTTGCCGAAACAGGGCGTTCAGACACAATGTCGGAAAATCAAAAAGTTATCATTCAGAAAGATTAACTTTCTAATTGATTCAAAAAAAACCATCTATTACTAACAACACACTTCCACGAAACGAGTAATTCCAGGCGAAAAAACATCCTCAAAACAGGCGTTTTACACGAAAATTACCGGCATACCAACTGCTAAAAGCCGGCTTTCGAAGGTAAAACGCCTGTTTTTTTTGTTCCCGACACACTCGTCTGCCACTCGTACCGCACGGATACGGTACGAGCAGAACGCCCGTCTATTACCTGAAAAAGAGAAAAGAAGCAATATTCACACCTCTTTCTTTCCGGAAAAACACTCCTTTCCAAGCTATTTTATTTGTAAATATTTCGATATAAGACTACATTCCAAGCGATTACGAATTTCCGGTCGCATATTTTCATTCGTCAGATACACACGTACGAAAAAAGCGATTGTGAGTAAACAGAAAAAACAATGTGTCAATATGGTGTATGAGATTTGACAGAATGTAAGGATATATTCATCGAGAGACAAAGAGAGGGAAAGATATCTCCATCGAGCAACCGCCGGAATAACACATAGATTTGAGTATGGAGCAAAAAAAAGGAGTACCGCTGTACTCCAACCTTTGTTAACCTTAAATCTAATACTATGAAAAACACATTGCAAAGATAGGGGTAAATTCCGGAACGGCAAGTTTCGTGTGCGAAAACGGCACATTTATAACACCTATTAAATGTACAAACCTCTTTTTTCACTTCCTTTTTCATATTTTTGCCGGAACAACCGCCTAAAAATATCTCATGCCAAACCACGATCTCATCTGCATACTCGGTCCTACCGCCTCAGGAAAGACTCCTTTCGCCGCAGCGCTTGCCGCCGTACTCGACACGGAAATCATCAGTGCCGACTCTCGCCAGATATACCGGAGGATGGACTTGGGCACGGGAAAAGACCTTGCGGACTACACGGTCGGGAACAAACAGATAAGGCATCACCTGATAGACATTGCAGAGCCGGGATACAAGTACAACGTATTCGAGTATCAACGCGACTTCCTTACCGCCTACCGCGGGATTCGCGCCGAAGGTAAACTCCCCATCCTGTGCGGCGGGACGGGCATGTATCTCGAAGCAGTCCTGAAAGGGTATCGTCTGATGCCCGTACCGGAAAATCCGGCGCTGAGGGCGGAACTGGCGGACAAACCGCTCGAAGAACTGACCCGAAGACTAAAGCAATACAAGACGTTGCACAACACCACGGACGTGGATACAGTGAAACGCGCTATACGCGCCATCGAGATAGAGGCATATTACGCATGTACACCGGTGAACGAACGCCCATTTCCCGAACTGCGCAGCCTCATTATCGGAGTGGACATCGAGCGGGAAATGCGGCGGCAGAAAATCACGGACCGCCTGCGCCAACGGTTGAACGAAGGCATGGTAGACGAGGTGCGCAGCCTGCTTGTATCGGGCATCGCGCCCGAAGACCTTATCTATTACGGTTTGGAGTACAAGTATTTGACACTGCACGTCACCGGCAAACTCTCTTACGAGAGGATGTTCACCGAACTGGAAACAGCCATACACCAATTTGCCAAACGACAGATGACATGGTTCAGAGGAATGGAAAGACGGGGATTCACCATTCATTGGATGGACGCCCGGCTGCCCGTGGAAGAAAAGATTGCTTTCGTACAGGCAAAACTTAAAGAGAATTAGTATCTTTGACCTCGGCAAAGCGACCCGCAACCGCCAAATGCGGGACAACCGCGCCAAAACGGGAACATGCTACAAGTGATTCATTAAGAGACTAAACGACATATGAGCGTATCACCCGACAAATGGGGAGTTATATACAACCCGAAAGCCGGCACCCGCAAAGTGCAGAAACGGTGGAAAGAGATAAAGGAATACATGGATGAGAAGGGTGTTTCCTACGACTATGTACAATCCGAGGGATTTGGTTCCGTGGAGCGTCTTGCCCGTATCCTCGCCAACAACGGATATCGCACCATAGTCATCGTGGGAGGAGACGGTGCGCTCAACGACGCTCTCAATGGCATCCTCTCGTCCGATGTGGAAAACAAACGCAACATCGCCATCGGCATCATACCCAACGGAATAGGAAACGACTTCGCCAAGTACTGGGGGTTGACTCCGGAATACAGGGAAGCCGTAGATTGTATCATCCACAACCGGCATCGCAAAGTAGACGTGGGATTTTGCAACTACTACGACGGTAAACAGCACCATACACGCTATTTCATCAACGCCATCAACATAGGCTTGGGAGCGCGCATCGTAAAAATCACCGACGAGACCAAACGCTTCTGGGGAGTGAAATTTCTCTCTTACCTCATGGCGCTCATATCGCTGTTTTTCGAACGAAAGCTCTATCGGATACATCTCAAAATCAACGGAGAGCATATACGGGGGCGAATCATGACCGTTTGCATAGGAAGTGCATGGGGATACGGACAGGTTCCGAGCGCCGTACCGTACAACGGCTGGCTGGATGTGTCGGTAATCTATCGACCGAAGCTTTTCCAACTCGTGTCGGGTTTGTGGATGCTCATTCAAGGCAGAATCCTCAATCACAAGCTTGTGAAGCCCTACCGTACACAGAAGGTAAAAGTTCTGCGCGCGCAAAATGCGTCCGTGGATCTGGACGGACGAATCCTCGCCCGGCATTTCCCGCTGGACATAGGCATCATACACGAAGCTATAACTTTCATCATTCCCTGACAAACAAAGAAAAATCATCCGGAATGCGCTCCTCGCAACAGGGACAAAGACCGGACATTAACCATACATCAAACTTATGCTTGAACTCAGAAATAATCCGGCTCGCAACTTCTTTCTTCTGGCAGGACCTTGTGTCATCGAAGGCGAAGACATGGCAATGCGCATAGCCGAACGAATTTGCACCATCACCGGAAAACTGCACATCCCTTACGTGTTCAAAGGCTCCTACCGCAAGGCAAACCGCTCCCGGCTGGATTCCTTTACGGGAATAGGCGACCAAAAAGCGCTGGAAATACTAAAGAAAGTGCACGACACTTTCGGCATACCCACCGTGACGGACATACATACCGCCGATGAGGCCGCCATTGCCGCCGAATATGTAGACATCTTGCAAATTCCCGCTTTTCTCTGCCGTCAGACCGATCTGCTTGTTGCTGCCGCACGTACGGGTAAAACGGTAAATATCAAGAAAGGACAGTTTTTGTCGCCCGCAGCCATGCGTTTCGCCGCAGACAAGGTGGTGGAAGCGGGCAACACGCAGGTGATGCTCACCGAGCGAGGCACGACTTTCGGCTATCAGGATTTGGTGGTGGACTACCGGGGCATACCCGAGATGCAGTCTTTCGGTCATCCCGTTGTACTGGATGTTACGCACTCGCTGCAACAACCTAACCAAACGAGTGGCGTAACCGGCGGAATGCCGCGTCTCATCGAGACCATTGCACGGGCAGGAGTAGCCGTAGGAGCAGACGGACTGTTCATCGAAACGCACGAAGACCCCTCCGTAGCGAAAAGTGACGGAGCCAATATGCTGAAACTCGATTTGCTCGAAGGATTGCTTACAAGGCTGGTGGAAATCCGCAAAGCCATTTTATAAACGGGGGACAATATCCCCCGGAAAACAACAAGAATGTTTCCGGATTTTATCCGTGAATAAATACTTAATCTACTTATTTACTATAACATGAAACATTTATCAAACTGTCTACTGGCATTCTTATTCATGACATTTGCCGGTTTTCAACAAACAACGGCGCAACAGTTGCCGCCTATTCCCGTTGATCAGAATGTACGTATCGGAAAACTAGACAACGGACTGACCTATTACATTCGTCACAACAAACTGCCCGAGAACCGGGCAGAGTTCTACATCGCTCAAAAGGTGGGTTCTATCCTTGAAGAGCCTCAGCAACGCGGACTCGCTCACTTCCTCGAGCACATGGCTTTCAACGGAACCAAAAATTTTCCCGGCGATGATAAGGGATTGGGAATCATTCCCTGGTGCGAAACCGTGGGTATCAAGTTCGGAACAAACCTGAATGCTTACACCAGCATCGAAGAAACGGTTTACAACATCAGCAACGCTCCCGTAGACCGCGCCGGTGTATTGGACTCCTGTTTGCTCATCCTGCACGATTGGTCTAACTTCATCCTGCTGAAAGATGAAGAAATAGACAAGGAGCGCGGCGTCATCCGCGAGGAATGGCGTAGCCGGAACATAGGCATCATGCGTGTCTATACCGACCTGCTACCCGTCATCTATCCCGGAGACAAGTATGCAGACTGCATGCCTATCGGTTCGATAGATGTCATCAACAATTTCCCCTATAAGGAGATTCGAGATTATTACCAAAAGTGGTATCGCCCCGACCTGCAAGGTATCGTTGTCATCGGAGACATCGACGTGGATGTGGTGGAAGCAAAGATAAAGGCCCTGTTCGCCGACATCAAGAAACCGGAAAACCCGGCGGAACGTATTTACTACACCGTGAAAGACAATCAGGAGCCTATTGTCGCGTTCGGTACGGATGTAGAGGTTACTAACTCAAGCATCAATATCTTCTTCAAGCACGACGCCACCCCCGACGGGATGAAAGGCAACATCGGCTATCTCGCTCAGCAATACATCCTGCAAATGGTTACCGACATACTCGACGAACGTCTCAACGAGTTAAAGCAATCGGCAACCCCTCCTTTCATCAACGCATACAGCAGCTACGGAAAGTTCTTCGTGGCAAAAACCAAAGAAGCCTTTGCACTCTCCGCTTCCAGCAAAGCCGAGGGCATCGCCGAAGCGGTGAAGACCTTACTGCAAGAAGTAGAGCGTGCGCGCCGTTTCGGATTTACCGAATCGGAATATGCACGTGCGCGTGCCAACTATCTGCAAGAGCTGGAGTCGGCTTACAACGAACGTGAAAAGACCAGGCATGACGCCTACACCAGACAGTATGTACGCCATTTCCTCGATGAGGAGCCCATCCCCGGCATAGAAAACAGATATGCCTTGATGAATCAATTAGCTCCCAACATTCCCTTGCAGGCGCTCAACGCCACCATTCAGCAACTCATCACGGACACCAATCAGGTAATAAGTATTGCCGCCCCGCAGAAAGACGATGTGAAATACCCGGCAAAGGAAGAGTTTGTAGCCATGCTGAAAGGGATGAAGAGCCTCGACTTGCAACCTTACGTAGACAAGGTTTCCAACGAACTGCTGATTCCCGAAGCGCCCAAGGGCGGCAAAATAGTTTCGGAGAAACAGGGTGAGATATATGGAACCACCAAGCTTGTACTCTCGAACGGCGTGACCGTATATGTGAAGCACACCGATTTCAAAGCCGATGAAATCCGCATGAAAGGAACCAGCCTCGGCGGTAACTCGCTCTTCGCCGACAAAGACGTACTGAACTATACCGTAATGAACAACGTCATTTCAGCCGGAGGTTTGGGCAATTTCAGTCAGGTGGAACTCACCAAGGCACTTGCAGGGAAAAAGGTATCCGTACAAAGTAATGTCGGCATAAACACCGAAGAGGTAACGGGTTTCTGCTCACCGAAAGATTTTGAGAGCATGATGCAACTTATCTACCTGACGTTTACCGCTCCCCGTAAAGATGCGGAAGCGTTCGAGTCGTACAAGAATCGCACAAGAGCACAACTGGAAAGCGCCAAGGCAAATCCGATGTCCTCGCTCAACGATTCCATTAAAGTAGCCATGTACGACAACCATCCACGCGCTCTGACACTGCAACCCGAGATGATCGATAATATAGACTATGACCGTGTACTCGAACTCTATAAGGAACGCTTTGCAGACGCATCAGACTTTACGTTCTACCTCGTGGGAAACACCGACTTGGAAGCTATGAAACCGCTGATAGCGCAGTATCTGGGCGCACTCCCCGCCATTCAACGTAAAGAGACATTCAGAGACAACAAGATAAACATACGCAAAGGCATGTTCAAGAATGAATACGCCAAAGAGCAACAAACACCCATGGCAAGCATCTTCCTGCTGTTCAACGGAGAGAGTGCTTACTCACTGAAAAATGACATCCTGCTCAGCTTCCTGACACAAGCCCTCGACATGGTGTATACCGAAGAAGTGCGTGAAAAGGAAGGCGGTACTTATGGCGTAAGTTGCTATGGTAGCCTGTCCAAGTATCCCAACGAGCAGACGGTAATGCAGATTTTCTTCCAGACCGACCCGGAAAAGAAGGAAAAGCTGACAGGCATCGTACTGAACGAGTTCAAAAAGATGGCATCAAACGGTCCTTCGGATGTACACATGCAAAAGATCAAGGAGTATATGTTGAAGAAACATGCCGATAATCAGAAAGAGAATGCTTATTGGATGGGCAATCTGAACGACTATTTCTACTATGGCATAGACATGACAAAAGACTATGTCGATTTGGTCAACGGCGTCACCGCCAAAGATGTGCAGGAGTTCGCCGCTGAACTGTTGAAACAAGGCAATCAAATCGAAGTGACGATGACAATGCCTAAATAATATTCTCTTTAAATAACGTATTCATTGCCGGGAGGTATCAACATGATACCTCCCGGCAATGAATACGTCAACCGCACAATACTTAACAAAACTCATACACATGGCTTTATTTTTAGATCTGCGGAGACATGGAATCCTGGCGAATAAACGTAGTCCGATGTACGAAAAAAGCAGATTTGCTAAGTTCTTTATTTATCTCATGGCAGCTTTTTGGGCAGGATACCTGATGTTCTTTGGTATTATGCTCGCTTTCGCGTTTGATGAAGGTCCCGTAGAGCCTTACCACGTTATGAACAAAGGGCTCATCTTTGTGTTGGTGCTCGACTTCATACTCCGTTTTTCGTTCCAGAAGACACCCACACAAGAAGTAAAACCTTATTTACTGCTCCCCATACGGCGCAGTCGTCTCATCGACTTCTTGCTGCTGCGCTCCGGATTAAGCGGATTCAACCTGTTATGGTTGTTTATGTTTGTACCCTTCGCGCTGATCGCCGTATCCGTTTTTTATGGACTGACCGGGGTAATTACCTATTGCGCGGGAATCTGGTTGCTGATGATAGCCAACAACTACTGGTATCTGCTGTGCCGCACGCTCATAGGTGAAAGCATATGGTGGGCGGCACTTCCTTTATCCGTATATGGCGCCATCGCAGCTGTCATGTTCATTCCGGAAAAAAGCCTCTGGTTTGATTACTCATTGGCATTGGGCGACGGATTCATCGAGGGCAGCTTCTGGGCTTTTGCTACGGTAGGCATTTGCATCGCACTGTTATGTTTTATCAACCGCAGCATCATAGGCAGACTCGTATATAGCGAAATAAATAAGGTAGAAGACACCACGGTGAAAAACATCTCTGAATATAGTTTTCTCGACCGTTTTGGCGAATTGGGCGAATACATGCGGTTGGAGTTGAAGATGTTGCTCCGCAACAGGATGTGCAAGAATTCGCTGCGCATATCAGTGTTAGTGGTACTCGGTTTCACGCTCTTATTGAGCTTTACCGGCACTTATGACAGTTCGGGGATGAAGAGTTTTATTGTGGTTTACAATTTTGCTCTCTTCGGTTTGGCATTCCTTTCTCCTCTTATGGCATACGAAGGCAACTACATAGACAGGCTGATGAGCTGCAAGGAATCCATCTACACGCTCTTGCTTGCCAAATACCTTCTGTACAGCGCGGCTTTGCTTATTCCTTTCGTTCTGATGATACCTGCCATCGCTACGGGTAAAATTGTTTTGCTTACCAGCATCTCATGGATGTTCTATTGTATGGGACCTTTCTACTTTGGCTTGTTTCAGTTGGCGGTTTACAACAACCGTACCTTTAACCTGAACAGTAAAGTCATCAGTCGCCAGGGTATGGGCACGGGCATGCAGAATCTCATAGGGATGATTTCGTTCGGTTTTCCTCTACTGCTGAATGCCGTGCTTGTCGCACTTATCGGACAGACCAACACCTCATGGGTATTGATAGTCATAGGAGGCACCTTCATCGTTACATCCCGTTTCTGGTTGAAGAACATTTACCGGAGATTCATGAAACGCAGATACAAGAACATGGAAAGTTTCAGAGACAGCAGACAGAAATAATATTCCTCGCAAACAAATTACAGATATGATAAGCATTCAACAATTACAAAAGAACTTCGGTAATAAAAGAGCCGTAGACATCGAACAATATGATATTCAACCGGGCGAGATGATAGGACTCGTAGGCAACAACGGAGCGGGAAAGACAACCCTCTTCAGGTTGATACTTGATTTATTACAAGCAGACAGGGGCTCTATAACAGTCAATGACATAAACGTCAGCCAAAGCGAAGAATGGAAACAGTTTACCGGCGCATTCATCGACGATGGTTTCTTGATAGATTACCTCACACCCGAAGAATATTTCTACTTCATAGGCAAGATATACGGACTTAAAAAGGAGGAAGTAAACGAACGTCTGCTCCCCTTTGAACGCTTCATGAACAATGAAGTGCTGGGACAGAAAAAATATATCCGCAACTTCTCTGCGGGAAACAAGCAAAAGATAGGTATCATAGCGGCTATGATACACCATCCACGCATATTGATACTGGACGAGCCGTTCAACTTTCTCGATCCCAGTTCGCAGACGGTTATCAAACATCTGCTGAAGAAGTACAACGAGGAACACCAAGCCACCATCATACTCTCCAGTCACAACCTGAACCACACCGTAGATATATGCTCGCGCATAGCTCTGATGGAGAACGGCGTGCTTCTCCGCGATATCCGCAATATCGACAATTCCGCAAAGAAGGAACTGGAAAGTTATTTTAACGGTGTGGTGGAAGAAACTCTCACAAGAGAAAACCTCACAGAAGAAAAGGCAGATAAAGCTACCGCTGCAACTCATATTGAAAGTGAATCCGACTCTGAAGGGAAAGAATAAAATAAAGCAAGTTTTATACCGATTCCATGAATAAATGAGTACGGAAAAGCTAAAAAAACGGTTATTTATTTTGCATACAATAAAAAAACGCTACTTTTGCATCCAAATTAAAACAAAAAGCGAGTAAAAACTCATGAATCTGTTTACCTACGCATATTACTTCTTTTATTTTTACTTTAGCAACAAAGTAGAACGGGAGTTTGTATGTGTCAAGTGACAGTGATGCTTAAGAACAGAAATAAAATCAAAGGACAATATGAATCCCGTTCCCATACTCTGGAAACGGGATTTTCTTTTTTAACGTATATGAAGAAAGTAGCCATACAAGGAACATTAGGCTCGTTTCACGACATTGCCGCACACAATTATTTCGAGGGGGAAGATATCGAATTGATTTGTTGCTCCACGTTCGAGGATGTTTTCGTCTCCATTCGTGCAGATAACCGCACCATAGGGTTGCTTGCCATAGAAAACACCATAGCCGGAAGCCTGCTGCAAAACAATGAATTGCTGCGCGAAAGCGGAACGCAAATAATAGGAGAGTACAAACTGCGCATTTCGCACTGTTTCGTATGTCTGCCCGAGGAAGATTGGCATGACATTACCGAGGTAAACTCGCATCCCATCGCCCTGATGCAATGCCGTGAATTTCTATCGAAACACCCTCACATAAAGGTGGTAGAAGGGGAAGACACCGCCCGCAGCGCGGAAATCATACGGGAAAAGAACCTGAAAGGGCATGCCGCCATCTGCTCGCGCGCCGCAGCCGAGCGTTACGGAATGAAGATACTTCAGGAAGGCATCGAGACCAACAAGCACAATTTTACACGCTTCCTGATTGTTGCCGATCCGTGGCAGGTAGACGAACTGCGTCGCTATCCCTACCCCACTGTCAACAAGGCGAACATCGTATTTACACTACCACACACCGAAGGTAGCCTATCGCAGGTGCTGTCCATTCTGTCGTTCTATCGTATCAATCTCACCAAAATACAATCTCTGCCCATCATCGGACGGGAATGGGAATACCAATTCTACGTAGACATCGTGTTCGATGACATCCTCAGATATAAACAAGCCATAGCGGCAATCACCCCTCTCATCAAACAACTAAAGATATTAGGAGAATATGCAGAAGGCAAATCAAAGCTCTAAGATAAAAGCCGCCGAGCGGCTGAACGGCGTAAGCGAATACTACTTCTCGAAGAAACTGAAAGAGGTGGCACAAATGAACGCCGAAGGAAAAGACATCATCAGTCTGGGAATAGGAAGCCCCGACCTTCCTCCTGCCGACAGCACAGTGGAAACCCTGTGCAGAGAGGCTCAACGTGCCAACGGACACGGATATATGCCCTACACAGGGATTCCGGAACTGCGCCGCGCGTTTGCCGGATGGTACCGGCGGTGGTTCAACGTGGAACTGGATGCAGAGAAAGAGATATTGCCGCTCATCGGTTCGAAAGAAGGCATCCTGCACATCACGCTCGCGTTTGTCAATCCCGGCGAACAGGTGCTGGTGCCCAATCCGGGATATCCTACCTATACCTCACTAAGCCGGATTCTGGGTGCGGAGGTGGTTTACTATGACCTACGGGAAGAAAACGGCTGGATGCCCGACTTCGATGCGTTGGAAAAGATGGATATGAGCCGTGTGAAGTTGATGTGGACCAACTACCCGCACATGCCCACCGGAGCCAACGCCACGCCGGAACTGTATGCCCGTCTGGTAGAACTGGCACAAAGAAAAGACATCGTCATCGTAAATGACAATCCATACAGTTTTATCCTGAACGAGCATCCTCTCAGCATACTTGCCACACCGGGAGCCAAAGCACACTGCATCGAACTGAACTCTATGAGCAAAAGCCATAATATGCCGGGGTGGCGCATCGGGATGCTTGCCGGCAACGAGGACTTCGTGCAATGGATACTGAAAGTAAAAAGTAACATAGACAGCGGTATGTTCCGCGCCATGCAAATGGCGGCTGCCGATGCACTGGGAGCGGAAGGCGAATGGTATACCGGAAACAACACCAATTACCGTAAGCGCAGGGTACTGGCAGGAGAAATCATGCAGACACTCGGTTGCAGTTACGACGAGGGACAGACAGGCATGTTTTTGTGGGGACGGATACCGGAAGTGTGCGACAATGTGGAGACTCTGACCGAGGAGGTGCTGCACAAGGCGCGGGTGTTCATCACGCCGGGATTCATTTTCGGCAGCAACGGAGCACGATACATACGCCTTTCGCTATGTTGTCCGGAAGAAAGGCTTTCCGAAGCGCTGAAACGCATCAGGCAGATGCAAGAAGAGAAAACAGGCAGGCAATAGCCGTCGTCGCAACAAAAGGAGAATATACCGGAAAGAAAACGGATTCCGGGAAAGAAACAAAGAATCGGAAAAGTATAATATTTTAAAAAACGAACGAATATGGAACTCGAATTAAAACCAATCTTACTGCCGGGTGTGGAGGATAAACGACCAATCGTGATTGCCGGTCCGTGTAGCGCCGAAACGGAAGAACAAGTAATGTCTACCGCCAAAGAATTGGCGGACAAGGGAATTAAAATATTCCGTGCGGGTATCTGGAAACCGCGCACCAAGCCCGGCGGATTCGAGGGCGTGGGAGTAGATGGTCTGGCATGGTTGAAAACCGTGAAGCAGGAGACGGGCATGTACGTATCTACCGAAGTGGCAACTGCCAAACATGTGTATGAATCGCTGAAAGCAGGTATGGATATGCTTTGGATAGGCGCCCGCACTACCGCCAACCCATTTGCCGTACAGGAAATAGCCGATGCGCTGAAGGGAGTGGATATACCCGTGCTGATAAAGAATCCGGTGAATCCGGATCTCGAACTGTGGATAGGTGCGTTGGAACGTGTGCACAATGCGGGATTGCAACGGTTGGGTGTCATCCATCGCGGATTCAGTTCGTACGACAAGAAGATATACCGCAACCTGCCTCAATGGCACATCCCCATCGAACTGCGCCGCCGTATCCCTTCGCTCCCCATCATTTGCGACCCCAGTCACATCGGAGGGAAGCGCGAGCTGATAGCTCCAATCAGCCAACAAGCCATGGATCTCGGGTTCAACGGACTGATAGTGGAAAGCCACTGCAACCCCGACTGCGCATGGAGCGATGCCGCACAGCAGGTAACACCGGACGTGTTGGACTACATACTCAATCTGCTCGTCATACGCAAAGAAGTGCAAAGTACGGAGAATCTCAGCCAACTACGCAAACAGATAGACGAATGTGACAACAACCTCATACAAGAGCTGGCAAAGCGAATGCGGATAGCACGGGAAATCGGTCTGTTCAAGAAAGAACACGGCATGACCATCCTCCAGACGGGACGATACAGCGAGATTCTGGAAAAACGCGGTTCGCAAGGCGCCCTTTGCGGAATGGATGCAGAGTTCGTGAAGAAAGTGTTCGAAGCCATTCACGAAGAAAGCGTAAGACAACAGATGGAGGTTATCAACTAACAGACATGCAACCATTCAGGTCGCTGTTTTTCAAAATATACAACAATGAGAATCCTGATACTCGGAGCCGGAAAAATAGGCTCATTCTTTACAGACATACTCAGTTTTCAGCACGAAACTGCCGTGTACGACGTCAACCCGCACCAGTTGAGGTTTGTGTACAACACCTACCGTTTCACCACATTGGACGAAATCAAGGAGTTCGAACCCGAGTTGGTAATCAACGCCGTCACAATGAAATACACGCTCGACGCGTTTCGTACCGTATTGCCCATGCTTCCCAAAGACTGCATCATCAGCGATGTGGCTTCGGTGAAAACCGGCTTGAAACGTTTTTATGCCGAAAGCGGCTTCCGGTACGTATCCACCCATCCGATGTTCGGTCCCACCTTTGCCAGTCTGAGTAATCTGAGCAACGAAAACGCCATCATCATCAGCGAAGGAGACCATATGGGGAAGATATTCTTCAAAGACCTCTACCAGACACTGCACCTGAATATCTTTGAATACAGTTTCGAGGAGCACGACGACACGGTGGCATATTCGCTCTCCATACCGTTCGTTTCAACTTTCGTATTCGCCGCCGTGATGAAACATCAGGAGGCTCCCGGTACCACTTTCAAGAAACACATGGCGATTGCCAAAGGATTGCTGAACGAAGACGACTACCTGTTACAGGAAATCCTCTTCAACCCGCGCACCTCACCGCAGGTCGAGAATATCCGCCTTGAACTGAAACGGCTGCTGGAAATCATTAACGGAAAAGATGCCGAGGGGATGAAAAAATTCCTTGCCCGAATCAGGGAAAACCTTAAATAACGGAAGTCCGGAAATCATCCCATCGGGGTGATTCCCGCGTCTGTCGCAAGCCCCGGAGAGGTTCGCAGTATATCCGGAGAACGGTACAAACACGGTACCCGAACCACACAGGCATGGTATTCGAACCGAACGGGCACGGTTCCTCGTACCACACGGGCGTGGTGCGAGGGTGAAAAGTTAATTTGGCGAACCTTGATTTTATGTATACATTTGTAGAGGCAAAATGAAATAGAGATAAGGGCATGATAGATCAGGCTACTATAGACCGTATATTGGATGCGACGCAGATAGTGGATGTCGTATCGGACTTCGTCACCCTGCGCAAACGGGGGGTGAACTACGTAGGTCTGTGCCCTTTTCACGACGACAAAACACCCTCGTTTTATGTCTCACCCGCCAAAGGACTGTGCAAATGTTTTGCCTGCGGACAAGGGGGAAATGCCGTGCACTTCATCATGGCGCACGAGCAGTTGACATATCCCGAGGCGTTGAAATATCTTGCAAAAAAATATGGCATAGAAATCAAGGAACGGGAACTCTCGGAAGAGGAGAAGCAGATGCAAAGCGAACGGGAAAGCCTGTTTATCGTCAACAACTTCGCGCGCGACTACTTCCGGAACATACTCAAGAATCATGTAGACGGGAGAAGCATCGGCATGGCATATCTCAGGCAACGGGGATTCAGAGACGACATCATCGAGAAATTCCAACTGGGCTACT
The DNA here is from genome assembly GCA_041855205.1 of Bacteroides sp. Classification (GTDB taxonomy): domain Bacteria; phylum Bacteroidota; class Bacteroidia; order Bacteroidales; family Bacteroidaceae; genus Bacteroides. The sequence goes on from JBHADT010000027.1 coordinate 49,820, forward strand.
CCACCGAAAGCCACGACGCGCTGGCAAAAGAAGCTACCCAAAAGGGATTTAAAGCGGAATATCTCATCAAAACCGGACTTTGCTATGAAACGGACGATCACCGGTTGAGAGACCGCTTCTGGGGACGGGTGATTTTTCCCGTACACACGCTATCGGGCAAGGTGGTGGCGTTCGGGGGAAGAGTGCTCAGCAATCAGACTAAAGGAGTAAAGGTAAAATACGTAAACTCTCCCGAATCGGAAATCTACCACAAGAGCAACGAACTCTACGGCATCTACTTCGCCAAACAGGCTATCGTAAAGCAAGACCGCTGCTATCTTGTGGAGGGATACACGGATGTAATTTCCATGCATCAGTCCGGCGTGGAGAATGTGGTGGCTTCATCGGGTACCGCACTCACACCGGGACAGATACGCATGATTCATCGCTTCACCAACAACATCACCGTGCTTTATGACGGCGACGTTGCGGGCATCAAGGCATCGTTGAGGGGAATCGACATGCTGCTCGAAGAGGGCATGAACATCAAGGTGTGCTTGCTGCCCGACGGAGAAGACCCCGACTCCTTCGCCCGGAAACACAATGCCACGGAGTTTCGCGCATTCATCGACAGCAACGAAACGGACTTCATCCGCTTCAAAACCAACCTGTTGTTGCAGGATGCGGGAAAGGATCCCATCAAACGTGCGGAACTCATTTCCAATCTGGTACAAAGCATCTCAGTGATTCCCGAACCCATTGTAAGAGATGTGTACATCAAGGAGTGCGCACAACTGCTGCATCTGGAAGACAGGTTGCTGGTGTCCGAGGTTGCCAAACGGCGGGAAGCACAGGCTGAGAAGCAAGCCGAAAAAGAAAATCGCGAACGCAAAGTCTCTCCCATCCGAGCGCAAGACCAACAGATACCTATCGGCAACAATAACATGCCGGCAGAAATGGAACCGGGTACTGCCTACTCCACCGAAAACCTTCCGGGCGAAGAGACTTCCAATACCTCCGCCTCGCCAACCGAAAGCTATATGTCTTTCATTCCTCAGGAGGGGAAAGAAGGACAGGAGTTTTATCTCTACGAGCGTCTCATTCTGCAGATGGTAGTGCGATATGGCGAACGTGTCATGTGTCACATCACAGACGAGAAAGGACAAGAAATACCTGTCACCGTCACAGAATATGTAATAGGAGATTTACAGGAGGATGAACTCTCTTTTCACAACCCGCTTCACAGACAGATGCTATCGGAAGCGGGCGAACGCATACACAAGGAGGGATTTATTGCCGAACGGTATTTCCTTACTCATCAGAATCCCGTTATTAGTAAATTGAGTACGGAACTGGTAAGCGAACGTTACCAGTTGAGCAAGTACCACTTCAAAGCTCAAAAACCGGTTACGGATGAAGAACGATTGTACGAACTGGTCCCCACATTGATGATCAGTTTCAAGTATGCCATCGTCAGCGAAGAACTGAAGCATATGATGCTCGCCTTACAAAATCCCGCCATAGCCAATGACGATGAACAATGCAATGCGCTCATGACGCGGTACAGTGAATTACGTGGAGTACAAAGCATAATGGCGAAAAGATTGGGAGACAGGGTGGTACTTCCTTGAATAAAATGTCACGAAAAAAGCCTCTGTTATCCGCCCAAAGAAACAAAAAGGAAGAAAGGCTGCCCCGGCAGGGACAGAGCGAAAATAAGAGAATGCGGAAGACAGACGTCAAAAAATGGTATTCGGGCGAATCAGATTCATGAACTCTTCGCGCGTTTTGGCTTGATTGAAAGCACCGGTGAAGTCTGAAGTGGTAGTAACGGAGTTCTGTTTCTCCACTCCTCGCATCTGCATACACATATGTTTTGCTTCCACAACAACCATCACCCCCAAAGGATTCAGAGTCTGCTGAATACATTCCTTAATCTGAAGCGTCATCCGCTCCTGCACCTGCAAACGATGCGAGAAAATATCCACCACCCGGGCTATTTTGCTTAAACCCGTAATATAACCGTTGGGGATATATGCTACATGCGCTTTCCCGTAGAAAGGCAACATATGATGTTCGCAGAGGGAGAAGAAATCAATATCTTTCACAATCACCATCTGACTGTATTCTTCCTTGAACTTGGCGGAACGAAGCACTTCGTGCGGGTCCATACGATAACCCTGCGTAAGCGTAAGCATGGCCTTCGACACACGTTCGGGAGTTTTCTGCAATCCTTCACGAGTCGCATCTTCTCCCAAAAGAGTGATAATCTGCTCGTAATGCTTCCTCAAACTCTCTAAAGCCGGTGAAATAATTTCTTCTTTTTCCAACATGATATTGATCGAGTCTTTGATTATAAGGGAATGTTAATCTGTTCTCTTACGATGGAAACCTCTTTAAAGCTCCCTGTCGCACGCAAACGACGCATCATCGCATCTGCTTCTTCAATGCTGCGAAAATCCCCCACTCTACACAGCCAACGAGGAGAAGAAAAGAAGGTATATACCGGAAGCTCCGGAAAGTATTGCTTCACATTCATGCCTATCGCATGAGCTTCTCGTTTGGCAATACTCGTATTGTTACCCGCATACACCTGTATCCGGTACCCCGCACTCTTTATCATCTTCTTTTCATCCGAAGAGCTTAATTGAACCCCAATCAGCGCTTCTATCCGGGCATCTTGCCGAATTATCACTTTCCCTTGTCCGGGCACATCGCTTTCCAGACTCTTCACAATGCTGTTTTGCGCCGAAACGATAGCCAACCCGCCTATGCATGCGACGAAAGATAGAATAAACTTTTTCATAAGAAGAAAGGGTGTGAAATAAAACAACAAAAAGAGTTGAGAGCGGCAGAAACGAATACATATCCTGCACTCTCAACTCGATATTTTCACATTACTTGAACGCGTCGATAATACCTTTGAAGTCAGAAGCTTTCAGTGCTGCACCACCAATCAAACCTCCATCTACATCGGGGTTTGCAAACAATTCTTTGGCATTGGAGGGCTTGCAACTGCCGCCATACAGAATAGAACACTCATTGGCTACAGCCTGACCGTATTTTTCGGCAACGACAGAACGGATATATGCATGAATTTCCTGTGCCTGCTCCGGCGTAGCGGTTTTTCCCGTACCGATTGCCCAAACGGGTTCGTAAGCCAACACTATCTTAGCGAAATCTTCGGCAGACAGAGAGAATACAGAAGCTAACTGAGCGGCAACCACCTCATTTTGCTTGTTTGCCTCACGCTCTTCCAACACTTCGCCTATACAGAAAATCGGAGTCAGACCATTTGCCAACGCCAACTTTACTTTCTCTTCCAGAATCTCCACGGTTTCATGGTAATATGCCCGACGTTCGGAATGTCCCAAAATAACGTACTTCGCACCGGTTGAAGCTATCATCGAGGCAGATATTTCTCCCGTATAAGCACCGGATTCCTTATCCGCACAGTTTTCTGCGCCCACACCGATTATCGAGGCGTCTACCGCGGCAACCACAGGTGCCAAATGAATGTAAGGAGTACATAGTACCACATCGCAATTAGGTTTTTCCTTAACCAATGCTTCGTTTACTTCTTTAGCCAATGCAATACCCTCCTGAAGAGTATTGTTCATCTTCCAGTTTCCTGCAACAATGTTTTTTCTCATAATTATTTCTATTTTATATAAAGGGTTAATTTTCTCTTTCGGAGCGAAGCAAGTATCAAGGTTGTACAGAATGCGTACCCGGTTCCGGCGTTTTTCTCTTCCGCCGATTCACCAACAACATATCTACCCCTACCACCAACGACAAGGGAAGTATAAACCAGAGCAACACATAAGCAAGGGTACGTAAATCATTCACTTCTTTCTGCTTTCCCAGTTCCAACCTATCCAACGGAGCGGTCAACACATACTCATCAGGTAAATAATTATTGCTCCACTTATTGAGTATGACACCGTTTCTCATCAGCAACAAACCGGGATTTGAACGGATAATCGTTCTTAAAGTCGTTTCATCCACAAGACAGAAAGGATATTCCGCTCCTGTTTTGTCTCTCCATATATCGATATTCTTTGCAGACGATGCAGTCAAGGCATAGAAAGCATAACCGTATTCCACTGCATAGTCATATATTTCGTTTATCAAATCGATACTGCTATCGTCAGCTTGTTCGATACGAGGGGCAACTAACAGAAATGTATAATCCTCATTCGTAAGAAGTTCATCCGTTATATCCTCACCTGTCTCCGCATGCTGCAACAGGAAATTGTGGATAGGAGGTTCATAACCTTTCTCTTTCAGCACAGTTCGTGCCTCCACAAACGTCCATGTACTGTCGGGATAATCATGTAGAGTAAACTCCTTACGCACTCCATCCTTCTCCAACAGAAATTTTGTATCGAATACCGGTTTCTTTGCCCCTTCGGGAACTTTCATTCCTTCCCGAATATTCCGTCCTATCTTGTAGGGACGAAAATCAATAACCGGCAATGCACTCAGGCAATAAAAAGATAATGCGAAAACAAAAAGAAAAGTACATATCGAAATCATCCATTCCATCTTTTCCGAAACAAGACGAATAATGAAACGCCTTCCGGCAAATATTGATATAGAAGATATAAGAAGTAATATGTTTTTAGCAAAAGATTCCCAATTTGTCAGAATCCAGAGATCACCGAAACATCCACAATCGGGAATCGGATTTTCCAATGCCAAATAAAATGTAAGAGGAGTCATTACCGCCAACAATAACAAGGCGGTAAAAGAGGAAAAGAGATTTCGGATTCCCATAAAAAGAAAAACGCCCACTGCGAATTCGGTTCCGGCCATCGCAATGGAAAACAAGAGTGAGAAATAATCGGGAAAACGGTCGGAGAGTTGGAAAACAGACAGATACTCCTGCGTCTTATATGAGAAACCAATCGGATCGATTGCCTTTACAAATCCCGAAAAGATAAATGAAACGGCTAAAATGAAGCGGCAAACATTCACCCAACTCTTCCAAATGATATGTTTTCGCTTAGTCTCCAAATTCAATCTTTATCAAACCGAACACAGAGTAATTAATCATATCCATGTAGTTTGCGTCCACTCCCTCAGACACAAGTCTCTCTTCCGACAAATCTTCCAACTGTTTTGTGCGATAAATCTTCATAAGAATCAAATCCGTATATGAACTTTCACGCATGCTCCTCCATGCTTCGTCATAATCATGATTCTTCGCCAACATCAAATCAAGTGAGATAAGGGCATATTTATCATAAAGCTCTAATGCTTCCTGAGCGGTAATATCTACTGTTTCCGTAGCACTCAGTTCCAATTGAATAAGTCCTATGATACCATAGTTTACAATAGCTATCAATTCGCTGCGAATCCCTTCGTCCACCAGCGATTTCCCTTTCATTTCAATGCTCCGTATGCGCTTGGCTTTAATAAAAATCTGGTCAGTAACCGAAGCAGGACGAAGAATGCGCCATGCAGCACCGTAATCATGAAGTTTTTTAGAGAATAAATCCCTACAAAGCGCTATAATCTGTTCGAATTGCAGTTTGGTATCTTTCATTTCCTTAGGAATAGATCGCAAAGGTATGAATAATTCAATAAAATGAAAAGAGGGTACTCTAATTTATATTAAAGTACCCTCCCCTTACAAAAGCACGTATAAATATCAAAAAGATATAATTCCTAATCGTTTTTAGGAGCAACGCAATACCTGCCCCGGTCGTAGAACTGTTTTTTGTGTAATCCGATTCAACTGGCACAGACGGCTGACAGATATCCCTTGCCGTGCTGCTATTTTAGAGAGAGTATCTCCTTTCTTTACCTTATAGAACAAACCTTTGTTCGACGCAAGTTGTTTTGAAGAGACATTGGATGCTTTACGGAAAGTATAGCTATCTGCTACGATATCCTGTTTCTCGAAATCAAACAATAGTGCAGGATCCAAAGGAATTCCCAGAAAACGGGTTTCAAAATGAAGATGAGAACCAGTGGAACGACCAGTATTCCCACCTAATCCTATCGGTTCTCCCGCTTTCACTTCTTGATTCACTGTTACTATTTGTTTGGACAAATGACCGTACACGGTTTCCAACCCATTATCATGACGGACAACAACATATTTTCCGTATCCTCTTCGTCCCTGATTCTTCACAATACGCACCTTACCGTCGAAAGCCGAACGAATAGTATCTCCCACGTAAACTTTTATATCCAACCCATAATGCATTCTTCTTCGTCTGGGGCGATAACCGAAAATATCGGTAATCTTCGTGTTCTCAGTGGGCATACAAAAACCCGTAAGGTCAAATTGGTATGTTTCCGGCACGACAACATCCTTGTACGCTTGCACATGTTCGTTATCCCAATCGGGATAAACATTTAGTTCGGCATACATAGACTGTTCCGTACGAATCTGCTTTTGCAGTGTCAACGAATCTACACTTTTTAGTTTTCTGTCAATGGGAGCCTGACGAGCAATCAGATCCTGTGAAAAGGCATTTAGACTAAGCATTGCCGCCATTGCCGCCAAGAAAGATTTAATATAGTTGAATTCCATTCGTCTTTTGTGTCTTATGAATTAGGATTCACTCAACAGCCAGAAGAGCAAATTGTCATCCAAACCATGTTTATACTGACATTCTTCCACGAAGACACGTGTCTTCCGAGAAATCTCTCTGACCGATTTTTATATTTTTCTTTAAAATTCTCCCAAAGATAATATTTCTTCGCAAGTAATGACAGATTATATAGGTTATTTTAAGGCCATACGTAGTATAAGGAAGCACCAAAAGGCACATAATTCCCTATAAATAGGGAGATTAAAAAGATACATGTTTTACAACATAAAGATGTAAATAAACTGCATGTTTAGTCATTTTCTAACTGATGGAAGCCCAGTTTACATTTGTTTTGCGCAGTTTTTTAAGTTGTCTCCATAATATTTCATATTCAGGCAATCTGTTTTCCGGATCGGTTTCTACTATTTTTGCCGCCACCTCCCGAACATATTGCAATAGCTGCCCGTCTCTCGCGATATCGGCTATTTTCAAATCAAAAGCAATACCACTCTGCTGGGTTCCCTCCAAATCGCCCGGTCCGCGCAATTTCAGATCAGCCTCCGCTATCTCGAATCCGTCGTTGGTACGCACCATTATCTCCAAACGTTTCCGGGTTTCCTCCTGCAATTTATACCCGGTTACCAAAATACAATAAGATTGTTCAGCTCCGCGCCCTACCCGTCCGCGCAGCTGATGCAGTTGAGATAATCCGAAACGCTCTGCATTTTCTATTATCATCACCGAAGCATTCGGAACATTAACCCCTACCTCAATTACCGTTGTGGCAACCATTATCTGTGCCTCACCCGCAACAAACAACTGCATCTGTTCATCTTTTTCCGCCGCTTTCATTCGTCCGTGCACTTTTGCCACACGGTATTGAGGAAAGTCTTCGCAGACATGCAGATAACCTTCTTCCAGGTTTTTCAAATCAATCTTTTCACTCTCTTTTATCAACGGATATACGATATAGACCTGCCTACCCGCTTGCAGTTGCTTGCGTACGGAAAGATTCAGTGTCTGACGATGCGCCTCATACTGATGAATAGTCACAATAGGTTTTCTTCCCGGAGGCAGTTCATCAATCACCGATACGTCCAAATCGCCATAAAGTGTCATGGCCAATGTACGAGGAATGGGTGTGGCAGTCATCACCAACACATGGGGAGGATGTACATTCTTCGTCCACAAACGGGCGCGCTGCGCCACTCCAAAACGATGCTGTTCATCTATTACAACGAGCCCTAACGAAGAGAAACCCACCGTTTCTTCAATAATTGCGTGCGTTCCCACAAGAATATGTATCTCTCCCGTAAGCAGCCCTGCAAGAATAGTCTCCCGCTTTTTACCTCTGACAGAACCTGTAAGTAACTCCACTCGCACAGGCATCCCCGTAAGCTGTTCGCACAAGGTCTCGAAATGTTGATTCGCCAATATTTCCGTAGGCGCCATTAGGCAGGCCTGATAACCATTATCCAATGCCATCAGCATACTCATCAGCGCTACCAGCGTCTTACCGCTTCCCACATCTCCTTGCAACAAGCGATTCATCTGTCTGCCGCTTCCCACATCACGCCGTATTTCTTTCAATACGCGTTTTTGCGCCCCCGTCAGTTCGAATGGAAGATTATAATTATAAAAGGAATTAAAAAAGTCACCCACTTTTTCAAAAAGATACCCCCTATACCTACGCTGACGGTCTTTGGCATAACGCAGAATATTAAGCTGCACATAGAACAACTCTTCGAATTTCAGACGATATTCAGCCCTTCTCAACTGTTCGGGGTTCGCCGGAAAATGAATGTTTATCAGGGCTTCCGTCAACGGCATCAAATGATGCTCGCAGAGAATGGAAGATGAAAGAGTTTCAGGTAAAGGTTCGCGCAGTTGCTCAACAACCACACTCATCATTTTCTCGATGGCGTGTGAGTTCAATGAACTGCGTTTCATTTTTTCCGTGGTATTGTAATAAGGACGAAGTCCCATAGCAGAAAGCTTAAGCTCGGACGCATCATCCATATCGGGGTGCGCGATATTGATTCGTTCTCCGAAGACAACAGGCTTGCCGAAAACGATATATTCCCGGTTCAACTTATATCTCTTCGTGACATACTTCAGACCTTGAAACCAAACCAAATCGATCAGTCCCGTACCATCCGAGAAATGCGCAAGCAAACGTCTCTGCCGCCCTTCACCTACGGTTTCAAAACCGACGATTTTCCCTTTCAACTGTATATAGGGCATATTACCGTCGATTTCATGGATGTAATAGATGCGACTCCGGTCAACGTATTTATAAGGAAAATAATATAAAAGGTCGTGCAAGGAATAGATATTCAATTCCTTGTTCAGTATCGAAGCGCGTTGCGGACCCACCCCCGACAAATACTTTATATCACGAGAAGACAAGTCAAACATCTTTGTCGCACAAAGAAGCGGCTATTTGTAAATCGAAAGGAGTTGTTATTTTAATGTTTTCACGGTTTCCCTCTACCAAGTGTACCGGAATTCCCATAGCCTCCACTACCGAAGCGTCATCGGTAAAGAAAGGGGTGTAGATTTGTTCATAAGCCCTTTTCAAGACTGCGGCATCAAACACTTGGGGAGTTTGTACCAACCTGTAACATGTCCTGTCCACGGTTTTACTATCCATTCCATCCATGCAACGAAGGGTTTCCACTGGTTCAATCACCGGTACAACGGCCGTATAAGAGAGTGCCGCTTTGTAACAACGGGCTATAACCTCAGACGAGACAAACGGACGGACTCCATCATGCACTCCCACCAAAGCGGGAGTAGCAACGCAAGCCAATCCGTTTCTCACTGAATGGAAACGGGTTTCTCCACCATCCACTACCGTATGGGGTATCTCGCACCCGACTGCATCGCAAAGCTTTCGCCAATACTCCTGCTGAACCGGAGGCAGTGCCACAATGATGTGTATCTGCGGGTTGTAAGCATGAAAAGCTTCCAATGTACGTATTAAGACAGGTTTCCCGGCTATGTCCATAAATTGCTTGGGCAATTCACTTCCCATCCGGCTTCCTTTACCACCGGCTACTATGATCACGTATTCCGTCATGCTTACCCGGCTACGCACATGGCTGCTTTCAGTTCTTTCACCTTTTCTTCACCTTTCAACAGTTCCACAACGGCAAAAGCGAAAGGCAACGCCGCAGCAGGACCTTTTCCGGTGATAAAGTTGCCATCGCGTTCCACCATAGCAGCTGTATATTCTGCTCCTTCTAGACAATCTTCAAAACCGGGATAGCAGGTGGCTTTGCGTCCGTAAAGCAAACCTAATTTACCCGGAATCATAGGAGCCGCACAGATTGCAGCGATGGGGTTACCTGCCTCTGCAAACTCCCGAAGCATCTTGCTCAGCTCTTTCGACTCCGCCAATGTCGAGGCTCCCGGCATCCCTCCGGGCAACAGAAGCAATGCCGCATCAGAGAAATCACAATTCACTATATTCTTGTCGCACAATACAGGTATACCGTGCGCCCCTGTTACTATTTCTCCCTCGGTGACACTTACCATTACTGTCTTCAGTTCTGCCCGCCGCAACACATCTACCGCAGTGAGAGCTTCTATTTCTTCAAATCCATCGGCTAAAAAAACGTAAACCGTTCCCATAATTCATCCTCCTTCTATATGTTATATAGTTACAAGTTCGATCATATCAAACCAAGGTGTCTCTCATTAAAGCAAGACCGAAATATAGTTATTTTAGTCTGAAATAATAAGTGATTGTGCCTACTTGATTATCCAAACCATCTACCGTATTGAACCGGGCCAGCTTCGCGGCATCCTCCGCCGCCTTGCGCAAAGCCGGATTCACTGTATTCGTCAATCGTTGGTTAATGCCCGTAGCTATTACCTTGCCTGCCGGATTCACGGTGATGGTTATGACCACCCGCCCTTCGTCCTGTACATTGTAGACCGGGCGCGGTAATCCACTCCCGGCTATCGAACGACCGTCAAGATTAAACGTCCCGTATCCGCCTGTTCCAGCCGCTGCGCCTGCAGACGCATTCCCGTCCGCACTGCCTTGAACTCCTTCGTTTGTCGTAGCACCTTTATCTCCCATTTGCGCACCTTTTCCAAAGGCTCCCGCCACTCTTCTGCGGGCTGCTTCCTCGGCTTCCTTGCGTGCCTGTTCCGCCTTTTCCCTTGCAATTCTTCCGGCTTCTTCCGCTTTCTCTGCTTCCGTTTTTTCCGGTTTCGCAGTTTTCTCTTTTTCTTTCTTCTCCGTTTTCGGCTTTATGGCTACGGTTTCTTCTTCCTCCTGCGTGATAACAGGCTGTTCGTCATCGAGCACCCGCTGCATTTCCGGTTCAGGCACCACCTCCACCAATGCAGGGTCTGTCGTCCCCAAAGCGTCAGGTACCTCACCAAGCATTACCGGCACACCACCCTCTTCCGCTTGCCGGGGAATGGCAAAACCTACGAGCAACAGTAACAGAAGCAGTGTCGCATGCACTAACAGCGTTCCCGCCACAGCTATATATCTACCTTTCCTTTTCGGATTCATCAATTTTTATTCCTTTCGGGCGGACGTGTAGCCAATACCATCTTGAAGTTATTCTCATTGGCTATATTCAAGACCCTCACTATCTCACGATACGGTACGGACTCATCGGCATACAGAGCTACATACATTTCCGGTTCCTTGGTCGCACACATTCGCAAAAAGGAAGCCAACTCCTCCACTTGTAGCACCTGCTCTTTTTCATTCCCGAAAGCAGCATAGAAATTCAGTTCCTTATCGATGATGACCCGGGTAAGCGGTTTTGCCGATGTCTGTTGCTTACCTTGCGGCAACAGCACCTTTATGGCATTAGGCGAAACCACCGTAGACGTAATCATGAAGAATATCAACAACAGAAAGATTACGTCCGTCATGGATGCCATGCTGAAGTTCGGAGATATTTTAGCTCTGCGTTTTAACACGTTTCTTGGGTTTTAATATAAATCGTCATTTAACCGGTTGGTTCAACAAATCCATGAACGCCATGGTTTTCGCTTCCATTTTATTCACCACTCCGTCCACCAGCGTCACAAGGTAATTGTAAGCAAACATGGCTATGATGCCTACGATGAGTCCTCCCACCGTTGTTATCATGGCCTCGTAAATTCCGCTTGAAAGCAGAGTTATGTCGATGTTATTGCCCGCGTTCGCCATTTCAAAAAAAGCACGCACCATACCGGTCACCGTACCCAGAAAGCCAATCATCGGAGCCCCTCCGGCAATGGTCGCCATTATGGTTAGTCCCTTTTCGAGCTTTGCCACTTCAATGTTACCCACATTTTCTATGGCGGCCTGTACATCGTTCACCGGACGTCCCAGGCGGCTGATGCCTTTCTCGATCATTCGCGCCGACGGCGTATTCACACTCCGGCAGTATGCCAACGCCGACTTTATTTCTCCTCCTACGATATAGTCTTTTATCTTGTCCATAAAGTAAGGATCCTCTTTTCCTGCCTTTCGGATGAAATAGTTACGTTCAAAAAGGATATAGAAGCATACGAGAGAGAGCAGTCCGAGCACCAGCATAATCCAACCGCCTTTCAAAGTAAGTTCCCAAAGATTCATTTTTTCGGCAGTCACAACTTCGGTCAGCACCGGATTTATTTCATTCGCGGCATCGGTCAGCACAGGGGTCGTTTGAGCTAATAACAGCAGTAGGTTCATTGTTATCGAAGACATTTTTTATATTCTTGTATGGCAGATTCCAGCCCCATATACAGGGCGTCACAGATGAGTGCATGACCAATGGATACTTCGTCCAGCCAAGAAATGTTTTTATACAGATAGTTCAAATTTTCCAGACTCAGGTCGTGCCCCGCATTCAGTCCCAAGCCCAACTTACGGGCGGTGCGTGCCGCTTCCACGAAAGGAGCCACGGCAGCCTCTTTGTCTTTCGGGTATAGCGCTGCATAAGGTTCGGTGTAGAGTTCCACCCTGTCTGTTCCCGCTTTTGCTGCATATTCCACCATTTGCGGATCGGCCGCGACAAAAACGGAAGTGCGGATACCCGCACGCTTAAAACCGTCAAGCACCTCGGATAGAAAGTCCAGGTTCGCTTTCGTATTCCACCCGGCATTGGAGGTGATTTGTTCCGGGCTGTCGGGCACCAGCGTCACCTGATGGGGTTTCACCTTGAGAACCAAATCGATAAAATCGGGTGAAGGATATCCTTCCATATTGAACTCCGTGCGGAGCAACGGACGAAGTTCATAGACATCGCTCCGGCGAATATGCCGCTCATCCGGACGCGGATGCACGGTGATGCCGTCCGCCCCGAATCGTTCGCAATCCAGAGCCGCCTTTACCACATCCGGCACGGAGCCTCCGCGGGCATTGCGCAGAGTTGCTATTTTATTGATATTTACGCTGAGTTTAGTCATAATTTCGTCTTATTCATTTGCTACAAAAGTACAAATAATAGCAACATCTTGGCAGTCTTCTGAAAAAAAATACCATATTTGCAAAGCATTGCAAGCGCCTTTCAGGCTTATCTTACACACACGGGGATACGCTTCCGGGAGAAGTGTCCGGAGAGCTATTACACCTATAATTATATATAGACACATGAAATTCGCCTTATTCGGCAATACCTACCAAGCCAAAAAAGCCACACATGTGGCTACCTTGCTGAATCTGCTGAAGCAGTACGAAGCAGAAGTCTGCATTTGCCGGGAATTCCATCGGTTTCTGACATCGGAATTGCATTTGGACATCACTCCCGTGGAGTTGTTCGACGGAAATGAATTCAGTGCCGACATGGTTATCTGTATGGGTGGAGACGGCACTTTCCTGAAAGCGGCAGCACGCGTAGGCAGAAAAGACATTCCCATTCTGGGCATCAACACCGGTCGTTTGGGTTTTTTGGCGGACATATCTCCCGAGGAGATGAAAACGACGCTCGATGAAATTCATGACAATCGATACACCGTGGAGGAACGTAGCGTGCTGCAACTCCGCAGCGAAAACACCCGTTTCGCACAGTCGCCCTATGCGCTGAACGAGATAGCCGTATTGAAACGAGACAGCTCATCGATGATAAGCATCCATGCCGCCATCAACGGCGCACCGCTCACCACTTATCAGGCAGACGGACTGGTGGTAGCCACCCCTACCGGGTCCACCGCCTATTCGCTCAGCGTGGGCGGTCCGGTGATAGTGCCTCACAGCAAGACCATAGCCATTACTCCTGTGGCTCCACACAGCCTGAATGTGCGTCCCATCGTAATTTGCGATGATTGGGAAATAACGCTCGATGTGGAGAGTCGCAGTCACAACTTTCTGGTGGCGATAGACGGACGGAGCGAATCTTGTCCGGAAAACACCCGTTTGCATATTTCACGCGCAGATTACAGTATCAAAGTGGTCAAACGCTTCAACCACATATTCTTCGATACATTACGCAATAAACTGATGTGGGGGGCTGATATCCGCTGACAAATTTACTTGTAGAAGATGCCTGGATTCAGCATAAAATTATTCAATACGTTTGCAAAGATTTTTTCCACGCAGTTGTAAACGACTGACAGTCAATCTACCGGAAGACGGATGAGAAACATTCCCGTACCACACCCGTGTGGTTCCGGAAACCGTACCCGTGCGGTTCGAATACCATACCTGCGCGGTTCGAGTACCGCTCCTGTGTCGTTCTCCGGATATACTACGGAGCTGTCAGGGGCTTGTCCGGAGCCGAACGGGAGCCACCCCGGTCAGGGAATCTTCCCGGACTTCTTTTCTCTCTCGAACCGGGGTAGAAGATGAACTAATACACAGGTAATGAACAGGCGATGTACCAACTCCTTACCAGAAGCATCGTCCGACCGTGACAAACATTCTCTTTTTTTTAGATGAAATCATTCCGGATACATTTCGGAAAGAAAGAATTGATCCGGCATACGACAAGGACCGGAAAACACATCCGCCGGTCTATCTCTCAACGGCGAAGGGCAAAGAAATTCCGCATCAACATAGAGCATTCTTCGGCAAGCACCCCCTTGGTCACCACGGTTTTAGGATGCAGAGCTTCCGGGGCGTATCTCTGATAGCCGCGCTTATCGTCCTCCGCGCCAAAGACCAAACGTCCTGCCTGCGCCCAGGCAATGGCACCGGCGCACATCACACAAGGTTCCACCGTTACATAGAGCGTACAGTCTCTCAGATATTTTCCTCCCAATGCGGACGACGCGGCCGTAATGGCTTGCATTTCAGCATGTGCGGTGACATCTGTCAGCGCTTCAGTGAGATTGTGTGCACGGGCAATAATGCGTTCCCGACACACGATCACCACACCCACGGGTACTTCACCCCGCTCATACGCCTTTCGAGCCTCGGCAAGCGCCTGTTTCATATAATAAGTGTCATCCAAGTCTTCGTCTCCTTCTCTTTTAGGTATTACGTAAGCGAATGGGAGGTTGCTTTCGCAAAAGACGGTCACCGCCTCATGTCATGCTCGCCAAACAGCGTAGGGTAATCTTCATTCATTTTCTTATAAATAAACATCAGTACCGTTTCCCGGAGCCAGCGCGACTTATTCGTTATCTTATACTTTTCCAAGTAACGATCCACCATACGCATTTCCTCTTCGCTCATCAGGCACACCATCCGTTGACGGCGTTTCGGTTCATCGGGATTGCACTTTGCATTTATTTTCGTTCGCTTTCTCATATCATCTGCAAAAATACTTTTACTTCGGTAAATACAAAGCGGAAAAAATGTATTTTTGCATACTGACAGTCAAGATATTGCTGTGCATACGGTATTTCTGCGTTTCGGTTACGCCAAATACCCGCCGCGGGAATTTTCTTCCTCTCTTTTCCGGTAAACAGTTTTTTAAGATTCATACACCGGAGACGAAGCGCCCCGCAAACGAACCGACCGGAAGGTCCCGCTTTCTTTCCCGACCGGGAGCAGAACGGCCGCAAACCACATAAGACAATGGCAACACACAACATACTCGGACAAGCGGGAGAAACAGCCGCTGCCGATTACTTAATAAAAAACGGTTACCTTATCCTGCACCGGAACTGGAGGAAGAATCATCTTGAACTGGACATCGTCGCCAGCAAAAACGACGAGTTGGTGATAGTGGAGGTGAAAACCCGCAGAAACACCGATTACATCGAACCGCACGAAGCGGTAGACTGGCGTAAGATCAGACACATCGTGATAGCAGCGGACGCTTACATCAAACACTTCCACATCGACGCTTTCGTACGCTTCGACATCATAACTGTGGTAGGGACGGACGGAAAGTTCGAAATCAAACACATCGAAGACGCTTTCCATCCTCCTCTATTTTGAAAACGAACACCACAGATACAAAAGAAGGTTTTTCACAGAAACTCCTACCCCTGAAAGAATAAACAATAACTAAGAACTTCACACAAACGATACTGCACAATGAATGTAGAAACTGCACGGGAATATTGTCTCTCCAAGAAAGCGACGACCGAATGTCTGCCGTTCGACGAGTATTCGCTCGTCATAAAGGTCATGGGCAAGATGTTTGCACTCATCGACCTGGAAAGTGCCGGCAAAATAAGCCTAAAATGCAATCCCGAATATGCTCTCGAACTACGCGAACATTACGCCGGCATCCAAGGGGCTTATCACTTCAACAAGAAACACTGGAATCAAGTGGATTTCAACTCGGATGTCGACGATACGCTGATCTGCCGACTAATAGATCATGCTTACGATGAGGTACTGAAAAAACTCACCCGAAAAACAAGAGCCGAATATGAAAACCTCCCCTGAAACAGTTTCTTTCCCACTTATCATACTTCCGGAAACAGACTCCACCAACCGTTGCCTCACCAGCCTGTGCAACGAACAGGGAGATGCTGTGAAACCTTTTACTACCGTGCTCGCACGGCATCAAACCGCCGGGAAAGGACAGAGGGGGAACAGTTGGGAAGCCGAATCGGGACAGAACATCACGTGCAGCATGGTTGTTTATCCTCTCTTCATCGAAGCACGCAAACAGTTCATCCTTTCGCAAATTGTTTCACTCGCCATTAAAGAGGAACTCGACCTGTACATACAGGGAATCAGCATCAAATGGCCCAACGACATCTATCTTGGAGAGAAAAAGATCTGCGGTATCCTCATTGAGAACGACCTCTCGGGTAACCGTATCGGCAGAAGCATTATCGGAGTCGGACTCAACGTCAACCAAGAAATATTCCGGAGTAATGCACCCAATCCCATATCGCTCAAGCAGGCAACCGGGCAGGAACATGACATCATGCAGATACTCTCCGGCATCGTTTCCCGCATCGAAAGGTATTACAATCTATTGAGGGATGAGGAAGTAGCCGGAATATACGAAAGCATCTCCCGGCAATACAACTGCGCACAGTTCCGCAAAGAGGGTTTTCATACTTATGCCGACGAAGAGGGGACGTTTTTAGCCCGGCTCCTGCATGTGGAAACAGACGGACGCCTGATACTGATAGATACCGGGGGCAGACAACGCGGCTATCTGTTCAAAGAAGTAAGATATATGTCAGAGGAATCCGCCACGTAATGCAACGGGATGCGCAGACGGAGAATCCGGATTATTTCATCTCCGTTTCCAAACGGGTAATTTTTTCTAAGGTACTGTTCGCCTCAACGGAAGGAAAACGCTTCAGTACACGCCGAAGGCAGTCTCTCGCCTTATAATAGTCTGTGGTAAGGAGTTCCAGAAGTGCCTCCCTATATCGTGCGTATTGCATACGTGTGGGAGAAATAATCTTCTTGAAATTCGTCTCCAGATGCTTCTGGGTGCGTTCGGCCTGCAAATAGTGATAGTTACCAAGGAAGATGTTTGCTTTCAGATTATCAATGTCCAGCTTCAACACTTTCTCGTACAGTTCCGCCGCATGTTTTTCCCTGCCTCGCATCAACTCCATTTCCGCGCAATCAGCCAGCACGTCTATTTCATCGGGGTGATGCTGTAAATATTCTCTATAAAAAAGATAGGCCTTGTCATAATCCAGCTTCTTCTTATACAGCGCGGCAAGCTCCATAGCCAAGCGAGGGAGCACGGGAGTGCTCTTATCTACCCTTGTCCAATAAAACATCTCGGTTTGAGACAGACTGCTGTTTGCCGACTGCCGAAATAAGCTTACCGCATAGTCATTGCGTCCCTCCTCCAATGCTGCCGCCAGTTTTTCCAGCAATTCGTCCACTGATTGGGCGGCAAGCGGTGAAAAGGAAAGCGAACAGAGAACCAAAAAGAGAGTCAAGGTTTTCATTAAGGCGTTCATATATAGGCTGATTATCACTACAAAGTTACTCATAAAATTCAACATTCCGGATTGTCGTTCACTTCTTTTAGCCGAATATTAAAATCTATTTTCATTTCTTTGTCAAAGCACTTTCCTTATTCACTCCTCATCTTTTGAGACTGTCGCACGAAAACGGTTTATTCCGTACTCTCATCCGCACACTCCCTCTCCCATTTACCGCATCATATCTTCAGGTGTTCAAGAAACTATTCCGGATAGAAAAACAAGCACAGGAAACCGACAGGAGTTCAACAACACATATTCCTTAAACATTAATAAAACTTTATTCTACAAAAATAAAAGCCTTCTTCTCTTTTTAAAGAAACAAAGAACAATCGATGTCAGGACTAAAAAAACACAGCTATAACTTTGCAACTATCGGGAGGGTCTCCGAACGAAAACAAAACAAACCTTATTTAATGATTATGAAAAATATCAGAAAAGTCTTACTCACGACAAGCTTTCTCTTTGTCTGCGCGTGCATTCATGCGCAAAGTCTCACAGTCAAAGGAAAAATCACTGACAACGAAGGCTACGAAGTAATCGGTGCCAACATCATCGTCAAAGGCAGTCCGGGCACAGGAACCATCAGCGATTTGAACGGAGAATACACGCTGAAGGTAAATAATGCGGAAAAGGATATCCTTGTGTTCACTTACATAGGGATGGAAAAAACAGAGGTTCCCGTAAAGGGCAGGAACCGGATAGACGTCACGATGAAGTCCGACGCGTTGATGTTGGATGAGGTGGTGGCCATCGGATACGACTTTGCCAAACGTAAGGACCTGACCGGCTCGGTGGTTTCCGTTAAAAGCGAAGAGTTGCTCAAAGTTCCCACTTCGGACGTCACACAGGCATTGGCAGGACGCGTATCGGGTGTTCAGGTATTGCAGAGCGAAGGTGCTCCGGGAGCATCTATCTCCATCCGTGTGCGCGGCGGTATCTCCATCACGCAAAGCAACGAGCCTCTGTACGTCATCGACGGCTTTCCGAGTGAGGATGGCATGGCAAGCCTCGACCCCGCAGAAATCGAGACTATAGACATACTGAAAGACGCCTCCTCGACCGCCATCTACGGTGCGCGCGGAGCAAACGGAGTAGTGGTAATCACAACCAAAAACGGCAACAAGAGAGAGCAGAATATGACTGTTTCTTTCGATAGTTACATCGGTTTTCAAAAAATGACGCGAAAACTGGGTGTACTCTCTCCACAGGAGTTCGTGTTGCTGGACTATGAACGCACCATAGGTCTCGCCACCAAAGACACGGAAATAGAGGCTTTCGAGAAACGCTACGGCAAGTTCGAAGACATAGCCGCCAACTACGGCAACCGTCCGGGTATCGACTGGCAGAAAGAAGCGCTGGGTCGCACCGCACTCACACAAAACTACCGCGTAAGTATAGCGGGCGGAACGGATAAACTGAAATACAATGCGGCATACTCTTACTTCAAGAATGAGGGAGCCATGGTGTATAGCGGAAACAAGAAGCACAATATCAACATGAATCTGAGCCACAAAGCTTCGGACAGACTTTCGGTAAACGCGCGCATTGCCTTCGACCAGCGCAAGGTGTACGGTATGGGAACCTCCGAAGAGGGAAACCGGTTCAATAAAATGCAACACATACTCCAATATCGACCCACTATCGGCATTTCGGGAGACGACCGCGCACTCCTCGATGACGAAGATCCATTGTTGGCAGACGATACGGGCAACGTGATGCAGAATCCTATTCTCTCTGCTTCCGAGGAAATCAAAAACAAAGAATACCGTACGTTCCAGGCAAACGGTGGGTTCACTCTCCAACTTTTCAAAGGATTGAGTTTCCGCAACAACACGGGCATGATGTATCAGACACAGCGTGAGGAAGTGTTCTTTGGCGATAAGTCTGTCACTGCCAAACGATCGAGCATCAACGGTAGTCTGGGCAATACGGAGAACGGAAGTTTCCAGACCTCTAATGTGCTAAGCTACAACCTGAAGAGTAAAAAGAACAGTCTGACCGCCATGTTGGGACACGAATACGTCAACCGATGGACACGCTATTTCAAAGCATCGGCAAGCAATTTTCCCAACGATGAGATCGGACTGAACGACCTCTCCTTGGGAACACCGGGTATACCGGAATCCAAAGTAAACTACGACGACAAGTTGCTTTCGTTCTTCGGACGCGTAAACTATGGTTATGCCGACAAGTATCTGTTTACCGCATCGTTGCGTGCCGACGGTTCTTCCAAGTTCGGGAAAAACAACAAGTGGGGTTACTTCCCCTCCGTTTCGGGTGCGTGGCGTCTGATAGAGGAAGATTTCATCCGCAGACTGAATGTCTTCTCCGACTTGAAATTCCGTGTAGGCTACGGCATGGCGGGGAATAACCGCATAGGAAGTTACAACAGCCTCGCCATCCTGTCTTCCGTAACAGCTCCCAGCGGACACAGTACGGCGCCCGGATATGCCTTCAACCAGATTCCGAATCCGGATCTGAAATGGGAAGCCAACAAAACATTCAACCTCGGCTTCGATTTCGGTTTCTTTAAACAACGTCTCACCATTTCTCCGGAATTCTACATCAACCGTAGCAGTAACCTGCTGCTTGCCGCACAACTTCCCACCTCTTCGGGGCACCGCAGTATGATTGTGAATGCCGGAGCCACCGAGAACAAGGGTATAGACCTGACAATAAACTCCATCAACATCGCCACAAAGGATTTCAATTGGAGCACTAACCTCACATTCTCGCACAATAAGAATACGGTGAAAGAGCTGACCGGAGAATCCGTTCAGTTATGGGAGGCGAGATTCGGATATGAACAGAACACGCACATCATATCCGTGGGAAGAGCTTTGGGCGAGATGTACGGATTCGTAACCGCAGGATTGTATCAGGTAGAGGATTTCGACTATAACCCCACTACCAAGAAGTATTTGCTCAAAAAAGGGATTCCCTATGCCGGCAAGTGGGAAAACGTGCAACCCGGTATGTGGAAGTTTGCCAATCTCGACGGAGACGGCAAGGTGGATGCAGACAATACGCCGCTCATAACCGAGGAGGACAAGAAAGTCATCGGTAACGCTTCACCTAAGTTTTACGGGGGAATCAACAATAACTTCAGATACAAGAATTTCGATTTAAGCATCTTTCTTACTTACAGCGTAGGCAACGACGTGCTGAACGCCACTAAACTCACCAATACGAAAACCGCGCAAACCAATAAGAACGTTCTGGACATCTGCAACAGTTCGCGCCGGTGGATGACAATCAATCAAAAAGGAGAAATCGTGACAGACCCCGCCGAACTGGCAGCGTTGAATGCGGGAAAAGACATAGCCGCTTATTACGACATGGAAGTGGGAGACACCTACATCCATTCGTGGGCGGTGGAAGACGGTTCGTATCTGAAGTTGAGCAACATCACACTCGGGTACACATTCCCCCGCAAGAAACTCACCAAGATGGGAATCAGTTCTCTGCGCCTGTATGCCACTGCAAGCAACCTGTACACATGGACTAAATACAGCGGCTTCGACCCCGAGGTTTCCACACGGGGCAACAGTCTGACACCGGGCGTAGACTTCGGAGGTTATCCGCGCAGCCGCTCGTTCGTGTTCGGAATCAACTTATCTTTCTAACAATCTGACCTTCTAAAACCAAATGACAATGAAAAAACATACACTTATATGCTGCATGACAAGCGCCATGCTGGGATTCGGACTTAGCGCCTGCGAAGATTTACTTACCGAAAATCCCGATTCCTCGTACAAGGAAGAGCAGTTCTTCACCTCTGTGGGCAACGCCCGCATGGCTATCACGAGTATCTACGACTCGTTCTCTAAGGTAGAGCATTACGGACAATTCGAGATGGCAATGCCTGCTTCCGACGACACCTATTATATAAACGGTACGGGAACGGACAATACCCGCCGCGACATCGCCCACTACATGGTGAAAAATACCAACACATGGATTAAATCGGTGTGGGAATACAAATATCAGGGTATAGACCGCGCAAGTTACGCCATCAGAAACATTGAGCGGATGCCGGGTTACGAAGAGAATAAGAGTTTACAGAGCATGGTAGCCGAGGCACGCTTTCTGCGTGCGTTCCTCTCGTTCGATTTAGTCAGATATTGGGGAGACGTTCCCTACAAGATTACGCCCACTTACAGCCTCGACGAGGCTTTCACGGGGCGTGTCAGCCGCGAGGATATTTACGACTACATTGTCAAGGACCTCGATTTCGCCAAGAACAATCTGGAGTGGGCGGATGCGAACTCCTCGCCCGAACAGCCCACTCAAGGAGCCGCCCGCGCACTACTGATGCGTGTATTGTTGCAACGCGCCGGTTACAGCCTGCAAACGGACGGAAAACTTTCACGTCCGGACGAAGCCAAGCGAAAGGCTTATTTCGAAGCAGTAACCCAGGAGTGGAAAGCCTTCTCAATCAAAGGATACCATGACTTCTACAATGGAGGCTATACGGAGTTGTTCAAATCGTTCTCCGCCGGAGAACCGAACAGCAGAGAAAGCTTGTTTGAGATAGCTTTCTACACTCCTGACGGCAATCCCGAAGATGCGGGCATGTGGGGAACATACAACGGTCCGCTCGTAGCCGCCCCGGTCATTAAAGCCAATGAGACAGGCAGTTTCATGGGGCGTGCCAATGCATTCTTCCGCGTGGTTCCCGAATGGAAAGCATTCTTTGAACCTACGGACGAACGCAGGGATGTGATGGTGTGTACCTATCAGTATAAATGGGATAAGAACAAATACACGCATGTAAAGACCGAGAATAAAAACGGAAAAGACTGGTATCCCGGTAAGTGGCGCAGAGAGTGGATGCCCATAGGGTTTATCAATCCCAACAACGTAAACGTAAACTTCTGTACGTTACGTTATGCAGATGTAATATTGATGGCTGCCGAAGCCTACAACGAACTCGGGCAGACGGCAGAGGCGTGGCTGATGCTGAACAGTGTACGCGAGCGCGCCAAAGCTTCTCCCATCACGTCCGTCAACTATGATCAACTGTTGAAAGCTCCGAAGGTAAAAGATTTGCCCTTCATCTCCGATGACGACGAACAGGGAAAGTTCCGCACCGCACTGTACTGGGAACGCGCTTTCGAACTTGCTTTCGAAGGACAGCGCAAGTTCGACCTCATCCGTTGGGGAATTCTCAAGGAAGCGTTGGAACTGATGGGTAAGAACAGCGTTGTGAACAAAACGCAACTTTTGTATCCTGCCTACGAGAATTTCGTGACGGGTAAGCATGAGTTGTTCCCCATTCCGCTATCGGAACTCCAGAGCAATCCCAAACTGGAGAATAAGAACAATCCGCAATACTAAGCATACGATTCCCGCCTGCTATTGCCACAAGGTTCATTGAGAGGCAAAGACTCCTCAACGGCTTGTTATCCGGTGCCGGAAAACGCATGTTTCCTCCGTTCAGGAAACCCCGTTTTCCGGTACCGGATATTTCTCATCCAAACGCTTCCATGAGCGGTGAACTCTCATCCGCACAAGATGCCGAAAAAACTTTGCCTATGTTCTCTAACATTGTCCGGGCAAAGATCATATGGGTTCTTTTTCCTTACGTGGCATCGCATCAACCAATCTAAATAAACGATTGATTTACAATTATTTAAAACAGAATATAAATACTACCGGAACGAGACAGGCACGGTACGGGAACAAGACAGGTACAGTGGGAGAACGAGACGGGCGCGGTTCGGGAACAGTACGAATGCCGTTTTCCGAAGCATCCGCGCCTTAACGGAACATGCTATATTTTTTATCCGCGAACATCCGCAAGAGAGTTTTTTATCTATATTTGTACATACTAACCTTGACACACCTTATTCAGAGACAAATGCGTACACTCATAACAACCGTTTTCCCCGTCCGTTTCTTTCTTTTCCTTCTTCTTTCATACGGAAACACGGTCACGGCTCAAAATCAGGGATACGATCAGATTAGCTTTTCTTCCATCTCGTTGAACGAGGGTCTGTCTCAAAGCACCGTTTTTTCCATTGCACAGGACAACACGGGCAATATGTGGTTTGCCACTTACGACGGAGTAAACAAATATAACGGATATCACTTCACCGCTTATCAACACGACGCCACCGACCCGAAAAGCATAGCCAGCGACATAGCCCGCGTAGTGATTACAGACAGTAAAGGACGGGTATGGATAGGCACACGTGACGGATTGTCTTACTACAACGAAGAAAAAGACTTCTTTCAGAACTATTTCTACACAAAGAACGGCATCAGGACACAAATAAACGGTATCGCGGAAATCGACTCCACCCGTCTTCTGGTATCCACAAACGAGGAGTTGCTCCTTTTCGACATCGTCACAGGCTCCTTCTCCGAAAGCCAACCGGACGAACGGGTGAGACGGTTTAAAGCCTCTACCATCAGCCGGCAAGGAGACTACATCTATATAGGCACGGCAAATGGGCTGTACACCTACTCTGTGCCGCACGGACGACTGGAACTCTTCACCCGTAATCTGGAGAACCGGAAGATACAATCCGTACTCATTCAGTCGCCCACCCGCCTGTGGGTAGGTACGGAAGGAAGCGGACTCTATCTGTTCAACCCCAAAACGGGGACAATGAAGAACTATCGCCACATACCCGGAAACGAACAAAGCATCAGTTCCAACTACATCCGTTCACTGGCAATCGACTCACAAAACAGACTCTGGATAGGAACATTCAACGACCTGAACATCTATCACGAAGCCAACGATTCCTTTGTATCCTACACCAGCAATCCCCTGATACCGGGAAGTCTTTCGCAAAACTCGGTACGCAGCATCTTCATGGACTCGCAAGGCGGAATGTGGTTGGGTACTTTCTTCGGAGGGCTGAACTACTACCATCCATTGAAAAACCGCTTTATAAACATCCGGCGAATCCCCTATCAGAATTCTCTGAGCGACAACGTAGTAAGTTGCATGGTCGAAGACCGCTCGGGACAACTCTGGATAGGGACAAACGATGAAGGAGTGAACCGTTATAATCCCGTGACCGGACACTTCACACACTATACCCTCAAAGAACACAAACAAGGAAGCATCAGTTCCAACAACATCAAGACCATTTATCCCGACGACGGGGAAGGCAAAGTGTACATCGGAGCGCATGCGGGCGGGCTCAGCATACTGCATCAGAGCACGGGACACATCGAACACCTGACGACACAGAACAGTTCCATCCCTAATGACGACGTATATGCCGTCATTCCCGGCGGTTCCCCTCACACACTTTGGATAGGAACGCTCAGCACCTTGGTGCGAATGGATACCCGAACCCGCAAATTCGAAGCTGTCGAGCGGGAAAGAGACGGCACACCGATTCCCGGACAACGTATCACCACACTCTTCCGCGACTCGAAGCAGCGTATATGGATAGGTGGAGAAGAGGGGCTTCGTATCTACACGGAGCAAGTGGACGGAACACTCACAGCCTCCACACTGATACAGAAAGAGGAACAACTGGCAAACGCTTTCGTGCAATGCGTCTATGAAGCACCCGGCGGAATATTCTGGATAGGTACGAGGGGAGGCGCATACAGCTACAACGAGAGAAATGGAGAAATAACGCACTACACTACCCTCGACGGACTGCCCAACAATGTGATTTACGGCATACTCGCCGATTCCTTCGGGCATTTGTGGATGAGTACCAACAAGGGACTTGCCTGCTTCAATCCAAACACGAAGAGTTTCCGCAACTTCACCCGCCCGGACGGCATACAGAGCAACCAGTTCAACGCCTACGCCTATTGCCGCACCTCGAGCGGACAGATGTATTTCGGCGGAATCAACGGCATCACCACGTTCCGTCCCGAAACGCTCATAGACAACCCGTATGCTCCGCCTGTCGTGTTCACGGAGTTGCGTCTGTTCAACCGGTCGGTGAAGCCCGATGACAACACAGGGATACTGACACAACACATCAGCCGTACCCGCAGTATCACACTGAGTGCACAGCAGTCGGCTTTCACGCTCGAATTCGTTGTGCCCAACTACATATCCGGGCAACACAACACGTTTGCCTACCGCTTGGAGGGTTACGACAAGGAGTGGTATTACCTGACCGACCAACATGCCGTTTCCTACTCCAACCTGCCGCACGGAAAATATCTCTTCATGGTGAAAGCTGCCAACAGCGACGGGAAGTGGCACGAACATCCCACCACACTGGAAATTGTCATTCTTCCCATCTGGTACAAAACATGGTGGGCACGCTCGCTCTTCACCCTCGCGGCGATAGCTTTCGTTACTTTCGTGTTCCGCTTCTTCCTCATGCGCAAAACCATGGAGAACAAACTTGCCATGGAACGGATGGACAAGGAACACCAAGAGGAGATAAACCAGATGAAAATGCGGTTTTTCATCAACATATCTCACGAACTGCGAACACCCCTGACACTCATTCTCGCACCGTTGCAAGAGGTTATCAACCGCATCAACGACCGGTGGACACGAAACCAACTGGACTACATACGCCGCAACGCCAACAGACTACTCTACCTTGTGAATCAGTTGATGGATTATCGCCGGGCGGAATTAGGCGTTTTCGAACTGCATGCCTGCAAGGGAGATGCGCATCGACTCATCAAAGAAAATTTCCTTTTCTACGACAAACTTGCACAACAGAAAAAAATCCAATATCACCTACACTCCGAGGTAGAGGGCAAGGAGCTGCTGTTCGATGTGAATTACCTCGAACTTATTGCCAACAACCTGTTTTCAAATGCATTCAAATACACCGGAGAGGGTAAAAGCATCACCGTCTTCCTACGGGAAGAAAACAACTTTCTGGTGTTGGAAGTAAAGGATACCGGCATAGGAATTCCCATCGACAAGCAAGCACGGATTTTCGAAAGGTTTTATCAGGTGGAAAGGGATCATGCCGGTAGCGGCATCGGACTTTCGCTTGTGCAACGTCTGGTCGAACTCCATCACGGACACATCGAGTTTGAGAGTCGCGAGCACGAGGGTAGCAGATTCTCCGTCTACCTCCCGCAGGACGAAACCCTGTACACCCCCAACGAACTTACAAGCGGGAACGAAGAAGCGGAAGTACGCTCTTACTCCACCAACCCGAAAGATATGTATTTCATAGACACCGACAGCGAAACGACGCCTCCCGCCACACCGGGAGGTAAGAAACGGGGGACGATACTTATCGTGGAAGATAACCGGGAAATACGCCACTACCTGCGCGAAGGGTTGTCGGAACTATTCAACATACTGGAGGCGGGAAACGGAGAGGAGGCCATCTCGCTGCTGGAGGAACACGAGACAGACGTCATACTCACGGATGTCATGATGCCTGTGATGGATGGAATCAAGCTTTGTAAGCATATCAAGCAGAGCATCCGCACCTGTCATATACCGGTCATCATGCTTTCTGCCAAGAACTCCATCAAGAATCAGTTGGAAGGCTTGCAAATGGGAGCGGACGACTACATAGCCAAGCCCTTCACGCTATCGGTCGTAACCACCAAAATTCAGAACCTGATGCGCACGCGCTACCACATGCTCGAACGGTATGCGCAATCGCGCGAGGTGGAACCGGAAAAGATTACCTTCAATGCCATGGACGAAGCCATACTGAAACGTGCCGTCCTCATCGTGGAGAAAAACATCGACAACATCGCCTTTTCCGCCGATGATTTCGCGCGCGAAATGGGGATGAGCCGTTCCAATCTGCACCTGAAGCTCAAAGCCATCACAGGCGAATCGACCATCGATTTCATTCGTAAAATACGGTTCAACGAGGCGTGCCGTCTACTGCAAGACGGACGTTACACGGTGGCGGAAGTCAGCTCGATGGTGGGCTTCAACACTCCGTCATATTTCGCCACCAGCTTCAAAAAGTACTTCGGCTGCCTGCCTACGGAATACATGCGCAGGCAACGAGAGGAGAACTGAAGAAACCGGATCAACAAGAAAATCATCCGCTCTGTCCGAACGCAGAGAGTATCTCCGGATACTTCGCTGCGCGACGTTCTGTCGGCTGCGCCAAGGAGCCGGGGATGCAGTGTCTGCATCCGGGAAAGCCCTCCACACGCCGTCTGACGACGGTTTTTTCAACAAGAATAATATCAGGCTCAACGATTTTGACAGTGCGAAGCCTTATTTAAATAAACAGTAAACATTCACAAAAGCCGGTTTTCATGAAATGCCTTAGTTTTGCAACACAGATAAATTATCTTATCACTCAAAACACTAATACTATAAATATGAAAAATATGAAAAACGTGTTTTTTTGTCTGCTCGCATTAATCGCTTTTACCGGATGTTCCGGAGATGAGGACGAATGGAACGGCGAAAACAGTGGAGCAATTGAAATCCCTCAACCCTACCCCAACGATGTAGTCGATTCGAGACTTTTTGACATCGTCAATCTTGACTATCCCGGACTGGAGAAGGTGAAAGCGCACCATGCGTCGGGCGAACTTTACTTCGCCGCGCAGGAGTTGCTGAACTATTATCGCCTGCGAAGCAATGTCAGCAATCCGGCTTTATCTTTATTGAATGTTACCGCGTCCGAGGATGACCGCCTGAAAGCGGATTATGCCATGAATCAGTATCGATTCTTCGTAAACAATTTCTATGAAGATGAGAATACGAAAAAACCTTACTCGCTTGAAAAGGACGGAAAGATCGATTGGGAGTTCAGCCCCGAAAACGCCAGTGCGGAATATCAGAAGCAACTCCACCGGCACCAGTGGTTTATTCCGCAAGCAAAAGTCTACCGCAGCAGTGGAGACGAGAAATACATCCGTTCATGGATAAAGGTGTACACCGACTGGCTGACACAGAATCCTATACCAGAAACCGGTCCCAACATCACCACATGGTGGCAATTACAGGTAGCCGCACGTGTAGCCGACCAGACTGAGTTATTCGAGTATTACAAGAACTCCGTACACTTTACACCGCAATGGCTTTCGGTCTTTTTGGTCAACTTTGCCCGTCATGCCGACTTTTTACGGCAGTATCGCTATGAAAGCGAAGGAAACATCCTCATTGCTCAAGCCAACGCATTGGCTTATGCCGGTACACTATTCCCCGAACTGAAGAATGCGGAGGGGTGGATGAACGAGGGTTTCGGCATACTGAACGAACAAATCGGCAAGCAGTTTCTGAATGACGGCATGCATATCGAGCTGTCTCTCCATTATCACATCAGCACACTTGCCAACTACTATAATGTGATGAAACTGGCGGAAGCCAACAATCTGCAAAGCAAACTCCCCGCCAATTTCAGCGAATCGTTGCAGAAAGCCGCCGAAGTGGTGATGCACTTTACCTTCCCCTCATTCTTCAACAATAAAAGCAGTGAATACTGCGTACCGGCATTCAACGACTCTTGGAAGTCCAACTGGACGCGCAGCGTACTGACACGCAATTTCAAGCGTTACCTCGAGATGTTCCCCGCAAACGAAGGATTGCACTACATGGTATCGCCGCAAGGAGGCAATACCCCCGAAATCCGTCCCAAGCTTTTCACCAATGCCGGTTTTTATGTATTGCGTAACGGATGGAATGAGTCTGCAACCATGTTTATTCACAGCAACAACGCCCAAACCACCGAGGATAACCTGAAACTGTACAGCCACAACCAACCGGACAACGGTACGTTCGAGCTTTATCATCGCGGACGGAACTTCTTCCCCGACACGGGCGTATGCAGCTATTCGGGCACTGCCGCGGCAAACCAGCTCCGTTCATGGTTCCGCCAGACAAGGGTGCACAATACGCTTACACTGAATGGTAAGAATATTACCCTTGCCGACGGGAAACTGCTTAAATCGGAAGAAGGAAATACCGAACTCATAGTCACACAAAACAGCGGATACTCCAATCTTACCCACAGACGGGCCATTTTCTTTGTCGATAAAAAATTCTTCGTACTCGTAGACGAAGGAACGGGAACGGCGGAAGGTACCGTGAATCTGAACTTCAACCTGCTTGAAGGAAACGAGAAGGAAGTGGTGATAGACCAAACTCTCAACGGGGCACATACGGACTTTGCAGATGGCAATAATCTACTGGTTCGCACATTCAGTGATTCATCCGTAAGTTGCGTACCTTTCGAAGGTCGTATCGCCTATGCCGTCGATGGAAAATTCTCGATGAGGAAAGCTTATTCCGTAGACTTGACGAAAACAACCGCTTCCCCCGCACGATACATCACCGTACTGTTGCCGGTAGAAGGGACGACCGGCAACTCCGCCGTAGAAGCAAGGTTTACGAAAGAATATACCCCCGATGGAGCATCCGTCGAGGTGACCGTAAACGGAGAAACATACAACCTGACGTATACTTTATAGACTTAATAATAAGAAGTGTGGTTCGAAACAGTATCACCAAACTCATAAATACCCGGTTATAATGAAAACAAAAGATTTATTTTCAGGTTTTTCACTCACTCTGATAGCAATACTTATCGCTGCAGGAAACTACTCTTGCAGCGATACGGAGGTGATGGACAAAACCGTATTCAACATCTACTATTCCGGAATGACCGATATAGGTCCGAGCATGAGCGGAGTAATCAGCAGCCCTACATACAAAGGAGGCTCTCCCGGAAAATTCACCATCACCGAGGTCACGCTGAACAGGGAAGTGGTGACAAACGATATTTTCAGTATCAACCCGGACAACGGTTCCATCTCCATAGCAAGTAAGAAAGAGACACCCACGGGATTGTACAGCTTGTCCATTTCGTGCGTTTCCGCCGGAAAATCATATCGTTTCGACAATATCGTACAAATAAACATGATGAAACCCGTACCTGAGGGAATCACAGTCGAGCCAAACAAACTGCAGGTTGAATACGCCGCCGTAATAAGTGAAAGCAATGAAGAGAAACTCCCCACCGCTCAGGTAAAAACAGACGGGAACCACGTCTCCATACGCAGATATGAAATAGCCAAAAGCGAATACTCCGATTGCTTTAACATCTCTCAGAGCGGAGAAATTTCCATTGTCAAGGGATGTGAACGTTTGCAACCCGGTATCTATTTGCTGTCTCTGAAACTCACCACGGGAGCAAGCGGAGAAGATGAAGGAATTTTTGAGAATGCGATAGAAATAAACATCACATCCAAACCGTTGGGACTAACCTACCGCCCCGATAACGGTAAAATCGAAGAAGAAACGGTTCAAAGCGGTCAGACAACCTTCACAAGCAACGCTCCTCAATTAAAGGGTTCTTTGGAGGGTGTGAACTATTCCATCACGAATATCGTTCCCCCTACCGAGAAGATTAAGATAGACGCCGGAACCGGTATATTGTCGGTTGCAGCCAACCACGGTTTCAAGGCAAAAGAAAAGTTTGTGGTCAGCGTGCGCGTTGCCAATGACTATGCCCCGGAAGGAGTAGACTTCAACGATGTATTTACGCTTGAGGCGGTAAATTTCATTGCGCCCATCGAGAACTTCGCTTATCCGGATACGGAAGGAATACAGGCGGTGGAAATGGAGATAAAGCCCAACGAAGATTTTAAAGGAGACGAAGTCAGCTTTGAGTTCGTAGAACTGAATCCCGTTCTAAGCGGAGCATTATTGCTACAAAGCGATGGAACAATCGTCGTACAACACGGGAACAACATTCCTTTGGGAGAATATATAGTTAAAGTGAAGGCAAGCAATCCGAAAAGCATTCTGGAAAACCCTACGGTGGCTACTTTCAAACTTTCCATCAAAGAGAATCCGAACTTCTTCACCTTTTTCCATTACGGAAACAACCTCGGACTTACTCCTGTTGAGAACCATGCCGATCAATTCAGAGTGGCAGCGAACGATAAATTGAGCAGCATACATCCCAAACCAGCTTCCACCGATGCTAAAGTTCCTCTCAAATGGTCTCTCAAAACAATCAGCCAAACCAACGGAACCACCATAGACGAGATTACAGGCGAGATAACTCTTGCCGGACTAAAAGCGGGACAAACGGGAGCCGTATTAGTTACAGCCACTGCAGGAGAAGGAAAAGCAGCGGTCTCCGTTACACGGCCTGTGTTCTTCAACTATCCCAAAGAGTTCGACGGCATCCTGATAGAATATACTCCTTTTGTGATTCAGGCTAATCCCAAGAAGAAAACCGTATCGGCATCTGCCGTTGTCACAGGAGCGGAGGCTGATAACATTATCATGGATTACAGACGTTCGTTCAACTACCATTCGTTCATTTCTTCCCATAAAAAAGGTGCTCCCAATGCAACCGAAGGTTCGTTCCTGGCTACTTTATGGGAGAACTATTTCACTCTGAAAGGCACTACTCCCAATTTCGGCAGTAAAGACCCGGTATCATTCTTCCGAAACGAAAGCAATCTGAACCTTCCGCTGGGGTATGTGGACAATCAAAACGGTCTGTCGATAGTGGTGAATCCTGAAAAATGGATAGCTGACGGAGAATACGCCAACGGACTCTTCTTCGGACAAATGACATATGCCACCAAGTCAGAAGGTAACGTGGACGGAAGTAAAAGACAGATATTCCCTGTGGTTATATGGTTCGATACAAAGTTCTGACACCGAATACGCTAATACGAAAAGATGTACAATATTTCAATAATAAGAATTATGAATAGAAGAGGAATTACAACGCTTCTTGCACTGATTATACTCATCGGAGTCCACGCCCAGAATATAGCGAAAGGAGTGGTGACAGATGAAACGGATACACCTCTGATCGGAGCCACCGTCATCGTAAAGGGACGGACAGACAACGGCACCATCACCGATGTAAACGGTAACTTCACATTGCCTAAAGTCTCAAAAGGAGATTTCGTAACGGTTTCTTATATCGGTTACCAGACACAGGAGGTCCGTTACAATGGTCAACAGATAAAAATAAAGATGTTGCCGGACAGCAAGATACTCGATGAAGTGGTAGTAGTGGGATACGGCTCCATGAGACGCGAAGACCTTACGGGTTCCATCTCTTCCGTCTCTTCCCGAAATATAGAAGGCTTCAAGACGGCTTCTGTTATGGAAGCACTTGGAGGGCAGATTGCCGGAGTACAAATCACACAGACCGACGGAACTCCCGGTTCGGGATTCAACATCAACATACGCGGTGTGGGAACACTGACGGGAGACACCACTCCTTTGTATATTGTGGATGGTTTCCAGACAGACAACATCGATCATCTGGCAAACTCGGACATCGAATCCATTGAGATATTGAAAGACGCCTCCTCTTCCGCCATCTATGGTGCGCGTGCCGCCAATGGGGTGGTTATGATTACTACCAAGTCAGGGAAATCCGGCAAGGCGTCGATCAGCTACAACGGTTCCGTAAGTTACCGTAAAATTGCCAAAACGTTGGACTTGCTCTCGCCCTACGAATTTGTCAAACTGCAAGGCGAAGTGAACAACAAATATAAGGAAACATATTACAAAACCGGCTCCGACGAGAACGGAACACCTTATATGTATCAAACCCCCGAAGACTATATAGGAGTAAAAGGAATAGACTGGCAAGAGGAAACGTTTAATCCCACTTGGTCGCAAGACCACAACTTTTCCATTAACGGCGGAAGCGAAGATTCTCAATATGCCGCATTCTTCTCACGATACGCCGAAAACGGAATTTTCAGAAACAGCGGATTCGACAAAACCACAGCCAAACTCCGTTTCAACAGAAAAATTTCCAAGACGCTTTCGATGGATGCCACCGTGAATTATTCGAATACGTTCAGGGAGGGCGTCGGCACATCTGCCGATAACGGAAGATTCAATATGCTGGCTCAAATTCTGAGCGCGCGCCCCACAGGAGGTCTGAAAATTGACGATGCTACCCTGCTCAGTTCATCCATCGACCCGGAGATGCTTGAAGAGGGTACAAGTCTCGCCCAGGTTAATCCGGTGATGCAGACCGAATCCGTAACCAACACGAAGCGTGCGGAAATGTGGTCGGGGAATTTATCTCTGACATGGCAGATTGGAAAAGGATTGACTTTCAAGACAGCCGGTACATACAACACGACCAACAGCCGCGTGAATATCTTCTACAAAAACGGTTCGAAAGAGGCATACCGGAACGGACAAAAGCCTTACGGACAGACACAAATGGGACGGGATGTGCGTTGGACAAACTACAACAACCTCACTTGGAAACATAAGATAAAGGAACATCGCTACGACATCATGCTCGGACAGGAAATCTCTTACCGAAGCAGCGAGTTTCTATTGGGAGAAGCCATGGACTTTCCATTCGACAATCTCGGCAATGACAATCTGGGGCTCGGAGCCACCCCAAGCAAGGTAGACTCCAAATTCGCAGACAAAACGCTGCTCTCGTACTTCGTACGGGGAAACTACAACTACGGCAACCGCTACTTGCTGACGGCTACGCTGCGTGCGGACGGTTCGACCGTATTCTCCAAGAAGAACAAATGGGGATACTTCCCCTCATTCTCCGCTGCATGGCGCATCTCGGAAGAGGCTTTCATGAAACCTCTCTCATGGATATCCAATCTTAAGTTGCGTGCCGGATGGGGTACGGTAGGAAATGACGCCATATCGAGTTTTCTCTCGCTCGACTTGTACGAACCCTCCAAATACGGTGTGGGAAGCACTACCGTAACTGTGCTTACCCCGAAACAGATAAGAAACCAAAACCTTAAATGGGAAGGCTCATCAACCATAAACCTCGGGTTTGACATGGGCTTTTTCGACAACCGGCTAAGCGCCACGGTAGATTTCTTCGTAAAAGATACCAAAGACCTTTTACTTTCCCAGTCACTGGCTCACGTCACCGGATTCTCCGACCAGATGCAAAACATAGGTAAGATACGGAACAAAGGGTTCGAGTTGAGCGTGAACAGTGTAAATCTTCGCAGCCGGAACTTCGATTGGCAGACATCTTTCAACTTCTCCATCATACGCAATGAATTGAAAGCTTTGGATTCCGGTGCCAACTACAGAACCACCCGTTCACAATTCGACGGCAATTTCACCCAAGACGATTACATAGCCATCGTGGGACGTTCGTTGGGGCTCATCTACGGCTATGAGTTCGACGGTATCT
The DNA here is from genome assembly GCA_041855205.1 of Bacteroides sp. Classification (GTDB taxonomy): domain Bacteria; phylum Bacteroidota; class Bacteroidia; order Bacteroidales; family Bacteroidaceae; genus Bacteroides. The sequence goes on from JBHADT010000027.1 coordinate 84,720, forward strand.
ACCAAAGTTCCGACTTCCATACCACTCCCGATGGGAAACAAATGCTGCGTGAGGGAGTCACTCTCAACAGCCGTTACACACAAGGAGTCAGACCCGGCGTGGTGAAATACAAAGACAAGGATGGAGACGGCGTGATTACGACCAACGACCGCACCGTTATCGGCAATACCTTGCCGAAATGGTTCGGCGGATTCACCAATAACTTCCGTTACAGGAACATCGACGTCAGCTTTATGCTTCAGTTCAACTACGGAAACGACATCTACAACGCCACGCGCCTGTATGCCACACAAACCCGTAGCGGCAGACGAAACATGCTGGCGGAGGTGGCCGACCGTTGGACTCCTTCCAACGCCTCCAACAAAGTACCCGCATTCGACGGCTATATAACCAACGACGTGTATTCCCGCTTCGTGGAAGACGGGTCATTCCTGCGCCTGAAAAACCTTACCATAGGATACACCGTTCCGAAGAAGTGGACTCAAAAAGCACATATATCAAGATTGCGTGTATATGCAACCGGGCAGAACCTCTTCTGCATTACCGGTTACAGCGGATACGATCCCGAAGTAAGCAGATACCAAGATCCCATGAGGCCGGGACTGGACTGGGGGGCTTATCCCAAAAGCAAGGTTTTTACTTTCGGACTTGACATTCAATTTTAAACGAGCATAAACATCATGAGAAAATACATACATATCATCGCTTTATCAGTATTCAGCATCTTCTCTCTCTCGTCTTGCTCCGATTTGCTGAACGAGGACTCTAAAACGGAAATCGAGAAAAAGAACTATATGCGAAATGCGGCGGAAGCCGAAACCGTTCTGTTGGGTGTGTATCGCAACATGGTGACCGATGCCATGTACGGATACAACCTGTCCATTCTGTTCAATCTGGCAACCGATATTGCACAAGTGGAAGGAAGTACGAACGAGAACTTCCGCATCGTTCCCACAAACTCTTTTCCCACTACACAGGCTGAAGTGCAACACACATGGGGCACACTCTATAACGCCATTTACAACGCTAACGACTTCATGGAGAGATTGGAACAAAAAGCGGGAAACTACTCCAATCCGGACAAGATACTGGCACGAATCTACATGGCAGAAGCGAGAGGATTACGCGCCTTGTACTACTTCGAACTGGTGCGCCGCTACGGACACGTGGCATTGATGCGCAACACACAGATGTCGCAACAACCTCCCTCTACTTTCGAGCAGGTCGAGCCTTCACTCGTATATAAGTTCATAGAAGACGACTTGAAATATGCCATAGACAATCTGCCGTATGCCGTAGACGACACGTATCGTTCCGACAACTCTTTCCGTTTCTCCAAAGGTGCCGCTTTGGGACTTCTGGCAAAAGTATATGCCACATGGGCAGGTTATCCTTTGCAGGATGAAAGCAAATGGGAAGCTGCTGCCCGGACAGCCAAGATTCTGCTGGATTCCGGAAAACACGGGTTGCTGAACGATTTCGAACAGCTCTGGAGAAACTCGGGAGAAGGAATATGGAATCCCGCCGAAAGTTTGCTGGAAGTCAGCTTCTACTCACCCACAACCACCGGAGCCGCCTCCGACCCTTGCGGACGCATAGGTAAATGGAACGGAGTGAGAACTACGGCTATCGCCGGTAAACGCGGAAGTTGCGCCGGTAATGTAAAAGTCGTGCACACGTTCGTACTCGAATGGCGCAAAGATGCCAATGACCTTCGGAGAGAGATCTCTGTCGCCAATTATTTGTACAATCCGGATAAGACCCTCTATGCCAAAGGAAAGAGCGACCCGGAAGAAACCGCGGTTCTGGCGGATGCCGACCCTGAAAAGAAACAAAAGGAAAAACAGAACTACACTCCCGCCAAATGGGATATTGAGAAATACGTTCCTCAAAGCAACGCTTTGATAAACAACGACAAGTCGAATGTCAACTGGTATCTGCTACGCTATGCCGACGTTCTGCTGCTCTATGCCGAGAGCGTAAACGAGTGGAAGAAAAGCCCTACGGCGGAAGCATACATGGCGGTCAATATGGTTCGACGTCGCGGCTATGGCAAACAGATAGCCGCGGCGGACAATACGGTAGACTTGCCCGAAGGTCTGTCGTACGAAGCTTTCCGCAAGGCTATTCATAAAGAACGTGCCTATGAATTGGCTTTTGAGGGTCATCGCCGTTTAGACCTCGTACGATGGGGAAACTACTACGAAACCGTAAAAGCCACCGCCATAGCATTGGGACAATGGTGGACCTCCGACGGTGCTCCGAACTATGCTGCAGCCAATCCCGGTTATACCACCAAAGGAAAACATGAGTTATATCCCATTCCCCAGCGCGACATGGACTTGTGCAAGAAGTTTACTCAGAATCAGGGATGGGAGAAATAGCCTCACCGAACCCGCGTTTTATATATACATCAATATAATTATATCGACAGAAACAAAATGAAAATAAGATTTATACTCCCCGCTTTTCTCGGTATTTTATTATCCGCATGCCACCCTTCCCCGCGCAGCAACTATCATTGGTTGGAAAACGCCATTGACGTTGCCGCTGCCCAACTCAAGATGACGGCAGAAGAGATAACCGACTCCGCCCGGCTTCCACGCTCCATCTGGACGGGATATGACATGGACTTCCTCTGCCGGCAGTTAGAGAGAGATTCACTTACGTTCAAAGATTCTCTTCGCCTGAAACCGCAACCCGACAGAATGGGTCAGCGACGCCTATGCAGTGTTTACGACTGGACCAGCGGATTTTTCCCCGGCAGTCTGTGGTACGCTTACGAAATCACCGGCGACCCGATGCTGAAAGTCTATGCCACCCGCTATACCAACCTGCTGAACCCCGTACGCGAGTATACCGGAACCCACGATTTGGGTTTTATGGTCAATTGCAGCTACGGAAATGCATTGAGACTGGCTCCTCACGACAGCATCTACGACGTGATGAAGGAAACGGCCGATAACCTCTCTTCACGATTCGACACACAAATAGGAGCCATCCGCTCATGGGATTTCGGCACATGGAACTTTCCCGTAATCATAGACAACATGATGAACCTTGATCTGCTTTATACGGTAGGGAAGCAAAACCGTGACTCCTCATACGTCCGTATAGCCAACAGGCACGCCCTTAAAACCCTGGAACATCACTTCCGCCCCGACTACAGTTGTTGGCATGTGGTAAGCTATCTCAATGATGGTTCGGTGGAACGCAAGCAAACGCACCAAGGCAAAAACGACGATTCATCGTGGGCACGGGGACAGGCATGGGCTGTTTACGGCTACACCTCGGTCTATCGCGAGACACAGCAGAACGTTTATCTCGAACATGCTCTGCGCATTGCCAGTATGATAATGAAACGGGTATCCACCGCCGATCTTATTCCGCTTTGGGACTACGACGCTCCCGACACGCCGGAAACCCCGCGGGATGCATCTGCCGCAGCCATTACCGCCTCCGCTTTTATCGAATTGAGCACAATGACCGACAACGGACAGCCATACTTCGCCTATGCCGAGCAGATACTCAAAAACCTTTCGAGCGACGCGTACCTTGCAAAACGGGGTGAAAACAGAGGGTTCATACTCATGCACTCCACCGGTTCGCTGCCCAACGGGTCGGAAATAGACACACCGCTGAATTACGCCGACTACTACTATCTCGAAGCCCTGGTACGCTACATGAACCAGAAAGGCATTAAATATCCTCTGGAGTAATCATTTTAATTAGCTATCTCACTCATGAAAAAGACTATTTATTTGATGTGGATCTGCCTGACAGGCATTTTCATCAGTTCCTCCGCCCAAGCACAGGAACTGAAAGCCGAGGTCTTCTCTCTGCTCAATTTAGACTATCCGGGATTGGAAAGGGTAAAGTCTTTCCACGAAAAAGGGCAAGACAAAGAGGCGGCACTGGCCTTGCTGGAATACTTCCGCCAGCGTACGAATGTAAAGAGCCCGGACATCGACCTCGAACAACTCAAAATCGGCAAGGAGGAGCAAAAATGGGCAGACGAAGCGCTGGAACACACTTTCTTCGTGCACAAAGGCTATCAGCCTTCTTTCAACTACGGCAAAGACATCGACTGGCAGTATTGGCCCGTGCGGGACAACGAACTCCGCTGGCAGCTGCACCGTCACAAATGGTTCACCCCCATGGGAAAGGCGTACAGACTCAGCGGTGATGAGAAGTATGCCCGGGAGTGGACGTTCCAGTATATGGACTGGATTAAGAAAAATCCGCTCGCTCCCATGAGTAAGGAAGAATACGAACTGGTCAGCGCCGGCGAGGTAAAAGGCGATGCGGAAAACGTCCGCTTCGCATGGCGTCCGCTTGAGGTAAGCAACCGCTTGCAAGACCAGACGAGCCAGTTCCTCCTGTTCATCCCCTCCCCTTCGTTCACTCCCGAATTCCTCACAGAGTTTCTGGTCAACTATCACAAACACGCCCAACATATATTGAGTCACTATTCCGACCAAGGCAACCACTTGTTGTTCGAGGCGCAACGCATGGTGTATGCGGGCGCATTCTTTCCGGAGTTCAAGGAAGCACGCGGTTGGCGCGAAAGCGGCATAGGCATTCTTAACCGCGAGATAAACGTACAGGTATATCCCGACGGCGGACAGTTCGAACTCGACCCGCACTATCACCTGGCCGCCATCAACATCTTCTGCAAGGCGCTTCGCATGGCAGATGTAAACGGTTTCCGCGAAGAATTTCCCCGCAGCTACATGGATACGGTGGAGGCAATGATTGTCTTTTACCTGAACATCTGTTTCCCCGATTACACGAATCCCTGTTTCAGCGATGCCAAACTGGGAGATAAGAAGAGCGAACTGAAGAACTACAAGGATTGGATCAAACTCTTCCCCGATAACGAGCAGATACGATACTTCGCCTCCGAGGGACGGAAAGGAAAACAACCCGGAAACCTCTCGAAGGGTTTTCTGAAGTCGGGATTCTTTACCTTCCGGAACGGTTGGAAACAGGATGCCACCGTCATGGTAGTGAAAGCGGGTCCCAAAGCTTTCTGGCATTGCCAGCCGGACAACGGTACATTCGAATTGTGGTTCAACGGCAAGAACCTGTTCCCCGACTCAGGAGCCTACATCTATGCGGGCGATGCAGAGGTGATGAAACTGCGCAACTGGTTCCGCAGCACCAAAGTACATAACACGCTCACACTGGACAATCGCAACCTGGAGACCACGGAGTCCGTCACCAAACTCTGGAAACCGGAAGGCGACATGCAGATACTGGTAACGGAAAATCCAAGCTATAAGGGATTGACGCACCGACGCACCGTATTCTTTGTAGACGGAAGCTATTTTGTAATTGTAGATGAAGCTACGGGAAGTGCGACCGGCGAGGTAAGCATCCACTACCAGTTCCACGAAGGCAAGGTGAATACGAATCCGGAAAAACTATCGGTACACACCGCCTATGAAGGCGAAAGCAACGTGGTCTTGCAATGCTTCGCCCCTGAAGGAACCATGCTCGTAGAGGAAGAAGGATGGCGTTCCACTGCCTACCGGCAACGTGTAGAACGCACGGCGGTGGCTTTCAGCATAAACAAGCCGGACTCTGCCCCCATACGCTATATTACCATCGTCCGTCCCGTCAAGCAGCCGGGAAAGAACTCTGCGCTCTCCGCCCGTTTCCTCAACAAAGAGTACGACCCGCAGGGAGTGAGCGTCGAGGTGAGTGTGGACGGCAAGAAGAGAAAATTGACCTGTAATCTGAAATAGTTACATCATTTCATTGCCCGAGAGGAAGGCGGGTATCCGCTTTTCCACCTCCGGCGAGCGATTTGTTTCTTCGGTACATCCCCCTTCAGAAGTATGCACAGGCTACGGCTGAACCATGCCTGTATTGTTCGAATACCGCACCTGCATTGTCCGAGTACCGTACCTATGTCGTTCTTCTGAAGTGCCAATGGCGTTCGCCCGCCTGCAAGGTTTGCCTTTTGCTTTCATAAAATGCAAATCTTGCATTTCCGAGAAAAATCTGTACAAACAGACCTATATACCATCATGAAAACACACGATTCTTCCCTACTGTTTCTGCCACTCGCAGCGCTCACTCTCGCCTCGTGCACGGGGCGGAAAGAAGAAGAGCGGCGTCCGAACATCATCTTCATGATGACAGACGACCATACTACACAAGCGATGTCCTGCTACGGGGGCAAACTGATTCAGACCCCCAACATGGATCGTTTGGCAGCGGAGGGCATCCGTTTCGACAACTGCTACGCCGTAAATGCCTTGTCGGGACCTTCTCGCGCGTGCATCCTCACCGGAAAGTTCAGCCATGCCAATGGATTCAAAGACAATGCTTCGGTGTTCGACGGCAGCCAGCAGACCTTTCCGAAGCTGTTGCGGCAGGCGGGCTACCAGACCGCTGTCATAGGCAAGTGGCATCTTATCAGCGAACCGCAAGGTTTCGACTTTTGGAGCATCCTGCACGGACAGCACGAACAGGGCGACTACTACAATCCGGAATTCAACGAAATGGGGAAAATCGTAACCGAACAAGGTTACGTGACAGACATCGTAACAGACAAAGCCATCCGTTTCCTCGAACAGCGTGACAAGTCGAAACCCTTCTGCATGATGTATCATCAAAAAGCTCCACACCGCAACTGGATGCCTGCCCCACGGCATCTGGGCATCTTCAACCACACGGTATTTCCCGAACCGGTAGGGCTCTACGACGACTACGAAGGCAGGGGAAGAGCCGCCCGCGAACAAGACATGTCCATCGAGCATACGCTCAGAGACGACTGGGACTTGAAACTGCTTACCCGGGACGAAATGCTGAAAGACACCGCCAATCGCTTGTACACGGTGTACAAGCGCATGCCTGCGGCTGTCAAAGACAAATGGGATTCGGCTTATGCGCAACGAATAGCCGAACACCGGAAAGGAAATCTCAAAGGCAAGGCGCTCATCCGCTGGAGGTACCAGCAGTACATGCGCGACTATCTTGCCACCGTGTTGGCGGTAGACGAGAACATAGGACGCCTGATAAGCTATCTGAAGGAAACGGGGGAGCTGGACAACACGATCATCGTTTATACTTCCGACCAAGGTTTCTTCTTGGGTGAACACGGATGGTTCGACAAACGATTCATGTACGAGGAATGCCAGCGCATGCCGCTCATCATCCGCTTTCCCAAAAGCATCCGGAAAGGAAGCTCCACAGATGCGCTGAGCATGAACGTAGACTTTGCCCCCACTTTTCTGGACTATGCCGGCTTATCCATCCCCGCTGACATGCAGGGAAAGTCGCTTCGCCCCATACTGGAGCATGCCGGAAAAACTCCTGACGACTGGCGAAAAGCAGTCTATTATCACTACTACGAATATCCTGCCGAACATTCCGTAAAGAGGCATTACGGCATCCGTACCCAACACCACAAGCTGATACACTTTTATCACGACATCGATGAGTGGGAAATGTACGACCTGCAAAAAGACCCACATGAAATGAACAGTGTATTCGGCAAGTCCGGATATGCGGAAAAGCAGACGGAACTGATGCGATTGCTGCAGGAAACGCGTGAAGAGTTGCAGGTTACGCCGGACAAACCGGAAAAAGAATCCCGGTCTGAATCACAAACGGACAAGGTCCGATGAAAAATGTATCGCAACAAACCCGCAAGGCACACGGTTGACAACCCGTCCGCAGCCTCTTATCTAACCGGCATTCGAACAAATTATAAAATTCTCATAGCATGGACAGAAGAAAATTCCTTAAAAGTAGCGGTTGGTCTTTCCTTGGGCTTGCCGCATCCGGCAGTCTGTTGGGGGCATGCACACCCGGCAGCAAAGAAGCCAGGCGAATCATGCCGTCGAAAAGCAAGCTGCAATTGTTTTTCGGCGACTTGCACAACCACTGTAACCTCACTTACGGACACGGCGATATGCGCGATGCCTTTGAGGCAGCCAAACAACAACTCGACTTCGTATCCGTCACCCCGCATGCCATGTGGCCCGATATTCCCGGAGCGGATGATCCTCGTCTAAAGTGGGTCATCGATTACCACACTCAGGCATTCAAGCGCCTGCGTGAGGGAGGATACCAACGCTACGTGGACATGACCAACGAATATAACAAAGAGGGGGAGTTTCTCGCTTTCATCGGTTACGAGGCTCACAGCATGGAGCACGGCGACCACGTGGCACTCAACTACGACCTCGATGCTCCGTTGGTGGAATGTACTTCGATCGAAGACTGGAAGCAGAAAGCCAAAGGGCACAAGGTATTCATCACCCCGCACCACATGGGATACCAAACCGGATACAGAGGGTACAACTGGAAATGTTTTACCGAAGGCGAACAGACTCCCTTCGTCGAAATGTATTCCCGCCACGGTTTAGCCGAGAGCGATCAGGGAGACTATCCCTATCTGCACGACATGGGTCCCCGGCAATGGGAGGGTACCGTACTTTACGGTCTGGAACAGGGACATAAGTTCGGAATCATGTGCAGCAGCGACCAGCATTCGGGCTATCCGGGGAGCTACGGAGACGGCCGGATAGGCGTGCTTGCGCCCTCGCTCACCCGCGATGCCCTGTGGGATGCGATGAAGAATCGCCATGTGTGCGGAGTGACGGGCGACCGCATCCAGATAGATTTCCGCCTCAACGATGCGTTCATGGGCGATGTGGTGCGCGGAAACAGCCGCCGAATCTATCTGCGCGTGGAGGGCGGAAGTTGTATCGACTATGTGGATGTGGTGAAGAACGGGCAAAGCATCGCCCGATTGAGCGGTCCGCTGACTCCGGAAGGTTCTTCCGGAGGCAGTATACAGAGGTGCAAGATAAAAGTAGAATTCGGCTGGAACAGAGAAGAACGCTACGTGCATTGGCAAGGGAAGTTAAGCATAGACAAAGGGCGCATCCTGAGTGTAACGCCTTGCTTCCGTGGAGCTTCCTTCACCTCTCCACAGGAAGGGGAAACAGAATTCCACACTCATGTCAACAGAATCATCGGCAGTACGGAGAAAGAAACCGAACTCGACCTCTACACGAGCAAAAACCCGAATACCACGACATCTGCCACCCAAGCCGTGATTTTGGAAGTGGAAATGCCGCAAGACGGAAATCTCACGGCGGAGTTCAACGGCAAGCGGTTCACACACTCGTTGGGCGAGTTGTTGCAAGGGTCACGCTCGCACTTCATGATAGGTTGGTTGAGCGAAGCCATTCTCTTCAATCGAGCCATGCCCGAGAACAGCTATGTGATAGAACATTTCATGGAAGACAAAGAACCTCAACGAGACACTGACTACTATTACGTGCGCGTTCGCCAACGCGACCAGCAATGGGGTTGGAGTTCTCCCATATGGGCGGAAAGGATTTAGAATATGGCAAACAAGATCAGCTATGCCGCAGGCATCGACTTGGGCGGCAGTTCCGTAAAATACGCATTGGTGAGCGATAACGGCGAGTGTCTCTTTCAGGAGAAAATCTCCTCTTGTGCCCATGTGTCCGCCGAAGCAGTTATCGAACAACTGACTGTTGCTGCAGAGGCGGTAAAGGCATATGCCCGCAGGCACGGGTATACGCTGGCGGGAATCGGAATCGGAACACCCGGAATCGTAAATGCAGGAGGACGAACGGTGTTGGGCGGAGCGGAAAACATAAAAGGTTGGGAACAGATACCCCTTGCCGACATCATGGAATCAGCTACCGGGCTGCCGGTATGCGTGGGCAACGATGCTAACCTGATGGGACTGGGCGAAACAATGTATGGAGCAGGAAAGGGATTGTCTGATGTGCTGTTCCTTACAGTAGGCACAGGCATAGGCGGAGCGGTGGTCGCGGGAGGAAAGCTCTTCACCGGTTACGACGGCAGAGGAATGGAACTGGGACACGTGCCGCTCATAGCCGACGGAGAACGTTGCGCCTGCGGCGCAACCGGTTGCTTGGAACATTACGCTTCCGCCGCCGCACTGGTGCGCAGGTTCATGCAGCGTTGCAAAGAAACCGGAACAGTATATCCCGGAGCGGAAACCAACGGAGAGTTTATCGTCCGTCTTTATCGCCGGGGCGAACAACCGGCTGCTGACTGTATGAAAGAGCATTTCGAATATCTGGGGCGAGGGATTGCAGGATTCATCAACATATTCAGTCCGCAACTTGTTGTCATTGGAGGAGGTTTGTCCGAATCGGGCGATTTCTACATCGAAGGCATTGCAGAAACGGCAAGACGTTACGCCATAGCCGACTGTGCGGTGAACACGCGTTTCAAGGCGGCGTCTTTGGGAAACCGGGCGGGAAGCGTGGGGGCAGCATCTCTGGTCTTTGCTCAAAACCATATTTCTCTCACTTAACCATACAAACGAATCATGATAAGAGTTTTACGTATTTTAATCTGGATTTTCGCAATCGTTCCGAGCGGAAAGATATATGCACAATCCGCCATTATGAGACTCACCCAGCCCCGGCTGATGAACGAAGTACGCTGCACACCCTCTCCGGCAGACGGGCAACGGGTGTCTGTGAATCCTCCCCGTTTCATGTGGCCGGACAAGTTTCCTCATCTGGGCGCCGTGCTCGACGGTGTGGAGGACGAACACCGCAAACCTCGGGTCACATACCGCATACGCATTGCCGCTGATCCGGCTTTCAGACAAGAGGTCATTACAGCCGAACGTTCGTGGGCTTTCTTCAATCCTTTCCGGACCTTCTCTCCGGGCAGGTATTATTGGCAACATGCTTACGTATCGCCCGAAGGGGAAGAAGAATGGTCGCCCGTGTACAGTTTTGAGGTAAACGAGAATACTCCCGTATTCAATCCGCCTTCTTATCATGAGCTGATTGACAAATTGCCGCGCACGCATCCCCGCATCTTGCTGGATGCGAACGGGTGGGACGAAATCATCGAACGCAATCTGAACAATCCGGAGGCGCAAAACTATCTGACCAAGGCGGAGAAGTGCATGAAACGCCCACTGAAAGGGCTGAACGAGGAAATAGACACTTCTGCCGTAGTAAAGCTGACCAACATCGTTCAATACAAGGCAGCCCTGATTCGTGAAAGCCGCAAGATAGTAGACCGCGAAGAGAAGAATATCGAGGGACTGGTGCGTGCCTATCTGCTCAGTCGCAACCCCATATACTACAAAGAAGCCATGAAACGGCTGACAGAAGTACTTTCGTGGGCAGACAGCAAGTACTTCGCCGGCGACTTCAACCTCGGTACACTGCTCTCCATGAGCACATCGGCCTACGATGCCTTTTACCATCTGTTGACGGATGAGGAAAAAAAACTTCTGCTGAGTTGCATTCGGGAAAACGGTGGCAGATTCTACAGCGAGTTCGTAAACCACCTGGAGAATCGCATTGCTGACAACCACGTCTGGCAGATGACATTCCGCATTCTCACCATGGCGGCTTTCGCTACCTATGGCGAACTTCCCGAAGCGAGTGTGTGGACAGACTACTGCTACAACGAATGGGTATCTCGTTTTCCCGGCCTAAACAATGATGGAGGTTGGCATAACGGAGATTCATATTTCCAAGTGAACATCCGTACACTGATAGAGGTTCCGGCATTCTATCAACGCATCACCGGATTCGACTATTTCGCGGATACCTGGTACAAAGGGAATATACGCTACGTCATCTACCAACAACCTCCCTTCTCCAAATCGGCAGGACAGGGAAACTCTCATGAGAACCAACGCAGACCTACGGGAGCGCGAGTAGGATATGCCGATGCGCTGGCACGGCAGTGCAACGACCCTTGGGCCACGGCATACGTGCGTTACATCTGCGCACGCCAACCGGATATTCTGCAAACCTCGTTCGAGGCAAAACCTGCCGACCTCACATGGTATCGATGCATCACACCGAATAAACTTCCCGAACAGACACGGACCTTAGCGGAACTGCCGCGTACACACGTTCATAACGAAACCGGAATCGCCGCAATGCACACAGCGCTTGAGCACCCTGAACGCAATGCCATGCTCTCTTTCCGAAGCAGCTCTTACGGAAGCACCTCGCACGCCCATGCCAATCAAAACTCGTTCAACACCTTTTACGGAGGCAAGCCCATCTTTTACAGTAGCGGACATCGCACGGGCTTTACCGATGATCACAGTATGTATTCCTATCGCAACACCCGGGCGCACAACAGCATTCTGGTAAACGGTATGGGGCAGATTATCGGTACCGAGGGTTATGGATGGATTCCACGCTGGTACGAGGGCGAGGAGATTTCGTACCTCGTAGGCGACGCCTCCAATGCCTATGGCAAGGTGACCTCTCCGCTATGGCTGAAACGCGCGCAATTGAGCGGTACGGAATTTACACCCGAAAAAGGCTGGGATGAAAACAGAGTAAATCTCTTCCGGAGACATATCATTCAGTTGGGCGATACGGGAATATATGTTATCTACGATGAGTTGGAGGGCAAGGAGGATGTAAACTGGAGTTACCTGTTGCACACCACCGAGTTTCCAATGACAATGGAGCGTACCTCCCCTGCAGCACTCATCGTGACGGGACGGAACAGTGCGGAAGGAGTTTCAAAGGCTCATCTTTTCTGTTCTTCATCTTTCAAAGAAGAAATTTCCGATGATTTTTTCAGCCCTCCCGCCAATTGGAAGAATGTAACGGACAAGGAAGGAAAAACGGTGAAATATCCCAACCATTGGCATTTCTCTGCCACCACCCTCTCCTCCCGGAAAGTACGTTTTCTTACAATCATCGACACTCACGGCAAGGAACGGACAGATTTAACCGTAAGCCGCCACGAGGATACATGGGATATTGCAGGATGGAGAATCCGTTGCAACCTGACACCGGAAGGCAAAGCCTCCATAAGCATAGTGCATCCCAAGCGAAAAATCTCTCTGGAGTACGATGCAGGTAAAAAAGAGGGAATCACGGCAATAAAGGATAAAGTAAAAGGAAAAATCGTGCGCAAGGAACTGAAAGATTTACTGCCGGACTTTGAAATATAAGCCCGGCAATCCATAACAGTTGCCCGCACTCATTCTGACCTTCAGAATTCAATTATTCTCTGGCAAGGGAAGCATCGGACGTCTTCCCTTGTTCAGTTTCAACCCCATCTTGTAGGCTTCCCCGCCGTACAGGTCTTCCATGTCGAGTTCACCCAAGTTGACAAGTATTCCCCTTACCATCAGGCCGGTATCTTCATTCTCCGTACGAGGAAGCGTACCGGCTTTTTCCTTCAGTTCGCCGACGTAAGCACGAATGGAGGGACGCATGGCCACATCCATCGAAAGAGCTTCCAAGAGCGAATAGCCTATTTTACGGTCTGCCTCGTTCGCCGGATAAATCAACCTTTCCAGTCCTTTTTCCGCTTCGCCCAAATAGGTTGTGGCGTAAGCCGCCTCACAAGCCACATACGGATTATCGTCGTTGAGCAGAGAGAGTAATCCGGGAGGACAGACATGCAGCTGTCCGGTCGTTCCCAGATGTGCCAACCCCACAGCAGCCCAATACCGCATTTCCGGCTTATCGCTTTCAAGTTTACTCTCTAAAAACGGTACATCATGTATGGTAGCCGTTCCCGCCAGTTCCACCAAAGCGTACAGCGAATCCAACGGATAATTTTCCTTCCTCACCTTATTGTAGAGTATCGTTCCCTCACGGGATGTGGGAAGGAAAAAGCCTAAGTCTTTCGTTTCACGCAAATGGGCGGACAGGCTGTTTCTGAAACACAGCAACTGCTCCCGACAGGCAGGTTTCTCGACCAGATTGTGAAGTTCAAACGGATCGGACTGCAAGTCGAAAAGCATTTCTGCCGGATGAAGTCCGAAAGGTTGTTCCCACTCTTCCCGCCGGTCATTCCCTCCGAGTATCCACTTATCCCACGCCTTGTTTGAAGGCATTCCCCACTGATAATAATTACGCAAGGCAAAACGACGGTACGGGATATAGCTGCGCAGATACTTATATCGTCCATCCCTGACGGCACGTACAGGCATGAAGTGGTGTAACTGATTGCTTGCCAAGCCAAACATTACTGCAGGTTTTTCCCCTACGGCATAAACGCCCATCAACGCCTTTCCCTGCATGTGTTCCGGTGGCTTTACTCCCGCAAGACTGAGTACCGAAGGCGCCAGATCCACAAAGTTTATCAACGTATCGTCTTTGGTTCCGGGCGCCATGGGAGCAAGATGTCTCCAACGTTCCGGGAAATAGACCACCATCGGAACATGCAGTCCCGTTTCGTACAGATACCCCTTTCCGCGCGGTTGGCAACCGCCATGATCGCTAAACACAAAAACAATGGTGTTTTCATCCAGACCGCGCCGTTTCAAGTCATCAAGAAAGAAACCGACCCATGTATCCACATCTTGCACTGCTTCCAAATGTCCGGCATAATCCGAGCGTACTTCCGGCAAATCGGGTACGTGAGGAGGCAGAGAGAGTTGTTGCGGATAGATTCCCTCACGGGTGTAGTCGCGACGCCCTTCGGTATGAAATGTCCGTATGCGTCCCATGTGCGAGGTCACCGTATTAAATACCGCAAAGAAAGGCTGATCCGCTCCACGCCGCGGGCTGTTGTATGTGGCTTTTCTTCCGCATTCGTCCCAGCACACGGAATTATCGGTAGTGGAGTTGTAATGCGTCTTACTGTTGTTTGTGCAATAGTAGCCCCGCTCACGCAACCATTTTGGGAAAAAGATATCCGATGGCGTATCGTACGGCACGGGATGCACATCCATACCGAAAGTAGTGGCATAACACCCGGTAATGAGCGACGAACGGGCTGCCGAACTCTGTGGAGCAGCAGACCATGCATTCATGAACTGTATGCCACGCGACGCCAAAGAGTCGATTCGGGGAGTGTGCACATGGGGATTGCCGTAACAGCCGAGTTCGTACGCGCTGGTGTCCTCGAAAGTGAGCCAGAGTATATTCGGGCGCTCGGTACGCTCGTCCACGGAGGTTACGGCTTTTGCATGGGTAAATGAAAGCAGCATGGCTGCCGGACAAAGGCAAATGCGGAAGTTTATCATAAGCGTATTCAGACTGGATGTATCGGATTCACGACGGATGGGAGTATTCATCGCAACGAAATTAGAAAAGCCCTGGCTGTATGTCACGTTTATATGTTTCGGATAGTATCAAAATTGTTCAAACAAACAGCTTCTCTGATGCTAAGATAGCCTGAATCAAAGTTGTAGGGCATTTTTTTTGCCAACTTGGATAAATTACATAGTTTTGCGACACACTAAGCGTATAATTATGGCAAAATACAACAGAATATTACTTAAACTCAGCGGAGAAAGTCTGATGGGAGAAAAACAATACGGTATTGATGAGAAACGTCTTTCCGAATATGCCTTACAGATAAAGGAAATACACGGAATGGGTGTACAAATAGGTATTGTTATCGGAGGAGGAAATATCTTCCGCGGACTGAGCGGGGCAAACAAGGGATTCGACCGTGTGAAAGGAGATCAGATGGGTATGCTTGCCACCGTAATCAATAGCCTGGCTCTGAGTTCGGCGCTTACTTCCATAGGGGTGAAAACACGCGTGCTGACAGCTGTCCGCATGGAGCCTATAGGAGAATTTTACAATAAATGGAAAGCCATTGAAAGCCTGGAAGCCGGTGAAGTGGTGATTATGTCGGGCGGTACAGGTAATCCGTTCTTCACCACGGACACTGGTTCGTCGTTACGCGGCATCGAGATTGAAGCCGAAGTTATGCTTAAAGGCACACGGGTGGACGGTATCTACACTGCCGATCCGGAAAAAGACCCCACAGCCACCAAATTCACCGAAATCACGTATGACGAGGTATTGAAACGGGGATTAAAGGTAATGGATCTCACCGCCACTTGCATGTGCAAGGAAAACAACCTGCCCATCATTGTGTTCGACATGGACAGCGTGGGCAACCTGAAGAAAGTGATGAGCGGAGAAGAGATAGGTACTCTCGTACATAACTGAAACCGGGAGCATCGCCCTTTATCCCTCTCATCAAGAGAGTCGCTCCGCACACCGTTCGAATAAATCACCGAACAAGCATCGAATAAATTTTAATAAACCATATAAGATATGATAGACGTAAAAGACTGCCTGAACGAAGCACAGGAAAAGATGGATATGGCCATCATGTATTTGGAAGAAACGCTGGCTCATATTCGTGCCGGGAAAGCCGATGTACGCCTGTTGGATGGAATCCGTGTAGATTCCTATGGAAGCATGGTTCCCATTAACAATGTAGCGGCCGTGAACACACCGGACGCCCGCAGCATCGCCATCAAGCCATGGGACAAAAGTATGTTCCGGGTTATCGAAAAAGCCATTATCGATTCTTCACTGGGGATTATGCCCGAAAACAATGGAGAAATTATCCGCATTGGAATTCCACCGCTTACGGAAGAACGTCGTAAGCAACTCGCCAAACAATGCAAAAGCGAAACCGAAACAGCGAAAGTAAGCGTGCGAAATGCCCGCCGAGATGCAATAGATCAACTGAAAAAAGCTGTTAAAGACGGTTTGGCAGAGGATATGCAAAAAGACGCTGAAGGTAAATTGCAGAAGATGCACGACAAATTCATCAAGCAAATTGATGATATGTTTACCGCCAAGGAAAAAGAAATCATGACTGTATAGTCTCCATCACAAAGCCGGGAACACACAAACCGTAGCCTCATTTGACAAAAAGATGAAAGAGACCACGGTTTGTGTGTGTACTCCCCACCACCGCAAGCGAATGAAAGGATTGGTCATTAAGAACACAGGAAGTTGGTACCTGGTGAAAACAGAAGACGGCAGTAGCATTGAATGTAAAATCAAAGGCAACTTCCGCCTGAAAGGGATTCGCAGCACCAATCCCGTTGCAGTGGGAGACCATGTGAAAATAATCCGGAACCAGGAAGGAACTGCTTTCATCAGCGAAATCGAAGACCGGAAGAACTATATCATCCGGCGAGCGTCCAACCTCTCCAAGCAGTCCCATATTCTTGCCGCTAATCTGGACCAGTGCATGCTTCTCGTCACAGTGAATTATCCGGAAACATCCACCACGTTCATCGATCGTTTCCTTGCATCGGCAGAAGCCTATCGCATTCCGGTCAAAATCATCTTCAACAAGACAGACCTATACGATGCCCATGAATGCATCTACCTCGAAGGGCTTATCAACCTGTACACTTCCATAGGATACCCCTGTTTCAAGGTTTCCGCCCTTACCGGCGAAGGCATGGAAGCCATACTGCACGAACTGGAGGGACGGGTGACTTTACTATCGGGACATTCGGGGGTAGGGAAATCCACGTTTATCAAGTCCATTCTACCGGAACAGAACATACGCATGGGAGAAATATCCGCATATCATAAAAAAGGGATGCACACCACCACTTTCTCTGAAATGTATGAGATAGCCGGCAACGGATACCTTATAGACACACCCGGTATCAAAGGTTTCGGAACTTTCGATATGGAGGAAGAAGAAATAGGACACTACTTCCCCGAAATCTTCCGTGTATCCGCCAATTGCCGATACAGTAACTGCACGCACAGGCACGAACCGGGATGTGCCGTGCAAGCCGCCATCAGTAATCACCACATCAGCGAATCGCGCTACACATCCTATCTCAGTATGCTGAACGATAAAGAGGAAAGCAAATATCGTTCGGGGCATTAAGCGCCTGTCGATTCAGAGTGAAAGCTATCCTTTCCAAGAAAAGCTCACTACGCCGTTTTGCTTTCCGATTATGTTTTACATCTTTCCTACTTGTTTTCCGTATCAATATGTTTTTCAACTAAACAAACACCATTATGAAGAGAATTATAATTTCGGGTTGTCTATTTCTGTTTGCAACGCTAAATGCGGCGTCACAAGAAACCACAGTGTACAAAGAGAAACAACCATACAAAAACTGGGTAAGGTTAGCTTCCAAGTTGTCCGATGAGTTCTTCACCACTCCCGAAGCCATCCGTATCGCAGAGAACGTACTGTTGTATCAACACACCACCGGAGGGTGGCCAAAGAACATCTATATGCCTGCCGAACTGA
Source organism: Bacteroides sp. (assembly GCA_041855205.1). Taxonomy (GTDB): domain Bacteria; phylum Bacteroidota; class Bacteroidia; order Bacteroidales; family Bacteroidaceae; genus Bacteroides. The sequence continues at coordinate 102,744 of JBHADT010000027.1, forward strand.
ATCCGCAGGAAAAGGAAAAAGCCATCGCCTCTCAGGAGGACATTAATGAAAGTACAATAGACAACGGAGCCACCATCACGGAGATACGTTACCTGGCACGTATCTACCGGGCAACGCAGGATGAGCGATACAAACAGGCAGCGATACGGGGCATCGAGTATCTACTCAACGCCCAATATGAGAACGGCGGATGGCCGCAATTCTGGCCTCGCTCGAAAGGCTACTACACACACATCACATACAACGACAACGCCATGGTGAACGTGATGCTTCTGTTGCGCGAAATCTACGAACAGAAAACACCTTATACTTTCTTACCCCAAAGCGTGGTGCAACGTGCCCGAACGGCTTTCGACAAGGGATTGGAGTGTATACTGAAGACACAAGTAAAGCAGAACGGCAAACTCACGGTGTGGTGTGCACAACACGATGAATACACGTTGGCTCCTGCAAAGGCTCGCGCTTATGAACTACCCTCGTTGAGCGGACAAGAATCCGATGACATCGTTATGCTGTTGATGTCTCTTCCTCATCCGTCGGCCGAGGTGATTCGGAGTGTGGATGGCGCCATAGAATGGTTTAAAGCTACGCGTATAGAGGGATTATGCAGAGAGTCCTTTACGGATGAGTCCGGAAGGAAAGATTACCGAATGATACAGTGTACGGACGGTGAGCCTTTGTGGGCACGTTTTTATACACTGGACGATAACCGTCCTTTCTTCTGCGACCGGGATGGAGTAAAAAAATATGATGTGTCCGAGATAGGATACGAACGCCGGAACGGGTATAGTTGGTACAACAACGCCGGTACAAAAATTATCCGGAGATATGAGCAATGGAAAGAAAATCTTAATCAGTAAGAAACATCGATTGCCTATAATGGGCAAAGCTGTATTGATACCCCGGTCAGGAATAATAAAGCAATAAAAAACATACTCAAAGCATATTCGAAAAACGACACAGGCACGGTAGTCGAACCATACGGATATCTCTCCCGAACCGTACAAGTGCTGTTCCCGAAACCACACGGGCATGGTACGAACGGATCAATTTTCCATCTCTATACATCACCTTTGTAAATCTTCAGATTCTGCCCGTCTCTTTCATTCCTTTCACCTTTAAACGGCAAGTAAACAGTAAGGGGCTATCCGGAAAAAGCGGATAGCCCCTTATAAAATATCTCTATAATTCAATAGTTCTAACTACCGACAGATTCTTCGGCTGTTACTTAGAAGCATTCCAAGGCTTCAACTGCTTGAAGAAGTCATTGCCTTTATCATCCACTAAGATAAACGCAGGAAAATCTTCCACTTCTATCTTCCAGATAGCTTCCATACCCAATTCGGGATATTCCACACACTCTATGCTCTTGATATTGTTCTGAGCTAGAATAGCCGCCGGTCCGCCGATAGAGCCGAGATAAAATCCTCCGAACTCCTTGCAGGCATCCGTCACCGCCTGACTACGGTTGCCTTTAGCAAGCATAATCATGCTTCCGCCACGACTCTGGAATAGGTTGACGTATGAGTCCATACGTCCTGCCGTGGTAGGTCCCATGGAACCGCAAGCCATACCGGCGGGAGTTTTGGCCGGTCCTGCGTAATAAATGGGATGATCCTTGATGTATTGCGGCAAATCTTCTCCCCTGTCCAAACGTTCTTTCAGCTTAGCATGCGCAATGTCACGCCCCACAATGATAGTTCCGTTCAGCGAGAGCCGGGTAGCCACCGGATACTTTGTCAGTTCCCCCAATATATCCTTCATTGGCTGGTTGAGGTCTATTTTCACCACTGTCCCCTCCCCTGCATTGCGCAGTTCTGCGGGAATCAGTTCACCCGGATTGTCATCCAGCTTCTCAATCCAGATTCCTTCACGATTAATCTTGCACTTTATATTGCGGTCGGCAGAACAGGAAACACCCAACCCCACCGGGCACGAAGCTCCGTGACGGGGCAAACGAATGATACGTACGTCGTGCGCAAGGTATTTGCCGCCAAACTGTGCACCGAGTCCTATCTTGTGAGCTTCCTCAAGCACTTTTTTCTCTAATTCTATATCGCGGAATGCCCTGCCGTATTCATTCCCTTCGGTAGGCAGTTCGTCATAGTAATGAGTAGATGCCAGCTTCACCGTCAGCAAGTTCTTCTCGGCAGAAGTACCTCCGATTACAAAAGCCACATGATAAGGAGGACATGCTGCCGTACCCAATGTTTTCATCTTTTCCACGAGAAAAGGAACCAAGGTTTCGGGATTAAGGATGGCTTTCGTCTCCTGATAGAGATATGTTTTATTTGCCGAACCTCCTCCTTTGGTTACACAGAGGAATTTATACTCCATCCCCTCCGTCGCCTCAATATCTATCTGGGCAGGCAGGTTGCATTTGGTATTAACCTCATCGTACATATTCAGCGGCGCATTCTGCGAGTAACGCAGGTTCTCTTCGGTATATGTTTTATACACTCCCAAAGAGAGAGCTTCCTCGTCACAATATCCGGTCCATACCTGCTGTCCTTTCTCGCCATGGATGATTGCCGTCCCTGTATCCTGGCAGAAAGGGAGTACCCCTTTGGAGGCAACTTCCGCATTTCGCAGGAAAGTAAGCGCTACATACTTGTCATTCTCACTTGCTTCAGGATCTGCCAATATTTTGGCTACCTGTTCGTTATGTTCACGCCTCAGCATAAACGAAACGTCGCGGAAAGCTGCGTTCGCCATTGCCGTAAGTCCTTCCTGAGCAATTTTCAGTATGGGTTTCCCCTCAAATTCACTTACGGAAACATAATCTTTGGTAAGCAGGTAATATTCGGTTTTGTCTTTGCCATGTTCGAACATGGGTTGATACTTGAACGGAGGTGTTGCCATATCTTTCTTTATTTAATGTTAGTTAGCTGATACAAAGGTAGTAAATCTCCTGTAAAGGGCTGCACAAGGGTCTGAAAAAAGAGGTAAGTGTCAGGAGAAAAGGTTGCCGGACTCATTCAGTCTCTTTTCTAACACAACGGAGAGAGACGTCGGATGAGTTCGTCGCCCAAAGCCGTTTTATCGTCTATATGCTTTAGTACCGCAGTCACAAAAGGATTGCTCTCGAAATCTCCCCGTACCTGTTCGAAGTCAAGTTCTTTTTCCACATGCGAACCATCCGCCCCGAAACCGGTCATGGCAGCCAGTGAAAACTCCTTACGGGCATCTTCATACACCATACGATCCAAGCCCACGACAGCCTGTTTCCACTGTTCCACAATTCGTACCACTTGCGAGGCGGTTATGCTCGCCGGGTCATAACCGTAAAACTCTTCGATACGCTCGTACGCCCAAGTCCACTCATATGTATAGTAATTGAGATGCATCCGTTCGAACTCGGCGTTTATCTTTTTCAGTTTGTCTATGCTGCCGGTTTCGATACCTTCAATCAATTCTTCTATCGCACTTTTAGGAGCTATCAAACCCGACACATCCACCCATTCGCCCGTACCAATATGCGTATCGGGTTTAAGACGTTCGCGTATCGCCTCATTGTCGGCAAAATCGATGTTCTCCAAACGCTTGATGATAGAGTTTCCCAAAAACTTATGGATGGCTGTTTCGTAGAACTGTATACCTTTCACCAATGCTGAATTGCGAATCTTGGCACTGTGATAGGAATATATGTCGGAGAGTTCACCGGAAGCCTTACGCAAGCCCAACAGGATTTCACGCCCCTTGAACATTTTTTGCACGGTATATGGGCTGAGCAGGTTGTAGTTGATGTAATCGAGCTTATTTTCATCCGTACGTCCGTCACGTTTAGGCCACTTCTGCGCATCGCGAATGGTACCCACACTGCGGAGATTCACTCCCGGCACCAGATAGGTCGTGTTGTTCTGTTCAATCAGATAAGAGAAAGGCAGATTAGAGGTATCCGAATGGTTTACATGCCGCCCCATGACTAACGAAAAAGCCCCTACCCGAGCGGGCCAAAGGATGTAGGAATCGGAGGTGGTTTTAGCTCCCCGTTCCAGCGTCCCCTGATGGATGGGTCCCAGCTTATACATATGATTGCTTTGGTTCGACCCCGAACCGGCATTCATAAAAGAAAACATTCCCGCGATGAGCAACGTAGACTTATGGTGCGTCACCGTAAATGGTCCGGCAAAGATGGCACAGGCCTCTCCGTTCTCTCCCTGACAGTTGCTGAAGAAAAGGGAATCGGACGCCGAATAGTTGTGTCCCAGACGACAAGCTTGCCCCACGAAACAACGTGTAAGCATGGCTCCGTCATCTATCCGCGAGCCCGAGAGGATAACGAAGTCATCGCATATGACGCCGTGCCCGATGTGTACGGGTGCAAGCACATTGCTGTTTATACTACCGTTGAATAGACGGGAGGTGCCGCACACAGTACAATAATCGCCAATGCGTACATTCCTTACGGAACCGGTATTGACAATTCGCACATGGTTGCCGATGGTTCCCGTTTCAGAAGCATACTTCTGCGAATAATGCTCTATGATACCGCGCATCCGCTTTATCAGTTCAGGACGATGGCGATAAAGTGCGAGGATGTATGCCTGATGGGCGGAAAGTTTGTTATTGATAAGTACTTCACGTCCACCTGTTTCGTTCAACACAGACACCTCCACACCGTTGCCGAATGTACTCCGGGATTCTACTACGAGAATATCTACGTTCTCTATGAACGTATCGTGCCCTATTTCGTAGTTAGCGATGTAGTTCTGGATATTCTCTATGCAGCAGTTATCACCTACCGTTACATTATGGAGTGTCACATTCCGAAGTCCGGAATGCTTTCTGATTCCTCCGGCCAGGAGAAACTCCGTTTGAAACACTCCCAGCCTCACTTTTCCCGAGAAACGGGCGTGATGTACATATTCGGTGGAAAAACCTTCGGCCACCTTTACCTGCGTCCAGTCTTCCGAGGAGCACGACTGACTCTCCAGTCTGGTAATCTCCTCTCCGGTCAAAAATCTGTAATCCATATTCTTATAGTTCGCGCCGGCAGAATGTTCCGCCAACGGCATTCTGATTATTCTTCCTCGTCGTAAGTCTGATAAAGAAAATCATTATAAGGATATTTCTGAACGTGCAGTTCTTTGACACGCCTATAAACCACACTCTTCATTTCCTCCATATTCATACGTTCGCGGGCGGAGATGAAAAGGCAATTATCCTCCATCTTGGCCATCCACGTCTTCATCAGTTCTTCGAGTGTTAAGTTTTCTTTGGTTCTGGGGGTAAGGTCGTCAGCGGCTTTCTCTACGTAGGTATACGCATCTATCTTATTAAATACAAGTATCATCGGCTTTCCCGCCGCTCCTATGTCAGCCAATGTCTTGTTTACAACTTCTATCTGTTCTTCAAAGTCGGGATGTGAGATGTCCACCACATGCAACAGCAAATCCGCCTCACGTACCTCGTCGAGCGTAGATTTAAAAGATTCCACCAAATCCGTAGGAAGTTTGCGAATGAAACCTACCGTATCCGAAAGGAGAAAAGGAAGATTCTCGATAATCACTTTTCGCACAGTGGTGTCGAGTGTAGCAAACAATTTGTTTTCGGCAAACACCTCGCTTTTGGAGAGGATATTCATCAATGTAGACTTGCCCACATTCGTGTATCCCACCAATGCCACACGAATCAAACGTCCCCGGTTCTTCCGTTGGGTAGACTTCTGCTTGTCTATCTCTGCCAGACGCTCTTTCAGTAACGACATCCGGTTGAGGATGATACGCCGGTCCATCTCCAACTGCGTTTCTCCCGGTCCGCGAAGTCCCACCGAACCTCCCTTGGCGCTTCCCGAGCCTCCCCCCTGACGCTCCAAGTGAGTCCACAATCGTTGCAGGCGGGGTAGCATGTATTTATATTGAGCAAGTTCCACCTGCGTTTTGGCATTGGCAGTCTGCGCCCTCATGGCAAAGATATCCAAGATAAGCGACGTGCGGTCGAGTATCTTTATTTTAAGCTCTGCTTCGATATTGCGCAACTGTTTGGCAGAGAGTTCATCATCGAAAATGACCATTCCCACGGGTCGCTCTTCTTCAGCTTCCTGCTGGATGTATTGCTTGATTTCCTCCAACTTACCCTTACCTACATACGTAACGGAGTGCACCATATCCAGCTTCTGAGTGAATCTTTTCACCACTTCCGCTCCTGCCGTCTCGGCAAGAAAAGCCAGTTCGTCAAGGTATTCATTGGTCTTATGTTCGTTCTGTGTCTTGGTGACAAGTCCCACTAATACCGCGGTTTCGACCTGGGCTTCGGATATTACAAATTCTTTCATTAACGACGTTTCTTGAATAAGGGTGTTTGAGTATATACCACCACAGAGGATACAGGAAGCACCACGGGAACCCGCTTCTTGTCTTACACTCTCTCTCTTGCCTTTGCAAGAAAGAGAAACAAAGCCGGGCAAGGTGTCTTTCGCTGTATCCTCTGTGATGTTTTCGGCAGCAAATATACTTATTTTCGCAAGAAACCGTCTTTTATCTTCTTATTTAATTCAGAGACAATATCTTTATAGTCGGCTCGACGTCCGCAGACATGTATCTCTTCGAAAGGATATTTGTCTAAAATGGAGTTCATCAACTCGTCCATCGAGGGAGCTTCTTTCAAAGCTGCATATTCCTCGTAAGTATAGGAAAGAAAAGCTGTGTTAAAAGAGATTCCCTTGTTGTCTAACCAATAACCTTCTATCAAAGGGGTTGGCAGACGAAACTCACTTCCCTGCTTCAAGTCCACGGGAGCGGGATAAGAGACAATCCGGGTACGTTCTTCATTCATCAGCACCGGTACTCGTTGCGAATAGTCCGCTTTCATCTTATACACATATACCACCGGAGAAGTAGAGGAAGGATTCCCCCCTCTAATTCGTTCCTCTTGTGTCATTATCTCTGACATTTCCAGTATATCCGTTCCTTTCTTTTCCATTTCTTTTTCCGCACGGGAAGTACGGCAGCCTGCCAACGCAAGGCAGGTTAGCAACGCACATCCCGTGTTTAAGAAGATTCTTCTCATCATTTGACTTAACTATTTCTTCATGAATTTCTGACGGTACATCTTGTTATCTCCATGCAACACCAGAATGTAATAGCCGGCTGCTATGTCCGCCACAGGGATCACGCGTGTTGTTCCGGCAAGCATCCGTTCATTATCCCGCTTTACGACCTGACCGTTTAAAGAGACGATTTCCATACGGTTTATATCCGTGGGAAGTTTGACATGAAGCATATCCACAACGGGAGACGGATAAAGGATGAAGCCTTCCTCGGCAGGATTCTCTTCTATTCCGGTTGTAGTAATGGTAAAGCGGGCACGAGCTATTGTGCCTTCCCCTTCAAGATTCAATATTTGGGGTTCTCCCTCGAAAGTAGCCATAATTATCACCATATAACGTTCCGCCTCCCAATCTTCAATAAGGATGTCATGTTCGAGTTGGAACTGCGAGTCAGATTCGATGAAGAGGTGCTTTCTGAAGTACTTAAAAAAAGAATATTTAGTGCCATCAGCCGTTCTTTTGAGCACAGCCACATACACATCATTATCATAGAGCCCGCTTTTGTTCTTAAGGGTAGTTCTTACTTTCAGTATTTCTCCCGGCGCTATTTCCTCATTGGACAATTCTATATCCGCCAGCACAGTCAACTCCTTAGAATCTTCGGGCGTAGCTTTTACAGTCGCTTCCTGTGCCAAAGGATTGTTCCGGAAGTTCACCTGCTTGTCATTCATATTAAACACGGGTAAGAACTTGTACTCTCCCGCATCCAATTCCACTTTGGAAGAGAGTGTGACTTCCTTCGACTCATTAGGTTTCAGGAACACCATCCCCTTGCACACACTCTTATACTCATCCGTTCCTTTGAGGGCTGCCACCACACTTGCCTCTACATGGGCTTCCTCGGTTCCCGTATTTCTCAGCTGGAGTGTATACGCTCCCGTTCTGTCTTTATACAAGGTACGCACTATCTGCATATCCGCTTCCAGCGAGGGTGTCATATCGGGAACGGACAAATATACCTTTCCGTTCTTTATTTCGGCATTCAGGTAATGGACGTTCAGCAATTTACCTCTTACATACTGCCATTCCGTTTCGTTCTGCGCCTTACTGGCCACTCTGATTTGATAGACTCCTTCCGCCGTACCCACAGGAACCGTGCACTGTGTATCGACGACCTTCCATCCTCTATATATCCCAAGATTCGAGATATTCCTACTGTACAACTCTATCACTTGTCCGTCTTTAACCAGCAGAACGGCCAACTTTCCTGTAAATACATCCGTATAGTTAAATATATCGTTGATAGAAATATTGAATGAGGTTCCCAGATTCGCTTCCGTTTTAGAGGTTTCGAGATCCAAATCCATCAGGAAGTGCGAAACATAACGTTGTTGGGCATCTGTCCTCGGCTTCCGAACACCTATAATCATATCCTGACGGTAAGTAAATCCATTCATGCTTGTGCCACCGCCTATACCAAGTTCATCCGGGTCTAAAGCCGTAACGGAGAAGTATCCGTTTGAAGTTCCGCCCCATCCCCAGTTGATGTGCATCATATCATTCTTATCATATCCATCGAACACAAACTGATGGCCTACCGATTCCGAATAACCTCCATAAAATATAGGACGTCCTTCGCTAAGCTCCGTTTTGATAAGTTCCATCCATTCGGAATAAGAATAAAAATCCCGTATGCAGAAGCGCATGTTCGGATCGTAGTTGAAGTATTTCTTTAGTGCGGACACTACTTTCATAGAGGACGCCCCGCTACCTCTATTTTCTGATAAGTTGTAATTCATATCCACACCGACACCGCAAGCATACATCAAAGTAGCCACCGCCTCAGCCTGTTCGTCCGTATAACCGTCTTTCACATAAGTGTCCAGCATTTTATCCCACTTATATTGCGTACTGAAATCGAATGAACATTCCACGTTCAGAGTTTTGGTAGTATAAGTATAAGAGTGCTGTCCCTGCGCGGGATAACCGTAATATTTCATCACTTGCGCCATTGCCGTAGCCACACATCCTGCCGCCGTACGTTGGTTACCGCTTTTAGGACAGAGGTTGTTGTAGGGCGTATCCTGATCCCAAGCTATCTTCCCCAACAACGGAGCTACGCTGGCGGGAAAACTTGCCGAACGCGTCAGAGCACCGGGGTTGGGCAACACCTTATAAGCAGAAGAGGTTTGAGACAAGGCTTCCTTCTCCCTAACGTACATGGTGAGCCATGTTTTCATGTTTTCGGGCACATCACCGTCCACAAAAGCGCCATGTTCCGAATAGCCCAGAATCTCCTTCATCCGTTCGTCACCCGAAACGATCACGAAACGGCGGTTGTCTTCGTTAAATACATAAAAAGCCTCATCGCTTTCACCCGCACGGGTAGCAACAACATCTTTCTTGAGAAGTTTTCCCGATGTAGTTACCAGTACCGGCTGAACATCCGAACGGGTGGCGACTTTCGCTGTCTGATTAAAATAAGTCCTTGCTATCTCCCTTGCATCGGACAGAGAACGCGACTGAGCCGATAACATGGCAGGAAGAAGACAAAGAAACAAAGTGTAAATGAAGAGTAATCGTTTTCTCATAAGCGGAATATTGAGTTATTTAACTGGTTTTGTTGTATTTTAACCTTACAAATATAACTTTAAATTAGAATAACCAAACGCTCAAACGTTCAAATTTAGTGGACGCAACGCAGAAATGTACGAAATGAACACTCATTTCGTCAACAAACAGCAAACGAGCCATTTTAAAAAGGATTGTCCACCGCTATCTGCCGGGCTTCAGCAATGCCTCATACATAACTTCCTGTATGCGGGTACGAATGTTTTCGGTCATCAGCGTTGTATTCCACACATCGGGGTAGAGCCTGTTGCATAGAAATACATAGACCAGATTGTTCACCGGATCTGTCCACGCACAAGTACCGGTGAAACCGGTATGACCATAAACCTCCGCAGGAGTGGAAGGGGCGCAGGGGTTTCTATCCGGGTTAGAGGTATCGGGTTTGTCGAATCCCAGCCCTCTCCGACTGACAGCCGATACAGCGGAAGTGAACAAGCGACAAGTTTCCTTACTCAAGTAACGCTTGCCATCCTGCAGACCGTCATTCAGCAGCATCTGGCAGATACGGGCAATATCGGAAGCATTGGAAAAGAGCCCGGCATTACCCGATACACCTCCCAGAAAGGCGGCGGACTCATCGTGCACATAGCCCCGAAGAAGTGTTTTGCGCAGAAAAAGGTCGTTCGCCGAAGGAACGATTTCCTGCTCATCAACTGCGTATCCCGGGCAAGCGGAAACATCTCCCCTCTGCATATTTTTACCGGAAAGAGACTCACCCGCCGTCTCCGGAACGTTCGTGTCCGCTCGCAAGAGACGTAACGGAAGGTAACCTGTCCGAATCAATCCCATAGGGAGGTAAAACTCCTTCCGGAGGAACTCATCCATCGGCATACCCGTACACGCCTCTACAACTTGCTGAAGCAGTATGAAGCCCACACAGCTGTAACGATAGCGTCTGCTCCCCAACGGAGCCTCTATAATCTTGCGGATATATTCGTTTTTAAAAGTACCGTCCAACCACATATCTTTGCACACTTCCAGCGTGCATCGCCCGGTTTTCAGCGGTGAAACAAGCCCCTCTCGAAAACGAAAATCAGGATTTGCCCACGTTTGCTCACCGATACGTACCTTATGCAGGCTATCTTTCCTCCGTCTGAAGAGAGGGGCGGGATAGCTTTCTTCGTCTATCGCTTCCATGTAGAACATAATGGTGGAGGGTAATCCCGACTCGTGCAACAGGAGTTGGCGCACGGTAATGTTTTCCTTATCCGTATTTTTCAACCACGGCAAATAATCGGAAGCACGATCTGTCAGGTTCAGGCGTCCTCCATCATAGAGTTTCATCACGGCAAGCAATGTAGCCGCCATCTTGGTCAGCGACGCCGTATCGTACACATCCGTCATATGCACGGGACGATTGTCCGCCGCACTTTTGCCGTCCGTCGTTCCGGTGTGCGTACCGAATGCCTTTCCGTACATCTCCTTTCCGTCTTTCAGTATCACAATCTGACACCCCGGATAAGCTCCCTTTTCGATACCTTCCCGGGCAATGCTATCTATCCGGTTCAATATATGTGAACTCATGCCATGTTCCTCGGGCACCCAAAGAGGGGTTGTATGCGGTGTCAAAGTCACTCCCTCTCCCGCCGCGAAAAGTTTGCCTATACTCGCCGAAAGCCTGCCGCTTGCCGCGGCGTCGCCATACAGCAGTTTTCCCACATACCTCTGCACATCGGCGTCGCCGGTATGTGCCAACACCACGGTAGACGCCCGCCGTACAGCCTTCTCGAACAAAAGCAACTGATTGCCCGGCGTAAAAAAGAGATAAATCACCGGAACATCCGCCGCAAATTCATCGAGGAATGATTTATATGCGACCGCCTGCTCATCGCCTGCACACACCAGAATGCGGTCATAGCCGGATAGTCTTTCGCGCAAACTCTCACGCTCAGCAACGGTGAAGTCTGCCGCCAAAGACAGCGAAACGGGCTCTACGTAGTGTGCCAGCGTCTTTAATAAAGGGTCTATGGATTGCCTGTCGCCCGTATGAAGCACCGCCACTCGTTTCAGGTCTTTGTCCAACGGCAGCACGCGCTCCGAATTTCGAAGCAACGTAACGGAAGCTTCCCTCAGACGACGAATCAGTTCAAGGGTATGAGGGGTGGTGAGCCGCTGCTCCAATCCCGACATGCGTACGAAAGGTTTCCTATTCAGTCCCAGCGCATATTTATAGGTAAGCACCTTACGGCATCTCGCTTCTATCTCCGCTTCGGGGAGTATCCCGCTCTTTACCGCTTCTACCACGGTTTCTACCTCTTCTTTCAACCGCCGGGGCACCAACAAGAGATCGTTCCCCGCCAGTAAAGCCTGAAGGCAGAGATTCTGTTTGCCCGACACGCCCTTCATGGTAAGCGCGTCGGTGAACACCAATCCACGAAATTGCAATTCACCGGCAAGTAAGTCGCGCACCACTTTACGCGAGAGCGAGGAGGGTAATCTTCGTGTGGATTCGAGCGCCGGAACTTCAAGATGCCCCACCATGATACCCGACAAACCCGCCTGAACGGCACGTTTGAAAGGATATAGTTCTATGCTGTCCAACCGTTGACGGGTGAAGGGAAGCAGCGGCAATGCCTTGTGCGAATCCACATCCGTGTCGCCATGCCCGGGAAAGTGTTTGCAAACGGAAAGAATCCCACCATCTTCCAGACCGCGCGCATATGCAACCACCTTGGACGAAACGTTTTCCGGACTCTCTCCGAACGAGCGGGTATTGATTACGGGATTATCCGGATTGATGTTCACATCCGCCACAGGAGCAAAATTCACCTGCACGCCTATTTCCCTGCATTGGCGAGCCACTTCCTTCCCGTAGGCATACAACAGACTGTCTTCCCCGATGCATCCCAACACCATGTTCCGGGGGAAAGAGGGTATTTCTTTCAGGCGCATTGCCAGTCCCCACTCCCCGTCGAAAGTTATCATCAACGGTACGTCCGCCATCTCTTGGGCTTCGTTTGTCAACGCCACCTGATTGTGTAGCAGTCCGCCGGAAAAGAGCAAACCGCCCACCTTGTATTCCTGCACTACCTTGCGCAACAACGCACGGTTCGCTTTATCTTGCTGAGGAGCGATGGTGTAGACAAACAACTGCCCGATGCGCTCACGCAAATTCATTTTCCGCAACACGGAATCCACCCACTCCTCGCAACGGGCGTCGTTTCGCACGCCGGCAAGTATGCGGGGAGTGACAGTAGCCGCCGTCCGCAAAGCATCGGTTTCACGTAAAGAGGACAAACCATGCGCTTCGACGGCAAAGCGAACGCCGCTTCCTGAAAGCAGTAAAAAAAGGAGCAGAATTTTCTTCATCTTCATTTCGGCGTAGCGGAGGCTGAAAGCGTAAGCATGAGTTTACCCACATAGATGCCGTTCTTTCCCGAATGAAACACCGGGATGGTTTCTCCCACCCTGTTCAGATAGTAAGCCGGCTCTTGCATGAAGGTATGCGAATGTCCTCCCAGAATGACATCGATGCCACTCGTGCGGCACACAAGTTCCTCATCGCAAGGAAGGTCTTTCAACTGAAATCCCAGATGAGACAAACAAATCACCACATCGCATCCCTCCTTCGAGCGGAGTAAATCGGTTGTCTGCTGTGCCGTGGCAATGGGGTCTCTATACACCACCCCCTCGCATTTATCCGCTTGCACAAGCCCCTCCAGCTGAGGTCCCAGCCCGAATACTCCTATACGCAGTCCGTCTCTATGCAGAACGGCATAGGGCTTCACCAGTCCTTCGAGCACCGTACCCTCCACTCCGTAATTGGCGCACAACACCGGGAACTCCGCCATGCGGAACAAACGCGCCATGTTCTCCATGCCGAAGTCGAACTCATGATTGCCCAACGCCATGGCATCGTATTTCATGAGGTTCATCATTCGTATCTCCGCCTCTCCCTTGAATATATTGTAGTAAGGTGTTCCCTGAGAAATGTCGCCGCAATCGAGCAACAGCAAACCGGGATTCGACACGCGCTCCTGCCTGATGAGAGAGGCACGCCGAACGGCTCCGCCCATACCGGCATACTCGTCCGACGAATGAGGGTCTATGGGCTCGAGGCGGCTGTGTGTATCACTGGTCTGCAAAATAAGCAGTTCGCGGGTCTGTTGCGCGCTTGCCTGAAACAGGGAGCATAACGCAATAACGAAAGTTATATATCTTCCTGACATACGATTCATCATGTTAAGTTTGAGACTGTAAGTTTTCTGTAAAGAGGAAATCAACATCATAGGGAATTACACGATACTTCATCGGTTTTCAGAAGCCTCTACCGTGATTCTCCCTTCCTTGCGAGCCGTCACCGGCTTGCCCGCAGCAGTTTGTTTCTCGAAGTGTTCCATAAGCAGATTACGCAGAATGATTCCCTCAGGACATACACGCCGTTCCGCCTGCGGCAACGCTTCCATTCCGTCGTTGCCGTCGGCAAGATAATCCACCGTGGCAACGGTGTACAGTTTATCTTCATCCACCGGACGTCCGGCTACGGAACACTCCAGCAATTCTCCTCCGGATGTGATGCGTATGCACACCCCGCTAACTCCTTCTCCTCCTTTCGCTGCAATGTTCCAGAAAAGGTTTTTCAGAGTACTTCCCTTGAGAGTGAGTACACAAAGGGAATTCTCGAACGGAAGTATTTCGAAAATGTTTCCGCACGTCACCGTTCCTCCGGTGAGCACGTTACGCAAACCTCCCATATTCACCAATCCCATATCCGCCGGCTGCCCCAGTACCTTTGCAGCTGCTTCTCGCAAGACATCCGCCACCAAATTGGACAACAGACTTTCGGGACGATCCTTATCCATACTTACTGCCGAGGTTCCTACCACACGCTGCATCACACTATCCACTTTCGCCTTATAAGGGGCAAGTAAAGCAAGGGATTCACTGTCGGCTTGGGCATCCCATGCCGTGTCTACGGCTATCACGCCTCCTTCGGTTTGCGTCACCACATAGCCTGTACGGCAGGCAACCAACAGCAACGCACCCGAGAGATACAGAAAAGCGATTGAACGCATATTTGCTTTTTTCATCGTCTTCTTTTTTTGGTTAGTTGCTACAAACTTACATAAAATAGCGGTAAGATACGGATAATAAACCCGATAAACTTACGTTATAAGAGCGGAAACAAGATGCCGTACATAGCTGACCGGCGGATTACGACCAACGTTTTCCGAAACAAAGACCGCACGAAACGCATACTCAGACAAGATGAAACCGGACATCAACGAAGAATGGCAGGTGGTTCGCTACTCACCTGCACAACGAAAAGTTTGGGACGAGTTCGTACTGCGTTCCGGCAACGCGACGTTTCTGCTGCTGCGCGGATATATGGACTATCATTCCGACCGTTTTACAGACTGTTCGCTGCTCGTCTGCCGCAAAAGCAAGGTGGTGGCGCTGTTACCGGGCAATCTGTCCGGAGGGTGCTTCTACTCGCACCAGGGACTGACCTACGGCGGACTCCTCACAACCCCCGAGAGAACGTTGCTCGAAGTGGAAACTTCGCTGCGTCTCTCCGCGACCTACCTGCACGACAATCACGGGGTATCGTCCATCATCTACCGCACCATTCCCTCCATATACCACCGCTATCCTGCGGAAGAGGATCTGTATGTTCTGTACCGGTTAGGGGCCACACTGAGCGCACGCAGCGTGGCAACGGTGGTTCCCTGCGGAGAAAGACTGACTTTCAGCACCCTGCGCCGACGAGGCACGAAGAAAGCGCAAGAAGCCGGACTATGCGTGGCGGAAAGCCTGGACTATGCCGCTTTCTGGAACATATTGGAGGAGAATCTGCAAAACCGTCACGGAGTGCTTCCCGTACACTCTCTCGAAGAAATCATCCGCTTGCAGCGCGAATTTCCCCGGTATATCCGGCTGTTCAACGTTTACGAACAAGAAACGCCGGTGGCGGGCTGCGTGATTTACGATACGGAGCGAGTGGCACACGTGCAGTACATCGCCGCTTCGCCAAGGGGTAAACTTTGCGGCGCGCTCGACTTGCTTTTCCATACATTGCTCACAAGACTGTTTAGCAATAAGCCGTACTTCGACTTCGGCATATCCACCGAAGAGGGTGGAAGAACGCTGAACACGGGGCTTCTTTTCCAGAAAGAAGGTTTCGGGGGAAGGGCTGTGGTGTACGACACATACGAATGGAAACTGTAACCGGCAGTTTCTTCCGGTCATCCAATCAATATCTTGACATGAAACAAATCATCAAATACTTAGACCTTCACCAAATCAACAAATCTTTTGAACCCGCATTATCGGACGAGTTGCTTCGTGTCACCCGTTCCGGATGGTATCTGCAAGGCGAAGCCACACTAAAATTCGAACAGGCCTTCGCCGCCTATTGCGGTACATCGCACTGTGTGGGCACGGGCAACGGGTTGGATGCCGTCACCCTGATATTCCTCGCTTACAGGGAACTTGGCGTCATGCGGGAGGGAGACGAGGTGATAGTGCCTGCCAACACGTTCATCGCCACCTTACTGGGAGTGATACGAGCCGGGCTGCGTCCCGTGCTCTGCGAACCTGCCCCGGATACATGCAACATAGACCCCACCCTCGTGGAACCGCTCATCACTTCGCGCACCCGTTCACTGCTTGCCGTGCACCTCTACGGGCGCATGGCAGACATGAGGGCGTTGCGTGCGATTGCCGACAGACATGGTTTGAAACTGGTAGAAGACGCTGCACAGGCACACGGAGCCCGGCTTATCGCCGGTAGCGAACCGGAATGCCACCATGCATCAGACAGAGCATTGACGCCACAACGTGCCGGAGCATGGGGCGATGCGGCGGCTTTCAGCTTTTATCCTGCCAAGAATCTGGGAGCGTTGGGCGACGGCGGAGCCGTCACCACTTCGGATTCCGAACTGGCTTCGCTGGTGCGCTCGCTGGGCAATTACGGTTCTTCGGAAAAATATATCCACCGGTACAACGGAATCAATAGCCGGTTGGATGAACTTCAGGCTGCGGCGCTGTCTGTGAAACTTCCCCGGTTGGACAGCGACAATGCCCGCCGGCGGGAGATTGCCCGGAAGTACCTGAAAGGCATAGAATGGGAGCGGACGGGATTGCGAAGTACTTGCTTGCAACAAACGCCCGACGAGAGTAGCGTGTATCACATATTTCCTTTATTCTCGCCCCACAGAGAACTTCTTTGCCAACGGCTTGCCGGACGGGGCATACAGACGCAAATCCACTACCCCATCCCTCCGCACAGACAAAAAGCCTTACAGGCAATGTACGGTTCGCTGCATCTACCCGTAACGGAACGCATCCACAGGGAGGAGCTGAGTCTGCCCGTCTCGCCACTGCTCACAGACGAAGAGGTGGAGCGCATCATCGCAGCCGTAAACGAAGAGACTTTGCGAAGTTGAGAAGAAAAGACAGATGTCTGAAGAACAAGACGTGCATCGTTCAAGTAAGATGCCCGTATCGTTCGGCTACCGCACGGGTGTCGTTCGGGAACCATGCAAATACTGTGCAAACAGCGTTCAGAAGAATGACACAACAGAGTATTTATCAGTTACTTGAAGCAGGAAGCCAAGTTATTTCCCAAATCAATGTTTCCGCCAAAAGTCCACATAGCGGCGCGCCACCTCAAGGGCATCGTGATGTCTGCGGACGTACTCTATACTCTGCGCCGAAAGTTCGGGAATGCGTTCGGGGCACAGCACAAGACGCTCCAATGTGCGGTAAAGATGATGCTCGTCGGGCAGTACGTTGACTATGGGACGCAACTCGTGCTCATTCAGTATGTCGTAGTTTTCGGGCTCACCGCCGCCCACCACCACCATACCTTGCGCCATGGCCATGAGCGAGTTCATGGAGGGGGTATAGGAATAGAGTTGGTCCAATTGCACGTCGGCTTGCGTAAGCATCTCCCGGTAGCGTGCAAAGGGTACATCCCGCGCCTCCGTCACCATGCAGCGTTCGGGATAGGCCGATTGCAAGCGTTTCAGTACGGAATACATCACATCCGTACCTTTCACATCGTCGCGGGCGGTCTGAATGCCGATGAAGAAGTGTACCCGCTCCGGCAAATCGCGTACGCGGGGCTGAACTTCCCGCAAGTCAATGGGAAGAGGTATGAAGGTCGTCTTCTCCGGAAAATGAGAAAGATAGGGAAAGTAGTACTCCCACAGACAAGCCACAATACCGTTGCAGGTGTGTGCCATATGTATGTTCGCACGGGCCGTACCGCCATGCAGGCATTCGGTTTCCATCATCCGGTTGAAAGCCGTGTCGCGACGGACATCGCCTATGCGGTAGTCGGAGTAGCGAAAAAAATCGGTTTGCAGACAGGCACGGGTATAGTAATGGTCAGTCCCGAAGGCTCCGAGAAATATCTTCTTGTTGTTCCGGCGCAAATAGCGGTAGACGGGCAGGCTTTTCTCCGGACGAAGACTAAGAAACGAAGGACCTACCACCTGAACCACATCGAACCCTCGAAGACGAGGCAGAACGGCAAGTAACCTTGCCACGTATGCCGCAGCGTCCCGGACACCGCCTCCCTTGCGTAACAGATTGATGTCGCGCGGATAGTTCTTCCAATGATTACCGTCGGAGAGTACGCACACATCGTGCCCCAACTGTTTCAAACCGGCGGCAAGGTAGCAGTGTATACCGCTGTATTCTCCCATCAACAGTATTTTCATATGCGGTCTTTTATTTTCGGATAAGGAACAAAGCGACGGAAAGCAGATGCCTCACTAAAGTATATTTCCATGTGTATCGCCGGGAAGGCAGAGGCAAAAAACCCGCACGCTTCAATTCGCTCATCCGAAGACACACCTCTGTCCATCGACAACCGTTTTTATAGAGTTGCACAAGGTAGTCGATGGTCAGGAAAGAGATACGCCGCCGCATCGCCGCAATGCGCAATGCAAGCAGCGAGACTTCCGTGGCGGCTACGGACATAGCGGAAAGATTCTCTGTAAAGAGACGTAAGTCCGTGAGAATAAGACGGAAGTCATTTATCCGGGCCATACGAAGGGCGAACGATGAGGAAGAAGTGATGGAATCACGGCGGAGACAGTAGGCGTAGATGGGATACTCCGTAATCAAAGTGATTCCCGCAAGACAATAGCAACGGGCAACAAAGGTTTCATCTTCATGATAACGGGCTTCGGGAAATTCGATGCCCGTCTCTCGCAAAAACTCTCTGCGAAAAAAGTGACGACACGCCATGCCGCAGAAGTTGTGCGCAAGCATGTACTGAGCGCCATAAGTGTAGCGTCGATAAGCGATGGAAGGGCATCCGGATACTCCGGCGGAAGCGGATGGAAAGGTTTCTGCTTCTTCCTGCAAAGGGGAGAGCGGGGAGGTAGTCTGCAAGTTCTCCAAGGAGGATTGAGACGAAGCGGAAAGTTCGTCTCTTATTTTACGGTAACCGGCAGAGAGAATATCCGGCGTATGTTCACGCAGCAACGCCACACAAGGGAGAAGAGTGCCGGGCAGCAGATAGTCGTCCGCATCAACAAACAGAAAGTATTGCCCGGTGGCTTTTCTCAAACCGTCGTTCCGGGCACCGCCAAGTCCTCTTTCTCCATTGTCGGCAATTACGATTTCGTATGTTCCTTCCTCCATACCTTGCGTTCGGAGAGAGTGAACGCAGCGTTGCAAGAACTTTTGGTCTATATTGCCATAAAAAGGGACAATAAAACTCACGATAGGCTTCATGCAACAAATATAAAGGTTTATCTCTTACTCGATATCAACTCCTTTATAGAAATCTAATATTTTGGAACGGAACATATATTCATATTTCGCCTGCAATTCATCGGATTGCGCTTTCAGCAGGTTTTGTTTCGCCTCGTTGTACTCCACAGCAGTAGCCTTCTCGCTATCGTACTTCTCACTCATCAGTTTGAAAGACGCTTCACTCGCATTAGCGGCAACCTTACTGCTTGTGTATTTGCTTTCCGCCGCCAACGCGTTGTACCACACTTGTTGAATTTCCTTGTAGAGTTTCTTCTTCACATTGTCTAATTGCAACGCATAGTTTTCCTGCTGCAAACGGGCTGTACGCACGCGGTTGCGGGTAGCAAAGCGATTGAACAGGGGAATGCTGAGATTGAAACCGGCGTATTTGCTGAAGTTGTCTCGCAACTGTTGGTTGAAACTCCGGTTAAGAGTCGAGTAGTAATTCGTACCCAAGCCGGCATTGAAGCTCAATTTCGGATAGTAGCCGCTTTGTGCGATGCGTATGGCATGCTTACTGCCGTCGAGCCTGTATTGCGCCGCCTGCACTACAGCTTTCCCGCTCAGCGCCGATTGATAGATTTCATCGGGTGGTGTAAGCTTACCCGGCAAAAGCTCTTCACCGGGTGTGACAAGCGAGAAATTTTCGGGCGTATCGAGTTCGATGAGTTGAGTCAGTTCAAGCACCGCTAAGCGATAGTTGTTGTCTGCCTGCACCACAGCCATCTCGTCTTGTGCCAGACGCGCCTTGGCATCCGCCACATCGGCAGGCGAAAGTTTTCCCAGTTGCTCCAAACGGATAATGCGGTCTGCCTGTTGCTTACTCAGTGCTCTCTGACCTATTGCCACCTGATGCAATTCTCGGCAGAACAATGCTTGCATATAAGCTGAAGTCACGTTGATGGAAATATCTTCTTTCGCTTTTTGCAAATCTGCCAAGGCAGCTTTAAGATTCAGTTTTGCCAATGCATATTGGTGGGGAATCTCAAATCCGGTGAACAGCGGTATATTGGTAGACAACGACATATTGGTACTATTGCTGCTGGTATTCACGTACACCGTAGAGTAGTCACCTGTATTCTCATTCTTCACGGCGGTTTGCGTACGTCCCCAATTCCAGCTCTGCCCGGCGTTGGCGTTCAAACCCGGCAAGCGTGCCCATTTCGCGGTGTTTGCATCCACTTCACTCTGCTCTACGGTATTGGCCACTTGTTTTATTTCTATATTATGTTCGATGGCGTAGTCGATACACCGCTTCAATGTCCAATCCTCCTGTGCCTGTGTCAGAACGGCACTCGCGGAGAAAGCGGTGATGAGTAAAATCCTTTTCATGTTTCTTGGTTGTTTTTACGGTTTATCAGGTCTTGTGGTTAATCATTCTTTTTCTGTTCCGCACCACGCACCTTCTGTTTGGAATCGAGTCCGCTCTTAATGGCAATCTTGATTCCGTCGCTCATACCCACCTGTATCTGCTTGCGTTCAAACTTCTGTGAGGGCAGGCTGTCGGTCAGTACGTAAACAAAAGCGCTGTCTCCGCTAAACTCCACCGTACTTTCGGGCAAGGCAAGCACCTGATGTTCACGCTGCAACACGATTTCGGCATTGGCTGAATATCCCGAACGGATCTTTACCGTGTCCGACGCATGCACAGCCGCTTTAATCTCGAACTGGTTGGCACCGTTCTCTTCAAATCCTTTGGGCGAAACATACTCAAGTTCGGCATCGAAAGTAACATTCTGCAAAGCGCCGATTGTCAGTTTCACAGGCATACCTTCATAAATACGTCCCACTTCGGTTTCATCAATCTTACCCCGGAAGATCAGGTCGTTCATATTGGCTACGGTGGCAATGGTGGTTCCATCGTTGAACGTATTGCTCATGATTACCGAATTACCCGCCTTTACCGGAATATCCAGAATCAATCCATCGATGGTAGAGCGAATCAAAGTACTGGAGAAAGATGGATTGTTCTTTGTGATTCCCTCTTTTACTATTTCCAGATTATCCTTTGCAGTCTGCAGTTCTTCACGAGCTTGTTTCACACTCACCTCTCCTTTTTCAAATTCTTCACGACTCACAAGCTTCTCTTCAAAAAGCCTCAATATGCGTGCAAAGTCCGTTTCTGCCTGACGGGCATTGATTTCCGCCACACGAACACGGCTCTCGGCTGCGTTCAACGTACCGAGTTCTGGTATCACTTTGACCTTGGCAATCACCTCTCCTTTACGGACGGTTTGTCCCGCTTCTTTGTACACTTCATCTATGATACCGGATATTTGAGGTTTTATCAATATCTCGTCGCGCGGCTCTACCTTTCCTGTGGCAATAGTCGTTTTTTCCAGATCTGTCACCTCAGGCGACACTAACTCATACACTTTCACAGCCGGTCGGGATTTCTGGTACAGAAAAACAAATGTGAAAAGGAAGATGATTACTACAATTGCCAACAATGCAATCTTCAGATACTTTTTCATACTATTATTCATTATATTATTATTGCAAATTCATTGTTTATTCTCTTCTGAGGGAGATAAATCATTCGTCCCTGATAGCATCGATGGGTTTGACAGCCATAGCACGGTAGGCAGGCGCCAAACCGGCAAGCACTCCTAAAAATATCAGCAACATGGCCGTACCCAATGCCAGACCGAACGATACCTGATAGGGAATCTGCACCTCTCCTTGAGGATTCTGGGATGCTTCTACTATTTGCAGTATCAAGACCCCGAACGTAATACCCATCATTCCGGCTATGGCGGTCAGTACCATGCTTTCCGCAAGAATCTGTTGCAAAATATCTTTGGGACGGGCGCCAATGGCACGGCGTATGCCTATCTCGGTGGTTCGCTCGCGCACCGTAACCATCATGATGTTGGAAACACCGATAACTCCGGCCAGCAAAGTGCCCAGCCCTACCATCCAGATGAGTATGCGGGTTCCCGCCATCAGATTGTCGACCATGGAGAACATTGCCTCTGCATTAAGCATCATCACCGCCTGCTTGTCGTGAGGCGCTATGTAATGTGCTTTCTTTACTATTTGTTCTATCTTATCTTGTATCTCGGTCACTTTGATTCCGGGTCTCACCGTAAAGCAAATCACATGAATGCGATTCCCTATATTGAAAGTCTGTTGCATGGTCGTAAACGGAAGCATGATGCTTTCCGAAACGCTGCCCTGTATATTTATATTGCCTTCGGATACAGACAACCCGACTACCTGAAAGTAAACCCCGTTCACTTTGATGTATTTTCCACACGGGTCTTCGCCTTTCTTGAACAGACTCTCATACACTTGCTTGCCTATGACGCACACCTTGCGCGCCTCGCGAACATCCACATCATTCAGGAAACGCCCTTTAGATATATCCTGATGTTCGATACCTTCGTAGTCGGGATAGAGTCCTTTTACGATGCAATTGAACTTCCGTTCTTCATACACGGCGAGAGAGCCCCAATTGGCGATGGAAGGCGTGACCAAATCTATTTCGGGTACTCCCCGCCGCAAGCGTTCGACATCCGCTATTTCAAGGTCCCAGTAACGTCCCTTGCGGAAACCTTTATAAGGTTCTCCCGTCTTTTGAGAGGCTATAAACCCAGAATTTGTGGCGAATCCTGCAAAGTTTTTCTTAATATTCGTTTGCATACCGTTTCCTCCGCCAATGAGTGTGATCAGCATGAATATGCCCCAAAACACTCCAAAGGCAGTGAGCAAGCTGCGGGTTTTGTTTCTTGTGATAGTGAGGATGATTTCCTCACAAGAGTCTATATCTATTCTCATAAATAGCAGTTTACATTTTTACATTTATCAGGTCGAAGACATATAAGCGTATGCCACCGGGCAGAAAGCCAACTTCAGTTTGCACGCAGGGCTTCTATAGGGCTGATACTTACAGCTTTTTTGGCAGGGAAGAATCCGGCAAGCGTGCCAGCCACTATTAGAGTTATTGTAGCTTGCAGCGCCACACTCAAATCAACTGTGGGATTGGAGAACATTTTTGCCTGAAAGAGGCCGGCATTTACCACTTGACTACCAAAAGCCATGTTCATCCACTCGGTGACCGCTATTCCCGCCACCATGCCGACATAGCCGAACAGCGTGGTGATGGCTATGCTTTCTACAATAATCAGCCACAAGATAGAGATGGGCTTGGCACCAAGCGCCTTGCGGATACCAAACTCACGTGTACGCTCCTTGACGGTAATGAGCATGATGTTGGAGACTCCCACGATTCCGCTCAGCAGCGTAAAGATGCCGATGACCCAGATGGCGGTATTGAGAATCTTCATTCCTTCTTGCGTTTGCATATAGTTTTTTAGCCGGTTCCAAATCCAAAGCGCATTGTAGTCGGTGGGGTCGAAACGATGGTTTGCTGCAATGACCTTGCGGTATCTTTCTTCGAAAGCCTCGTTCTTCTCGATGCTCTCCAGTCCCCGGAAGGTAAAGATGATGTTATTCATCTCTACACCTTTATTATATATAATCCGGAGTGTGGTGAACGGGATGTATGCGGTATTTTCTCCTCTGTTACCGGAATCGTCGTAAGTACCCACCACCTGATACATAACACCGCCCGCATTGACAAACTGCCCGATGGGTGAGGTGCGCGTCTTGCCGAAAAGGATCTCGGCTGTCTTCTTGTGCAGGACTATAACCTTGCGGAGTTCCGCCAAATCGTTCTGATTAAAGAAACGACCGGTGGAGAGGTTGACTGCTTCGATATCTATAAAGTTGGGATAGGTACCCACCAGAGAAAGGTTCACATATTCCTGTCCGGAACTCACCACCACGCCCGACTGACTCAGGGTGGCTCCCGCAGTGATGATATGATCCGGGAAGAACTCGGAAGTTGCCTTAAGGTCTTTCAAATCGAGATGGATGCGACGTCCTTCCTGCATTCCCGCATAAGGTTTGGAAGTCATCCATGTACCTACCCGCATGGAGTTCAATGCCCGCTCCGATGAGCTTTCCTCGAAAGCGTGAATCAATCCGTTTCCTGCTCCCAACAATACAATAAGCATAAAAATTCCCCATGCCACTGCAAAGCCAGTGAGTGATGTACGCAATTTGTTGCGCTTAATGGTGCTGTATATTTCTTGCCAAAGGTCTAACATAATATCGTGTTTTAATTCAAGTATAACAGGAAGGATATATATATATTACTTCATGATTCCGTTCTTACCGAAAGGAGAAGCGTCGTGATTAGAATTTTCCTCAATACTTCCTATCACTCCATCCTTAATATGGATAATCTTATCCGTCTGATTGGCAACTCCGCTCTCGTGCGTAACCACCACGATGGTCATCCCCATACGATGCAATTCCTTGAGAATACCCATCACTTCCACGGAAGTCTTGCTATCAAGCGCTCCGGTAGGTTCATCGGCAAGGATTATTTGCGGTTGTGTAATGAGTGCACGTGCGATAGCCACACGCTGCTTTTGTCCCCCCGACATTTCATTGGGCATATGCCCCGCCCAGTCTTTAAGCCCAAGCCGGTCGAGATATTCCAATGCCAAGGCATTGCGTTTGCGCCTGCTCACCCCCTGATAGAACAATGGTAGGGCCACGTTCTCCACTGCATTCTTAAATGGAATCAGGTTGAAAGATTGGAAGATGAATCCGATCATACGGTTGCGGTATTCGGCTGCTTTGGTCTCACTAAGATTCTTTATCAACGTTCCGTTGAGGTAATATTCACCCGTATCGTAGTTGTCAAGTATGCCCAATATATTAAGTAATGTAGACTTTCCCGAACCGGAAGCACCCATTATGGATACAAACTCTCCTTTCTCTATTTGAAGATTCACTCCCTTGAGCACATGCAGCGGCGCTCCGTTGTCGTAAGTTTTATTGATATCTTTTAGAAATATCATATCTGTTCTTTTTAAAAATATTGCACACTCTTGCTTTCTTTCGTTAGACGCAACGCAGGTCTTGAAAGTTGCAAAGTAACGTATTTTTCTGAGAAAAGATTTTGCAGTATCATTTTTCTTTGTGTAATTTGTAGCCAAGAAGCGCGATTTAAGCCATCTGTCAGCGGATGACAGCAAATACTTACACTTTGCACGCGCACTACCATGATACAGCAAACTAACCCTTTAAACAAATATTGAATATTATGAACTCAAACATGGAAAAACCCTACGTAGTGGGTATCGATATAGGCGGTACGAACACCGTCTTTGGCATTGTCGATGCACGCGGTACAATCATCGCGAGCGGTTCCATCCCGACCGGTACGTATGAAAAAGCAGAAGACTACGTGAATGAAGTGTGCAAGAATCTGTTACCGCTCATCAACGCCAACGGTGGTGTGGAAAAGATAAAAGGTATCGGCGTAGGCGCGCCCAACGGCAACTATTACAGCGGCACCATCGAGTTTGCGCCCAATCTGCCCTGGAAAGGCGTGATTCCTTTGGCAAGCATGTTCGAAGAGCGACTGGGCATTCCCACCGCACTGACCAACGACGCCAACGCCGCAGCCATCGGAGAGATGACATATGGTGCAGCAAGAGGAATGAAAGACTTCATCATGATTACACTGGGCACGGGTGTGGGTAGCGGCATCGTCATCAACGGACAGGTGGTATACGGTCATGACGGGTTTGCCGGTGAACTTGGACACGTTATCGTGAAAAGAGAAAACGGACGCCTGTGCGGATGTGGCAGACACGGCTGTTTGGAGACCTACTGTTCGGCCACCGGCGTAGCGCGCACCGCACGCGAGTTGCTTGCCGCACGCACCGAACCGAGTTTGCTCCGCGCCATCCCCGCCGAAAGCATCACCAGCAAGAACGTATACGAAGCGGCTGTTCAGGGCGACAAGCTGGCACAAGAAATCTTCAACTTCACGGGAACCGTTTTGGGCGAAGCCTTGGCAGACGCCATCGCATTCTCGAGCCCGGAAGCCATCGTTCTGTTCGGCGGACTTGCCAAGTCGGGCGATTACATCTTCAAGCCTATCCAGAAAGCCATAGATGAGAATGTGCTGACCATCTTTAAAGGAAAGGCAAAACTCCTGATGTCCGAATTGAAAGACTCCGACGCAGCCGTGCTGGGTGCCAGCGCATTGGGCTGGGAACTGAAAGAAGTCAGATAAAGAAGTTTCTTATATCTTAGTAGTTTTATTTGCGTGTGTTTGGGCTTTGAAATCCAGACGCACGCTTTTTTATTCTTGATGAGGAGCTTAAAAGAGAAGACTGACGAAAATTATCCATATGTCAACCGTATACACCAAGCATAAACTGCGTATCAGCAGATAAAGCAACAGTATGAAATCCGCTCCACTCACTGACACACAACGCAAAGAAAAGGGATTTAAGCACAAGATTTCTGAGCGTAGGTTTTGTCCGGGTACCGCACCCGTATCGTTCGAGTAGCATACCCATGCGGTTCGGATACCGTGCGGGCATGCTACCTGAACATTACAGAGCATCTCCACCCCACCCGCATTCGTTGCACATCGGAGTCGGGAACCGGCTATTCGGACTGCATCCGACATCTTTCTTTCATTTATCCAGGACAAACACGCACCGGATTTACACAAATAAAAAAAGGAAACCAACGTTTGTCGGTCTCCCTTTTTTATCTTGAAATAAGAACTGCGCTTACGCGTTGACTCTTTTTTCTTTGATTCTTGCTTTCTTACCGGTAAGTTTACGCAGATAGTACAATTTAGCGCGACGCACTTTACCAACCTTGTTCACCTCGATGCTGTCGATAGCAGGAGATTCAAGCGGAAAAATACGCTCTACACCCACGGTACCTGACATCTTGCGCACGGTGAAGCGTTTCTTATCTCCGTGACCGGCAATCTTGATAACAACACCGCGATACAACTGTACGCGTTCCTTGTTACCTTCGATAATACGATATGCCACCGTAACAGTATCACCGGCTTTGAAATCAGGATGCTGTTTCCCCGTAGCAAATGCTTCTTCTGCAATTTTAATTAAATCCATTTGTTGTTATTATTAAATTGTTCATCGTTACAACGCAACATACCAGGCTCTCCATGTCCTGACAGCGATTGCGCGAAAGCGGTGCAAAGGAACTAATTATTTACCGGATACACAAATAATCCGCTCACTTTTTGGTGTTTGCGCGCGGCGAGGAGGTAACCGTCAAGCATAACGCGGATATTATCGAAGAACTATTATTGTAAGAATTATTCTTTTTTCATACCTTTGATGCGGCTTTGTTGGCGTGTTTCCGTCCGGAGCACGCCATGAAAAGGGAACCGGGTGCAAGTCCCGGACAGTCCCGCTGCTGTAAGCTCTTTCAAGAGAGACCGGTCAATCACCCTCTGCCACTACCGTTGCTTTTATCCGGTGGGAAGGCGACCGGTCCGGAGTAAGTCAGAAGACCTGCAAAGCCTCATGTATTCCGCTTTCGAGGAAAGAGCGGAAACAAACCGAACGATGCAAATGCTACGTTTTTGAATCTTATGGCAACAACCATTCTTCAACGGAACACCGCCTTGCGGTTGTTCGTTTGCTGCATATTGCCGATGCTGTGTTTCCAAACAGAGGCGCAGCAAGCGACCGACAGCATCACCGGCAGAGTATACTCCATCCCCGAGGTGACAGTGAAAGGCAAGCGGACATCATCGAGAATATCCGCGGCAATGCCTCTACAAATGCTTGAGCAGACCGAACTCCAACAACTCGGTTTCCGGAATCTGGCAGATGCCATCAGGCGATTTGCAGGCACAAGCGTGAAAGACTACGGCGGCATAGGCGGACTGAAAACAGTCTCGGTACGCAGTCTGGGTGCCACGCACACTGCCGTGGCATACGATGACGTGGCTGTGAGCAATTCCCAGGCCGGTCAGATAGACATCGGAAGGTTTTCGCTCGACGAGATCGAAAGTCTCTCGCTCGCCGTAGGGCACGAGAACGATTTACTTCAGTCCGCCCGGATGTTCGCTTCGGCGGGTGTGCTATCCATACACAGCAGAAATCCGCTGGAGCAGACAAACAAATCTTACGCTTTCAACGGACAGTTTCGCACCGGTTCATTCGGATACCTCAACCCCGGGGTGAGCTGGGCGCAACGAATCGCTTCGCGAACCTCGTACCACGTCACAGGCAACTTCCTGCGGGCAGATGGAAATTATCCCTTTACGCTTGTCAACGGCAAGCACGTCACACGCGAGAAGCGTTACAACTCCGACATCCTCTCGTGGCACACCGAAGGTAACATCCACCACCTACTGAAAGACAGCAGCACATTGCGCATAAAGACTTATTACTTCCGTTCGGAAAGAGGCTTACCCGGCTCCGTCATTCTCTACAACCGCAATGCCAACGAACGGCTGTGGGACGAGAACTTCTTTATCCAGTTTCGCCACCAACGCCGTTTTTCACCCGCATGGACTCTCCAGCTACAGGGTAAATACAATTACGCATGGAACAAATACGAGGATACGGATGTGAAATATAGCGGTGGAAAGCAGACCGACCTCAATACGCAGCACGAGTATTACCTCTCCGCCACCTTACAAGGCACGCTCCTGCGTTCGCTGGAAATATCGTGGGCAAACGATGGAGCCGTAAACACGCTCGACAGTAACCTGCCCGACAACCCGCTGCCCGTACGATACTCGTGGCTCTCCGCCTTCAATCTGCGCTATCGCCACAAAACTCTCACTGCAACGGGAACACTGGTACATACTTTTATGCACGAACAAGTCAAGACCGGCGAACGTCCCGCTAACCGTCAACGGTTGAGTCCGGCTTTATCTGTCACTTACCGTCCGTTCGAACAGCGGGAATTATACCTCCGCGCAATGTATAAAAGTACTTTCCGCGTACCGACGTTCAACGACCTTTATTACACCCGGATCGGCAACACGGGATTACGTCCCGAAAAAGCCCGCGAATGGAACATCGGCATAAGTTGGAGCGGAACCCCTTTCAGTTTTACCGAATACGTCATGCTCACACTCGATGGTTACCACAACAGAATAGACGATAAAATAGTGGCACTACCCACCACCTACGTATGGAAGATGCTCAATTTCGGGAAAGTGAATATCCTCGGTGCAGACATCACTCTGCGCACCTCCATGCCGCTCCATCGCAATGTGCGATTAACACTCAGCGGGAATTACACCTACCAGAAGGCAACGGACATTACCTCCAGCGACATAAAGAACTACAAACACCAGATACCCTACACACCACGACACGGTGGAAACGGCTCGTTGCTGGCGGAAACTCCATGGGTAAACCTCGGTTACTCCTTCAACGCCGTAAGCGAGCGCTACTACCTGCCCCAAAATATTCCGGACAACCGCATCGACGGCTACATGGAACATACACTTTCGCTTTCACGCACATTCGCCGTGGGAAGTTGCCGTTTGCGCATGCAGGCAGAGTGGGCAAACTTTACGAACGAACAGTACGACATCATAAAGTATTACCCTATGCCGGGAAGTTCCTTCAGACTAACGGGCGGAATCGAATTCTAAAAGCAATCTCTCTAATTCATATCTCTAATCCAAACATTAAAAACAAGTGTACTTATGAAAACAAAACAACTGCTATGGAGCATGCTATGCATGCTGATGTTACTCGGATCATTGACTGCATGTAGCGATGACGATAACGAAAAGAAGTGGAACGACGACCAGAGCAAAGTAGAACTTCCCGGTAAACGGGCATTCATCCTGAATCAAGGGAAATCGAAAGACAACAATGCCAATATCACTTTCTACGCACCCAATAAAGATGCCAAAGCAAATAGCAACAACCTGATCTACAAACTATATTACCTGCAAAACGGAGAAGCCTTGGGCGACACCGGGCAAGACATTATTGAATATGAAGATAACATCTATGTCATCCTATATGGTTCGAGCAAAATGGTCAAACTGAACACGGCTTGCGTAAAGGAGGCGGAAATAAGTTTCTCGGAAGAAGACGGAAAACCACGCTACATGGCGGCAGACAACGGGAAAATATACGTAACGCTGTATAGCGGCAAGGTGGCTCGTATAGATGCCAGCAGCATGAAGATAGAAGCTTATGTAGGTGTCGGAAAGAATCCGGAACAAATTGTGAAAAGCAACGGTAAACTCTATGTGGCCAATTCCGGCTGGGGAGCCGAAAAAACCGTATCGGTTATCAACCTGAACAGCTTCAGCAAGGAGAAGGATATCGAGGTGGTAATCAATCCCAACCTTCTGCTCGAAGCCAACAACGAGATTTTTGTCATCTCATACGGAAACTTCGCGGATATTCCCTACACGTTCCAGCGTATTAAGGCAGACGGCACTTCCGAAAAGATAGCCACGGCTTCTTACTTCGCATCGCACAACGGCATCATTTACCTGATTCATTCTGACATAACCGACTGGAAAGAGTATGCCGGTACCAACAAATTCTTCTCTTACGACACCAAGACTCACCAGCTCAACAATACGTCTTTCCTGAACAATGCTCCGAAAGCAATCTCCATAAGAGGCATACGCGGCATGGATGTAGACCCGAAAACGGGTGATATCTATATCTACACCTACGGCAAAGGGTTGGTAAACGGAGATGTTTTCCGCTTCAAGAGCGATGGTACGTTTGTGGAAACCTTCGACTGCGGCGGTCTTTTCCCAAGTAAAATCATCTTCCTGCAATGAGAAAAGTTCTTCAGAGCATGATTCTTTGGGTAATCGTACCTATCCTGTCCGGATGCCACGGCGGGAACGGTACGATTACCGATACCACACCGGGAGATACGATTCTTCTGCACTATGCCTCCAACCTCACGCTAATAGAGTTCGAAGACTACACGGTAGCGCAACTGCGCAACCCGTGGGACACGACCAAAGTGTTACATACTTACCTGCTTGTAGACAAAGAGAGAGAACTGCCCGACAGCCTCCCGTCCGGCACAGTGGTACGCACACCGCTCACCCGTTCCGTGGTGTATTCCTCGGTACATTGTAGCCTGCTCAAACAACTCGGAGCCATAGAAAGCATAGGAGGAGTATGCGACTTAAAATACATCAAGATGCCCGAGATACAGGAGGCTTGCCAGAACGGAAGCATCGTCGATATGGGCGATGCGATGAGTCCGTCCGTCGAACGCATCATAGACTTATCGCCCGACGCCCTCCTGCTTTCCCCTTTTGAGAACAGCGGCGGTTACGGACGTGTGGAGAAGTTGAACATCCCCATCATCGAATGTGCCGACTACATGGAAACCTCTGCTTTGGGACGTGCCGAATGGATGCGCTTCTACGGGATGTTGTTCGGTAAACGGAGTACGGCAGACAGCCTGTTCGCCGTCGTCGAACGTGACTATCATGAGTTGCGCACACTCGCCGCTTCAAGCAAAAGCGTCCCCACGGTGATGTGCGATCTGAAGTCGGGTGCCACATGGTATACACCTGGCGGACGAAGCAGCATTGCCGGCATATATGCCGATGCGGGTGCCTCGTACATCTTCCGGGAAGACAAACGCAGCGGCTCCATTCCCCTACCCTTCGAAACCATTTTCGAAAGAGGACAGCAAACCCACTTTTGGCTCATACGTTACAATCAGCCTACCGATAAAACCTACGGAGAGCTGGAGCAGGACTTTGCCGGATACGCCGGGTTCCGCGCTTTCAGAGAACGGAACATCTACGGCTGCAACACGCACAAAATACCTTTTTATGAAGAAGTTCCCTTCCGTCCGGAACTTTTGTTGCGCGATTTAATAAAAATCTTTCATCCCGGGCTGCAAAAAGAGCACCAACTGAGATATTTCAGTAAATTAGCCGAATAAAATAAAGCGACATACCATTGTGAAGAATAAAGGCTATCGATATGCCGGAATACTCTTTGTGCTCACCGTGCTACTGATGCTCGGCAATCTGCTGTTCGGCTCGATAAATATTCCGCTCGACGAGGCATGGCACATTCTCATGGGCGGGGAAACGGAACGTCCGAGCTGGCGGTTCATCATCTGGGAATCGCGCTTTCCGCAGGCTATCACCGCCATGTTGTGCGGAGCTTCACTGGCGGCTTCGGGACTGATGCTCCAAACCGTGTTTCAGAATCCTCTTGCCGGACCATCTATCCTCGGCATCAACTCCGGCGCAAGTCTCGGAGTGGCTTTGGTAATGCTGACAGGCGGAGGAAGCCTCGCGGCGGGCGTATTCAACCTCTCCGGCTTCCTGTCGGTGGTATTCGGCGCATTCGCCGGCTCCGTAGCGGTAATGGGGATTATACTGTTTTTCTCCACACTGATAAAAAGCAACATCATGCTGCTAATCACAGGCATCATGGTAGGCTACATTACCTCCTCCGCCATCTCTCTCCTCAACTTTTTCGCCACGGCAGAAGGCGTTCACTCATACATGATCTGGGGAATGGGAAACTTCGGCGGTGTGTCGCTGCAACAGTTACCGGCCTTTTCGCTGCTCTGCACAGCAGGTCTTTTTCTCTCCATACTGCTCATAAAACCGTTGAACGCATTATTGCTGGGTACACGCTATGCCGAGAACCTGGGTGTGAACATCCGCCTCACACGCAACATGCTACTTGCCGTCACCGGTCTGCTGACAGCCGTGACAACTGCTTTCTGCGGTCCGATAGCTTTTATAGGTCTTGCCGTCCCTCACATAGCCCGCCTGTTGTTGGGTACGTCCAACCATAATTCCCTGTTGCCCGTCACACTGCTCACCGGGGGTGTCACCGCATTGTTGTGCAACCTCATTTGTACACTTCCCGGCGAATCGGGAATCATACCTCTGAATGCCATAACTCCCGTATTGGGCGCTCCGGTCATTATCTACGTGATAGTGAATCAACGCAAAATACAATATTTCAACTGATGAAGACGCCTGTAATCACAGCTACCGACATCTGTATCGGCTATCGAACCAAGCGCGAAGAGAAGCGTGTTCACGAGCGCCTGTCATTCAGGCTGTATCCCGGCGAGGTCACTTGTCTGTTGGGTGCCAACGGCACGGGAAAGTCTACCCTGCTACGCACGCTGTCGGGCGTTCAACCCGCACTGTCGGGCGAACTGTACGTACAAGGGAAAATGCTTGCCCGGTTTTCTGAAAAGGAACGTTCGCGCACCATAGGCATCGTGCTCACCGACAAAACCTCGGCGGGAGGACTGACCGTGTATGACCTGGTGGCTTTGGGAAGGCAACCGCACACGGGTTTCTTCGGGCTACTGAACAAAAAAGACCATCACCTCATTGGCAATGCGCTGGAAGCCGTAGGCATCACTCACAAAGCCGGACAATACATGGCGGAACTTTCTGATGGAGAACGACAGAAAGTGATGATTGCCAGAGCATTGGTTCAGGAGTGTCCGCTTATTCTGCTGGATGAGCCGACGGCTTACCTGGATGTGGTGAGCCGGATTGAAATAATGTCGCTGCTGCATCGCCTCGCCACAGAACAAGGCAAAGCCATTCTGCTCTCCACCCACGACATCGAACAGGCACTGACATTGGCAGACAAGCTATGGCTATTATCTAAAGAGACAGGTCTTATATGCGGCGTTACAGAGGATTTGATTCTGAGCGGACGGATGGACGGGTTGTTTCCTCAAAGCGACATCCGTTTCGATTATGCGCATGGGAGTTTCTATCCGCAGGTAGGTGGCGGGATTCCCGTAGCCGTGGAAGCTAAAGATGAAATCTTACGACACTGGACGGTAAACGCCCTGAACCGTCAAGGCTACATCTGCCCTTCGCACACGCCCGAAACAAGCGTTGGTATCCCCCTGCTCCAGGCCATTGCCCCCGACAGGCTGATATTGCACATGCCGGAGGGCAGGCATGAATTCACATCATTTAAAGATTTATTACCACATCTAAGGTCACTCCATCCTCATGACCGCTAATGCGCATCCGGGATAATTCACATTCATCGGACATCGACTTCAAACTCAACACAAGCAACTGAAAAAGAAGACATTGTCAGATGATGCGGATATTGATTCCGGAATACGGAAATTTCAGAGAGAACGATACGGGCATGGTACTCGAACGGTACGGACATGATATCCGAACGGAACGGATGCAGTAGAAGTAAGAAACGAATGCCTTACCGGAACAGTACATTTCAATCTACCGAATCCCTCCAGAACCGACATCCTTTTAATCAGAAAAAATTACCGAAACGACAAACAGAAGAAGACGGAACGACGGCAAGCAGGCATCCCCTGTCAAGCAACGGTTCGCCTTCAATCAGCCGTCTACTCCCATACGCGTATTTCTTCGGGAAGGTAGCCGCTGCGGATGCGCCATTCCTGCGGATAAAGGTTGTTCGCCCGGTTTCCAATGTTCTTCACAAAACCCAACGGGGAGGAGCGATAAGTGAGTAAGACGTAGCCTGTGGGCACTTCGCAGGAGAGGGAGACAGACTCTTTGCGCAAGTAGGCAATCGCCTGCCCGTAGTCCACCTCCACAGACGGGAAAGCCGACGCACGCAATGCCCGGCTCATGGCAAGTTCCTGCGCGGGGATAATATCCTTCCCCTTGAGTTCACCCAGAACGATGCCCGCCCGAACCACCCTCAAAGCGTCCTTGAGCCGGGTCAAGCGAGACGAATGGTTTTTCGGGAAAGCATACACGACGGTTTTTTCCTGACAGATGTCGTATGCGGCGGCATCGAGCAAAACATGTTGCGCATACGGTAAAACTTCTTTTGACAGCATCACTGGCTGTTTCTTCTTCTCGGAATAAGAATTCACACCATGTGTCATCGCCTTCTTTCCTTTTTCCCGCCGGAAGGTTTCCCGTAGCGGTTCGAATCGCTCCACGGAATCTGCAATCTCCGCCTCCGTAATGCCCGTGGCCGATGCGGATTTACGCAACACGGCAAGAAAGAAACCCTCGCCCCTTGTACGATGAGGCAGAAAACGATACACGGGGAAGTTCTCTCCCGATAACAGGTTGCCCGTAATGTTCCATGCTTGAGGCACATCCAGCGGCAATATCTCGGCTCCCAGCTCATCGCGTATCCAGCGCACATTCTCTTCATTCTCTTTGAGATTGTAAGTGCAGGTACTGTATATCAATATTCCGCCGGGCTTCAAACAAGCCCAGCAATCGCTCAATATACGACGCTGACGACGAGAACAGATTTCCACATTCTCCGCACTCCATTCACTCACGGCAACGGGGTCTTTTCTGAACATACCCTCGCCCGAACAGGGTACATCTGCGAGCAACACATCGAAAAAATGTCCCAGAGATGCAAAATCCGCAGGATCATTGTTCGTCACCACGGTAGCGGGACATCCCCACTTGGCGAGATTCTCCGCCAGAATCTGCGAACGCCCCCGAATCACCTCGTTGGCCACCAGCAAACTGCCTTCGGGAAGTACCGCACAAGCATGAGAAGATTTTCCTCCGGGAGCGGCGCAAAGGTCGAGCATCGTTTGCGGAGCATCGCCCGCATACTTTCTCAAAGCCTGCTCCACAAACATGGAGGAAGGTTCCTGAACGTAGTAACAACCGGAGTGAAACAGGGGGTCGAATGTAAATGTGAGCCGCCGCTCCAGATAAACGCCCTGCTCGCTCCACGGAACAGACATGCAGCCTTCGGGCAGTTTCTCCACCTTTCCGGAGAATGTTTTCCACGGGTTGATACGCAGACTGAACACCCGTTCCTCATCCAGAGAAAGGGCTAATTTCCGATACATCTCGTCGCCCAGCAGGGCACGCGTGGAATCCACGAAAGCGACAGGCAGTTCCATAATATTCGTTACGGTTGATATGTAAGTGTATTTCAATCCGATTATTCCGGTATTGCGCGACAAAGGTAACATAAATAATGTGAGTCCGGATAAATCCGACGGCAACACGCTGCCACCAAGACACTTTCCGCAAAGCATGGCAAAAGTCATTTTTCCATAAAAAACACACAGGCATCTCTTTTCTTTTGTTACATTTGCGAAATGTAATCCCTATTCACGTAGAGATGAAAACAGAAACAACTACATATAACTTACTGACCACCATATCTTATCCGGAAGATCTTCGTAAACTGAGCGCAGACCGGCTTCCCGAACTTTGCGAGGAACTCCGGCAAAACATCATACAAGAACTTTCCTGCAATCCCGGACACTTCGCCGCCAGTTTGGGAACCGTCGAGTTGACCGTCGCACTGCACTACGTGTTCAACACGCCATACGACCGTATCGTATGGGACGTAGGACATCAGGCATACGGACACAAGATACTCACCGGACGCAGAGAACGATTCTCCACCAATCGTAAGTTCAAGGGCATCTGTCCCTTTCCCACTCCCGCTGAAAGCGAATACGACACTTTTGCCTGCGGACACGCATCCAACTCCATCTCCGCCGCACTTGGTATGGCCGTGGCTGCCGCCGAAAAAGGAGAAAAAGACCGCCATGTAGTAGCCGTGATAGGAGATGGAAGCATGAGCGGAGGGTTGGCTTTCGAAGGGCTGAACAATGCCTCTTCCACTCCCAACAACCTGCTCATCATTCTCAATGACAACGATATGTCTATCGATCGCAGCGTAGGCGGAATGAAGAGTTATCTGTTCAACATCACCACTTCCAACCGCTACAACCAGTTGCGTTTCAAGATGTCCAAACTGTTGTTCAAACTGGGCATACTCAATGAAGAGCGGCGCAAAGCGCTCATCCGGTTCGGGAACAGCCTCAAGTCGATAGCAGCCCAGCAGCAAAATATCTTCGAGGGGATGAACATCCGCTATTTCGGTCCCATCAACGGACACGATGTGAAGAACCTGGCACGTGTGCTGCGAGATATCAAAGACATGCAGGGAGCAAAAATATTGCACCTGCATACCACCAAAGGAAAAGGGTTCGCCCCTGCGGAAGAAGCACCCGGCATTTGGCACGCCCCCGGTAAGTTCGACCCGGAAACGGGCAAACGTCTGACGGGAAACACCAGCCATCTGCCTCCTCTCTTTCAGGACGTGTTCGGCAATACCCTGGTGGAACTTGCCCAGATGAATCCGCGCATCGTAGGCGTTACACCCGCCATGCCCACCGGCTGTTCCATGATAAAGCTGATGGAGAGCATGCCCGGACGGGCTTTCGACGTAGGTATAGCCGAAGGACATGCAGCCACATTCTCCGGTGGAATGGCAAAGGAAGGAATGCAGCCTTTCTGCAACATCTATTCATCGTTCATGCAACGTGCATATGACAATGTGATTCACGACATCGCCCTGCTCCGCCTGCCGGTGGTGCTCTGTCTCGACCGTGCCGGACTGGTAGGCGAAGACGGTCCCACTCATCACGGAGCATTCGACATGGCCTACTTCCGTCCTATCCCCAATCTCACCATAGCCTCACCCATGAACGAGCACGAATTGCGTCGTTTGATGTACACCGCCCAATTACCGGATAAAGGTCCGTTCGTTATACGATACCCGCGCGGACGGGGAACCCTCGTCGAATGGCAATGCCCGTTGGAGGAAATCCCCGTAGGAAAAGGGCGCAAGCTGAAAGACGGAACAGATATGGCAGTAGTCACCATCGGTCCCATAGGCAATGTTGCGGCAGCTGCCATTGCCCGGGCGGAAGCGGAAAGAGACATCTCCGTCGCTCACTACGACCTGCGTTTCCTCAAACCGCTGGACGAAGACATGCTACACGAGATAGGACGTTCGTTCACATCGATAATGACTATCGAGGACGGAGTGCGTAAAGGAGGTATGGGAAGCGCTGTGCTCGAATTCATGACAGACAATGGATATTCCCCCCGCATATCGCGTCTTGGCATACCCGACAAGTTTATCGAGCACGGAAGTCTGCCCGAATTGCACCGCCTGTGCGGAATAGATGAGGAAAGCATTCATAACCAATTGATAACCATACTAAAAAGGTGAAGATAGTTATTGCCGGTGCCGGTGCAGTGGGCACCCATTTAGCCAAGTTACTGTCTCGCGAAAGGCAAGACATCATACTCATCGACGAGAACGAGGAGAGACTGAATACGCTTGATTCCAACTTCGACCTCATGACGATTGTGGCTTCCCCTACTTCTATTAAAGGTTTGAAGGAAGTCGGAGCCAAAGACGCCGACTTGTTCATCGCCGTCACCCCTGACGAAAGTCGCAACCTGATGGCATGCATGATCGCCGCCAACCTCGGTGCCAAGAAAACCGTAGCACGTATCGACAACTACGAGTATCTGCTTCCCAAGAACAAAGAGTTTTTTCAGAAGCTGGGTGTGGATTCGCTGATCTATCCGGAAATGCTTGCAGCCAAAGAGATCGTATCGTCTGTACGAATGAGCTGGGTAAGACAATGGTGGGAGTTCTGCGGAGGTTCTCTCATTCTGATAGGTGCCAAAATGCGCGAAAAAGCGGAGATTCTCGACATTCCACTGCATCAGATTACCAACACCGAGAAACCCTATCATGTGGTAGCCATCAAACGTGGCAATGAAACAATCATTCCCCGGGGAGACGATCTCATCAAGCTGCACGACATCGTTTACTTCACCACTACCCGAAAATACATCCCCTACATACGCAAAATAGCTGGCAAAGAGGATTATGTGGATGTACGCAGCGTGATGATAATGGGAGGAGGACGCATTGCCGTACGTGCCGCACAGAATATGCCGGATTACATACAAACGAAAATCATCGAATCCGATCCGCAGCGTTGCAACCGTCTGACCGAACTGCTCGATGACAAAATCATGATTATCGGAGGAGACGGACGCGACATGGATCTGCTGCTCGAAGAAGGACTGAAAACTACGGATGCCTTCGTAGCCCTTACCGGCAATTCCGAAACCAACATCCTCTCTTGTCTGGCTGCCAAACGAATGGGTATACGAAAAACCGTGGCGGAAGTGGAAAATAACGACTACATCGGCATGGCGGAAAGCTTGGATATCGGCACCGTGATAAACAAGAAGTTGATTGCCGCCAGCCACATCTACCAAATGATGCTGGACGCAGACGTAAGCAACGTAAAGTGTCTGACCTTTGCCAATGCCGACGTGGCAGAGTTTACCGTAAAGGAAGGTTCCAGAATCACCCGGGAGAAGGTAAAAGACCTCGGCTTACCCAAGGGAACCACCATAGGCGGACTCATACGCAACGGAGAAGGTGTGGTGGTGACGGGTAACACACAGATACAAGCCGGAGACCATGTAGTGGTGTTCTGCTTGAGTATGATGATTAAAAAGATAGAGAAGTTCTTCAATTAACGATGATCAATATCAAGACAATCATACGTATTACCGGAGCCCTGCTGCTGCTGGAAACCATGATGTTGCTCCTCTGCGCGGGTATATCCCTGTATTATGCGGAAAACGTCTTGTACGATTTCGGTATCTCTGCGGGGATAACTGCGGGAACCGGATTTCTTTGCCTTCTTTTCGGGAAGAAAGGTGAACGTGTGCTCACTCGACGAGACGGATACATTCTTGTAAGTCTCGTATGGGTGGTATTCACCCTGTTCGGCATGCTCCCTTTTTATATCAGCGGCTATATCCCCGACATTACCGATGCCGTATTCGAAACAATATCCGGTTTTAGCAGCACCGGAGCCACCATACTGAACAATGTGGAAGCCCTGCCACACGGTCTGTTGTTCTGGCGAAGCATGACACAGTGGATTGGCGGACTGGGTATCATCATGTTCACCATCGCCGTACTGCCTATATTCGGAGTAAGCGGACTTCAGGTGTTCGCCGCCGAATCCAGCGGTCCCACGCACGACAAGGTGCATCCTCGCATCGGGGTCACCGCCAAGTGGTTGTGGAGTATCTATGTGGGACTTACCGGCATTCTGGTGGGTTTGCTTATGTTCGGTGGAATGGATTGGTTCGACAGCATCTGCCATGCCTTTACCACCACAGGGACAGGAGGATTCTCCACTAAGCAGGCAAGTTTGGCATACTATCGCTCTCCCTACATCGAGTACATCACCTCCTTATTCATGTTTCTCTCGGGCATCAACTTCACGCTGTTCCTGTTTTTTATGAACCGCAAGTTCAAGAAATGTTTCTACGATGCCGAATTGCGATGGTACTTCGCCTCTTTCCTGTTGTTTACCGCAACCATCACGTTCATACTCTACCACAACACCACGATGGATGTGGAACAGGCGTTCAGACGGGCCCTGTTTCAAGTAGCCTCGTTACAGACCTCCACCGGATTCGCTACGGACGACTACATGCTGTGGCCTCCCATAGCATGGGGCATTCTGCTCATAATAATGATTATCGGTGCTTGTGCTGGCAGTACTTCGGGCGGAATCAAGTGCATCCGTATGGTCATCCTCAGTAAAGTG
This sequence comes from Bacteroides sp., assembly GCA_041855205.1. Classification (GTDB taxonomy): domain Bacteria; phylum Bacteroidota; class Bacteroidia; order Bacteroidales; family Bacteroidaceae; genus Bacteroides. The sequence continues at coordinate 143,350 of JBHADT010000027.1, forward strand.
GCCCGTAACGAGTTCAAACGTATTCTTCATCCCAATGCCGTTCTGCCCGTACGCGTCAACCGGCATGCCATCTCTCCCACCATACAGACTACTGTACTTGCTTTTTCTTTTGTCTATACCGTGATTATACTTCTCAGCACCCTGCTTCTCGTAGGTATGGGAATTTCCTTCGATGAGGCCATAGGCTGCGCCATTTCCAGTATTGGCAACATGGGACCCGGACTGGGGCAATACGGTCCGGCATATTCATGGGCGGCTCTACCCATTGCAGCCAAATGGTTGCTGTCCTTTCTCATGTTGTTGGGACGGTTGGAACTCTTCACCATATTACTATTGTTTACACCCTACTTCTGGAAGCGGAATTAAGGTAACATACATCCTACATCCGGAAAGGATGAAAGGCATCATCCTCACCACCAAACACCACGACGGTTTTTGTCTCTGCTCCTCGGCATACACCGAACACCCCCATATGGCACACCGTGAGCTTCGAGGTAACAGAATCAGTAGTTCCGGTATATGCGTATAGCGTTCAACACGGGTTCTCCTTCCCGTTTATGAAAATCAATGCTCAACCCTTTACCGTCCTTTACATTGACGATAAACTTCTTGGCAACGGCACACGCCTCACCGTATTCACGGGCGATATTGAATCCTCTCAGAACGAATGTTCCGTTAATGGATACATCAAACACTCTTCCTCCAAACGAAATATCCTGTCTGGCATCACTTCCCAAATTATACACAGAGATTTCTTTCTTCTTGCCTGACTCCAACTCAGCCCAATGCAGATACACGGAGTACTCACCGTTCGGAACATCCGCCTTAAAAGATTCTATCCCTACGCGTTGAGTCTGGTACAAGGGATTCATCTCCGTTCCTTTTATATCAATGTCCGCACCAAGTATGGAACCTGTATTCACCCTGCGGCGATAAGGCGTTCCCCCAACGAATCCCCATCCACCGGGGCGGTACGCCTGTTCCGGAAGCCATACGACACCTGAAGTTTTATCTTCAAAGTATCTTGGAGAGCCTAACATAACACTCATTCCGGTGAGCAATGCATTCGTGTCTTTCAACCGCTCATCCAACAGATGGAAGTGTACCCTGACAATATCCCTCATAGTCTTACCGTCCACTTCGGCAACAGCTTCTATCTGGTTTTCTCCGCGTACAAAAGGAACATCAAACAACGCATGGAAGTCCTCGATTTCTTTTGTTCCCACACTTCTGCCATTCACCTTCAGTTCCACCTTCTTCGCATTAGAGAAAACCGGAACAGACTGTATGCATTCCCCCTTGTCCGTATTTGCGGCCCCTCCCCTGTTTTTCCACTCTCTGTTACCTATTAAAAGCACCGGAGTGGAATTCAGACACGCTTTATAAAAGAGGTAGCTATCCTTCATCTCCCTATCCAATCCCAGCACACCTTTGTTATTAATGTGAGGCACTATCTCCGTTCTCGGCTCCGAATAAAAGTCGTTCAGATTCCATAAGGCGGAACCCGCAACGAAAGGACGCTTTGCCATTTCCTTAAAGCAATGGATATGGTAAATAAGTCCGTATTCCTGAGAGTAGTCGAACCGTTCGGGATGATAAGAGTGCAGACGCGAATCGACCCCCACTCCGTATTCCGTAACCATCAGTATCTTTCCTTTGTATTTATCGCGAGCGCGGTCAAGTAAATTCTGAAAAACATTTATATCCGGTTCGTACCAACCTTGATAGAGGTTCCAACCTAAAATCATCGGAATTTCGGTGATACGCGCTTCCTCATAGAGCGTGGGAGCATTATGAAATGCTATCATCGTGTATCTGGACGGGTCTTCTGTCCGTATCGTCTCTTCCAGCGTACGGGCAATGTGCCCGGTATAAGCGAAGTATCCTTCCAATCGCTTTTCGTCTGTATGGGGAAGACGCAGAAATATCTCGTTCATATACGCCCAAATCATCACAGAAGGATGATTGAAATCCTGACGGATCATCTCTTTTGCCATTTCAACCGAGTTGTTCAGGAAAGCCTCCGTCTCACTTACCGAGTTGACAAGCGGAATTTCTACGGATGTTATAATTCCCAGTTTATCGCACATCTCCATTACGGCAGGGTCCTGGGGATAATGGGATACGCGAAGGAAATTACCTCCCATCTCCTTAAGCAGCAGCACGTCACGCACATGCAATTCGTCCCGGAGAGCCGTGCCCTTCCGGTAATAATCCTGATGCCGGGCGGTACCTGCCAGTTTGCGTTGTCTGCCATTCAGGAAAAAGCCTTGTTCGGGATCGAACCGGAACCAGCGCAGTCCCAATGGATTTACTACCTCGTCAAGCATTTTTTTGCTCTTTTTATCCCAAACACGAGTATATACGGTATATAGGTAAGGATCGTCAATGTCCCACAGGCGGGGATAATCAATCTTTATTTTATGCGAAACGTGCGTCTTTGTCTCCGCCGCTCTCAACCGAAGATTGGCTTTTATCTTCTTCACTTCATTGCCGCCGGCATCGCAAATCACATTCTCCAATATCACCTCGGCTCCTTCCTTCGTGTCGTTCGTTACCAAAGCGGTGACCTCCACCCAAGCTGCGGATTCGCCCACCTCAGGCGTACGAATATAAACACCCGAAGAGGCATAGTCGTTGGTAGTTATGTGGATAGGATTCATGAATTTTAAATAAATGTCCCGATAGATGCCCCCGTAGAAAGTGAAATCCGCCGACAAAGGAGGAATATCCGGATTGTGACTGTTGTCCACGCGAATGGCAAACAAGTTGTCCTCTCCGTAGCGCAATTCAGCTGTTATATCGAAACAGAAACGGGTGTAACCACCTTTATGTTCTCCCACTAAACGCCCGTTCAGGTAGAGTTTGACTTCTTGATTGGCTCCCTCGAAGTATATAACTGCCCTACTCCCTTCCCTGCTCTTATCTATAAACACACTTCTGCGATACCAGGCTGTTCCCCTGTAAAAACCGGGAGTCTCATCGTCGGCATCCTCGACGTTCCATGTATGGGGTATGTTTACTCTCTCCCATAAGGCATCGTCATAATTTATCGACAAAGCCTCGGGGAGGACTCCTTTACGGAACTTCCAGTTATCATTGATTGTGTACACCACACGTTCCTGTGCATACTGATTACCGCCTGAAATCAGCAACAAGACCATACAGCAGAGAAAATTTCGCATCATCAGATTATTTGTTTGTAAGGTTGATTAGATCAAGAGAAGATACCGGCAAGAGCGGAAAGTATATGGTAGTTCTGCCTGCCGGACGCATGTCAACGGTTTGTATATATTGTGTATTCGAGCGAGAGATTACGGACTGCAACAGCACCTTTGATATAAAAGGCGGGAGCATTAAAAGCATACAGTATATTGTCGTTATACAATTCGATTCGTGCTTTCTTCCATACACCCGTATCATCGGTTCGTATGCGTGAAACGACACCGAAAAGTTCTTTGGGCACACGAGAGGTAGACGAACGCACAAAGAGGAACTCTCGTCCCTTGTCCAAATATTCAAACTCAAGGTAACCTGCATGATGCCCCTCCCGTAGTTTCAAAACCAGCTCCAGGGGTAAAGAAACGGAAAGCATATGTTCCGGACTGTAACCTTCAGCGGTCTTCAATCCCTGTATTCTTATATCCGGTTCACACAGACGCACCATATTCTCGGCATAAGTGCTTTTGATGACATTAACATCATTTTCTATGCTTGTCAGCAGTCCCATGGCCACCGGATAGCGTTCCTGAGAAATGAGTACCCCGACCTTATCCAATGCGCGTTCCAAAGTTGAAACATCTCTGTTCATTGCCGACAGAAAACGCACCTCCTTGCGCAAACGAAACAAAGCAGCCGGTAACGTCAACCCTCTTTCATCCGCCTGCTCCCCCTTGAATTCTGCCGCATACTTCAGTGTGGTACGTAGCTCTCTATAACCATTTTCAAGCGTAGGCACTATTTCGTGTCCTTCGGTATAGTCATTCCACGATGCGACGAACATCATATCAAGATGTTCTTTCTCTGCCATGCAGAACTGCCACATCTGTTCGTACGTCTCTCCATTGTTACGGGGAATATAAAAGAAATGCTGACGCCCCCAACCCGCACATCCTCTATTGTCCATCCCCGGCATGGCAAAACCGGACTTGACGACATAAACCGGATTAGGACTATGCCAGATGGAGTCCCGGAAAGGTTTCATAAATTCAATCGCATCTTCCGGAAGAGCATAATTATCCCATTTCGCATACATCGCATCCATAGGACGTACACGTGCAGGAAGCCATGCAGCGGGTATCTCGCCAATCTCTTTCCAAGCATCCATATCATCACTACGGGTGACAGGTCTGTATTTACCATCCTCCAGCCTGCCCCAATCCGCCCAACGGTGCAATGCGACAGGCGTTTTCAAGTCTTCCGGCAGTTGCACCCGGGACAGTACGGTTCGGAATTCATCTACGGTTGCACCGGCTCCAAAATGATAGAAAACGGGATTCCCCTTTACCAAAGGAGCCGTGACACCGGTAAAAACATTATCTATCAGATACTGATAACATTTCACCATATACTCCGTCTTGGCTTCACGGGTACTGATTTCGGGATATATCTTACTTATCCAATCATAATAAAGCCATGCATCGCACCAGTTTACTCCTATTTCAAAATCATATCTTGCCGCCACCTTTTGTATCTCTCGCAACAAATCATCATTTTCATGGGGCATAAATCCCCACTCGATAAAGAAACCGTCTATCTTTGCCGCTTTCGCGGATAATATCTGATATTCCATGTAATCAGGATCCATATCTGATTGCATGCCAATCAGCGGATAGGATACGGAAGCAATGTCGTGCCTTCCGGTTTCATCTATTAAATCGGCATTGTAGCATAAAGTTTTTCTTCCGGTCTTTGATTTCTCCGTGCCGGCATACATCTCCCAACGTCCCAACTTACCGTCGTGTTGCCGGGTGTAGCGTACTCCATGATAGTCGGCATATATTTTCTTTTTCGGCAGGTTCGTTGCCGAAAAAGACGGAAAAACAGAAAAGAAGAATAACAGCAGAACAAAAGATTTCTTCATGACTTGTTTTATGATTTCTAATTGAGTGTGTGTCGTGAATCATTCATTCTCCTTCAACAGAAAATCATGATTTTCAGGATAGCTGAATGTATTGTCGAGCATCCATCGACCTTTGTATAGCCTCGCTCCTTTCATAATAAAAAGCGACTCGCCTTTCTCATCAGTCAGCCCTTCCGCCCACCATTCCATAACCGGCTTTATCATTATCACTCCATCGGGAGCGTTACCAATACTCTTTATATCCCCTAAGTCGTAGATTCTTTCACATGTGGGTATATCAGTCGATACATCAATTTTATAAACAGCCGAAGCTGCCGTCAACCAGAGTTTATCTTCCTCTCCATACACAGGGAATAAATCATGACCTCCCGACTCTTTTTCAAATGTATATATACGGGTCTGATTTGTCAGTTTCGGATTGTCTCGCTCTCCATTGTATTTAAAGCGGAACAAGGCCGTAACCCCGGATGAGATGGTTCCCGTGGCATAAAGGCACGAACGTTTTCTATCCCAAACCACATTATGCGCATTACCCAGCTTCACCGTGTTCTTCTTCACTCCGAGCACTTTCAGCGTATCTACCACAAACGTATTTATCTCTCCCGATCTGGATTCAGCCGTAACTATATTCCCATCAGGAAGAACTTCTGCCGAATGAGGGTTTTGTCCACAGTTTGCATAAAACATCAACTTGTGGTCTGAGAAACGAATTAAAGCCACGGCACCGCCCGAAGCAGTCATCAGTACATAGCGTTTGTTGTAAACCGGTTTCACCTCACTCGGATTCACAAACCAACCTTGTTGCCCGGCAGGTATGCGAGCTGTATGAGGATTCCATTCCCAGACATTTTGGTGCGTGTCCGCATCTCTGATAATCACCGCCCGCCTGGCTTGTTCAGCCAGCAGATAAGATTTCGACGGAAGTTGAAAGGGTTTATCAATCGTTACAAGAGGCGTATTTTCATCCGAGCAAGCCCCCAGCACGATATTTACTCCCCATAAAAACAATAACAATTTTATCTTTTTCATGATTACTCAATTTATCTTATTCTTCGTTTCACCGCGAACCCAATCCATACATACAAAACCACTACGGAGAAATGTATCAGGTCGAATCCGGAAATTATAGTTAAGAGACGCTTCTTCTATGCAAATAGTTATTTCCTTTTCGGAATTTTAATCTCAACCGTCAACACACGTACAGTAGGATTTCCCGGGAGAAGTTCTTTCGGTGCGGTCATCCCCACGACTTTCATTACCCCAATCCGACCTTCGCCTGCAGCAGATGTTTTACCAGTACGGAAAGCGATGATATCCCCCGTTTCAAAAGGTGTCAACCTCGATGAGGAAATATTACTGGAAAGAATCTTGGAAATGGAAGAGACCGTAGCTTCTTCAAAGTCAAACGTAGACAACACGGCAAAGCGTGTGGCATTCTTCACCTTTATCGAAGATAGTTTGCCTGTGCTTCCTGAAAATTCTTTGTCTTTTTCCGTATTATCCATGGAATACAGACGAGGTATAGCCGAGCCGCCGAAGCAATAGAACTTAAAGTCGATATTCTTCCCGTTTTCTTCACTTGCTATCGCATAATCCACAGAGTAAGTTTTCATATCATTCAAGGAGAACATTCCATACGTATCGAGATATTTCTCATGAGGTGTGCTGGCTATGGGTTGGCTGCCGATGGTAACAATGGCGACTTCCATATCCACATATGCTTTTATGTAACCTACAGCTTCCTTACCTGGTCTACCATCGGTAACCACGACCTTCAATCTGGAGGTAACTTCGGTAAACTCTATCTCCGGCGCGTAGTCCAGTATGGTCTCCCCATTCTTCAACACACGGAAAGCTTCTACTTCCACCCCCTCTTCTATGCGATAAATAATGATTTCGTGCAAGCCTCGCAAGGATTTAATCTGCATGGGTACAGCCTTGGGAGAAGTCGTTTCCGCAAAAATAACGTTCTCCAGTAAGATCAATTCCGGTCCGGGAATAGTTCTGTAGGTTACCGGTAATGTAGATATGGTTACATATCCGTAAGTATCTTCCGCTTTTATCTTAAACCCGCGATCTCCCTCCTTGTAGTCTATCATTTCATCGAACAAAAATTCCTTTTCTCCGTTCAGTTCCACACTCCCTTTCGGTTCTTGCCCATTCGAGGATACCAAGAACATCTCCACTCTCTTCAAACCCGCTTCAGAGGTTATTTTAAAGGCAGTACGGGGAATCATCGGATTTTCATCCATCTCGTCATATACAATCTCTTCCGGATCGAAAACGACAACAGGCCGCTCCACTACATCTGTCACGTCGAAAGGAAGCATTCCCGTAACGATATTTCCCAGTCTGTCTGTAGCCTCTATGATAAAAGCACGATAACTCACATCGTATTCCAACTTCTCCGATAAGCTATACGACATCGGGTTAAAAAAGTCCGTCACTGTTTTATAGTCGAGCATGGCTTTCTCCGTCTCTATTCTCATCACTACTTTCTTCAATCCTGCCTCCGACTTTATAATCGCCACCACAGGCAAGTTGTCCACCTTATTCAGGTCAATACTCAGTCGTTCCATCGGGAAGTTCACCACGGGTGCTGGCAAAGTCGGGTCAATATCTTCTTTGTTGCCGTTGCAAGCGGAAAGACCCAGTACAATCCCCATAAGTATTAATACATATATTTTTTTACTCATAGCATCCATCCGTTTTTAAATTTATTTCTGATAATAGCAATATTGCTCGAGGATATGAATCACTCCATTCAACGGCATAATGTTACTTGTTTTCACCCTCCGTTGGGGAGACTTTCCATTGCTTCCGGTTTCATTTATCAGAATTTTACCCACGGCAGCTTGCCACGGGTTTTTCCATACAGACATAGTCATCAACCCCTGCTCTCCCGGCAACATCGTAAGTACGAACATAGGTTCCACCTTCAGTTGACCGTAAGAACTGTATTCTCCATCAATTATATGGTATAGCAGCATGTTCTTCACCGTTTCTCTATCGCAATCGGCAATGCTTCCAATTCCCGGAAACACATTTTCGCGGTAAGAACGCATCGCCACATTATCAAGAGCCAAATAGGTATATTTTTTATCCGTCTGTGTATAATACTCCTTCAATCCGGCATACTCAATCGCTTCGACAAGTTCCGAGAACGCGTCTTCATTCTGTTCGAAATATTTCCAAGCCGTTACATTCAGGTGAGGGTTATCGACAGAAGGTGTATAATCATAGTCCTTTTGCAACTCAAGTTCGCATCCGGAAAAAACAAGGAGAACCAGAGAAAAACAAAGAACTGAGTATATTGTATTTTTCATTTTCTCGACTTTTAGTTATTACCATAATATTCATTCTGAAACAATCTGGGATTTTCTATTATATGCGAATAGTGAATAGGAAATAGTTCGTTCCCATCTTGATTCATCCCATTGATAGGCTCCATCACTTCTTTCCATTTGTTTGTGCGAAGCAAATCGAACCAACGGCGTCCCTCTCCTATCAGTTCTACCTGGCGTTCGCGCAGAATGTAATTTATGATTTCCTCCTCCGAAATAAAATCCAGCGCCGAAGGAGTGGCAAGTCCCGCACGTTCACGTACTTTCTTCACTAAGTCCAACGCCTCTTCCCATCTGCCGAAACGTGCACGAGCCTCTGCCTGCAGCAACAGCATGTCGGTGTAGCGATAGATGGGATAGGCAACCTCACAGGTTTTATTCAGCGAGTTGCTGATATTGCCCGACATGTATTTGCGTAATTCATTTCCACCCTGATAATTCTTCACCATATGTTCTTTACGCAAATCACCTTGCATATCGTCCGCCTCAAAGATCGACATGAATTTATCCGAAACTACTGCCGCACGATTGCCCGAACCGGAAAACCATTGATACATATAGCTGTATCCGTTCGTTCCTACTTCATCCATATTGAAATGTATCAGAAAGATAAACTCTCTGGAGCTATATTCATCGTTTTCAGGCGTATCATCCGAAGGCTTGTTGTTCAGTTCCTCGGTGAACATCGTATGCCACGTCTGTATAGAAGGTTCAAAATCGACAAAGCGTTTATTCCCATTCTTTATTTCAGCCATCTTATCGATTGTCTGATCTGCCAGACTGTATTCTCCCATCCACATATACACATCTGCCATAATAGCCCACACACCACAAATGGAGATTCGCTTCCTTTCGTAATTCTTATTACGGTTAATCAATTGCTCCGCCTTCTTCAAATCCGGAACAATCAGATGTTCTATAATGTATTTTCTGTTTGTGCGTTCTTTATAAATAGCCGATGAATATTTTTCGGTAGGTTCCGTAAACAAAGGGACATCTCCCCACACACGAATTGCATAGAAGTAAGCAAGAGCACGCAGCGCATAAGCTTGACCCAAATAGTCATTACGGTCGGAAACATCCGGCATACTGATATGAGGAATGTTACTGATAGCCAGATTAGCCTGATTGATGGTCTGATACAGGGAGGTCCATCTGGAGCAACGCTCATCGGTAGACATGAGATTATTAATAACCCGCGCCTGATCAGCCATTACGGGTGCTCCAGCCGACATATTGTCCGAACGGAACTCCCCCCAATAAAAATAATTCTCTCGCAGTGTTGTGCGCAGTAAGCCATAAATTTCATTCACACCCGCTTTGGCGTCCCGGGCTGTCTGCCACATTTCACCTGCGGGTATCTCGCTTACCGGTTCCTCATTCAGAAAATCGGAACAACTCCATAAAAACAAGAACAAGCAGACAATTCCAATAGTGTATTTCATCTTTTTCATACGTAATCTTCATTAAAAGTTAGCTGAAAAACCAATACCATACTCCCTCTTCCTCGGATAGCGATAAGAGTCCTTGCCTATCTGCAACGGATTGCTCGTGGAGAATTCAGGATCGAAACCCGAATATTTTGTCCACGTCAGTGCGTTATTCACAAAAGCATATACATTTACACCTTTCAACATCATCTTCTCAACCCAACGTTTAGGGAGGTCGCAGGAAAGACGGACATTCTGCAAACGAATGAAAGAAGCGTCTTCCAGATAGAAAGAGTTTCCCATGCGGGCGTTGTTGTAGTCATCGTTGTACGGACGGGGATAGACGGCGTCATCACCCGGATTCAACCACATATTATGAATCACCCGGGGAGAAGGCGTAGTACCCGAATATTTGAACATATTGCGATTGTGTTCCGCCGCATTGTATATCTCTCCGCCTAATGAATAATAGAATCCCAAATACAAGCTCACCCCTCTCCATGTGAGCGTCGTGTTCAATCCGCCTGTCACATCGGGCATGGCATTGCCAATTACCACACGATCATTGTCATCGATTATTCCATTCTCCGAACCTGCCGGTTCAATCCAGTTATAATCTCCACCCCTGAAAGGCTTACCGTTAGGCAGTGTTTTCTTGAGAACATTTCCGGTGTATTCCTTGCCATTCAGCAAATACTTGTACTGAAACACTCCTTCCTTGAAGAGCGGAGTCAATTGTTCCCATTTGTCTGTAAAGGCGTTCGACTCATCATATGCAAATACTCCTGCACTCCTAAAGCCATAAAAATCGCCTATACGTCCGCCTTCCTGCATCCACCAGATATCGCCCTCCATATAAGCTTTCCCTTCAGAAAGTTTTTCAATACGGTTGATGTTTCCGGAGATATTAAACGACACATTCCATCTCCAATCCTTGTTACGGAGAAGCTCACCCGTAACGGCTATTTCATATCCTCTGTTACTCATTTCTCCTACATTGGTCTTCATATATGAGAAACCGGATTCTTTGGGCAACTGGTAGTTTGCCAAAAGTCCATCTGTATATTTATAGTAGTAATCCGCCGTGAGCGTCAGGCGGCTGTTCCAGAAATTCAAATCAAGTCCCATATTCAGCTGTCTCGTTTCTTCCCACTTCAGGTTATCCTTTCCTATACGTGTGGGACTCACTCCACCGACACCGTCATAGATGGAACTCGGAGAATAGGAATACACATAGTCATAGTTCCCTATAGCTTCGTTACCCGTAACACCATAACTCAAACGAATCTTACCGTCTTCCAGAAAGTTTCTGGAGAACCGCATGAATTTCTCGTCCGAAAAGCGCCATCCCAAGGAAAGCGACGGGAAATTACCCCATTTATTCTGCTTGGCAAAACGTGACGAACCATCGCGACGAACATTGGCAGTTAACAAATAACGTCCGCCATAATCGTAGGTAATCCGGGCAAAAGCAGATGCCATGGAATGATTGCTCAACACAGCTCCCGTAGCAGAGAGGTCGAGATTCGAGACAAATGCGTTCATCGTATAAATGAAATCGGTAGAAGAATTCAAACCCGCAAAAGTTTCGTTCTCATAGCGCCACTGCTGAGCACTAACTCCCAGCATGGTAGTGAAATTGTGCTCTTTTATTTTGCGCTCATACGTGAGGAAATTCTCATTCATCCAGTTCCAGTTCAGATAGTTATAGGCATATCCTCTGTTCTGTTTCTGCCATTCATCTGTTATGATACTCGGTTCCATCTTCTTTCGTTTGTCCAGATAGAAGTTCGCAGCTATGTTTGAACGCAGTTTCAGATACTTATTAAACGAGATCTCAAAGAACTGAAAGAAGTTTGCCTTGTAAGAGTCTGTAAAGTCTGTAGTATGCATTATCTGCGCCAAAGGATTTTTTTGTCCATTGAATACACCCACTAAAGAGCCATCAGGGTAATACGTATTGAAATAAGGACGCCGGCTCAACACCGCATTCAGTAACACCCCCTCGTTCAGACCTTTCTTTTGAGCATAAGTGAGCGATACACGGCTTCCCATATTCAGCCAACCGACAGGTGAGTAATCTGAGTTTATACGGGTGTTCAAGCGTTGAAAGCTCGTATTGGGGATGATACCTTTCTCGTTGTAGTAACCCGTGTTGATGAAATACTTTTGTTTTTTGCTTCCTCCTCCCACGCTCACATCTATCTGATCTTTTCGGGCAGTGATTGTTATCATATCCAGATAATCATTATCCACATTGAAGAAAACGTTCAACGGGTCATTGAGAATGTCATCGCTTTCACTCGGATTGCCTCCCCCATACGTTTCGAAATACTGCTTGCGATAACGATCGTAAAGCAAACGCTCATGCCTGTTGGTTTGGGCAACTTTGTGTGAAAGTTTTCCCCACGAATGGTTGTATTTTACATCGATACGGGGTTTACCTTCCTTGCCACTCTTGGTAGTAATGATGATTACTCCGTTGGCTGAACGCGAGCCGTAGATTGCAGCAGAAGCCGCATCTTTCAGAATTTCCAGAGAGACGATGTCGTTCGTGTTGATTCGATCTATATTCTCCACCGGCGCGCCATCTACGATATAAAGCGGAGTCACGCCTTCGGCAGAGAAGGTGGAGATTCCGCGTATCTTTATGGATGAAGATTCGCCGGGCTGTCCCGAACCGGACACGACTTGGACGCCGGCTGTGGTACCCTGTAAAACCTCAAATACGTTAGTAGCCATCTTCTGCTCTATCGTTTCCGAAGAGATAGAGGTTATGGCTCCCGTCACATCTCTCTTTTTCATTGTACCATAACCTACCACTACCACTTCTTCGAGTAATTTGGTGTCTTCCTCAAGTACAATCTTCATGCTACGATTCTCTGCCCTCACTTCTTGCGGTATATATCCCATAAATGATACTGCCAACACAGCATTTTTACCGGATACCTCTAATGAGAAATTCCCATCCAAATCGGTAATGACACCGTGAATCGTTCCTTTTTCCACTACACTGGCTCCAGGTAAGGGGAATCCTGTCTTATCCATAATCACCCCTTTCACCGTAAAACTCCCTTGCGCGTAAACGACGCCTGTACAGCAAAAAAGAAGCGAAAAAAGACAAAAGAAGAAGCGACACCGCAGAGACCGTTTCCTGTTTCGTGTTTTCTTCATAAGTAAGATAGTTTTAGAATAAATATTATCAAAGGTTCTACCGTTTGGTTTTATCTCGTTTACATGTGTTTCGCTTTTCCTAATCCGTATATTACCCGGTTAGCTTAAAGTAATGTCAGTACAAGACGAACAAGACAAAAATAGCATGTATG